>NZ_JASCOR010000115.1 GCF_029959445.1 Stenotrophomonas sp. PS02298 | reverse complement strand
CATCGCAGGGTGGCTACTGACAGGTCATCGGGGGCATGGCATATCTGCGCTGGGGCACGTTCACAGAGGGGGAGCCTATGAAGTGGTTCGGGGTATTTATCGCGGCGTTTCTCTTGACGGCCGCATCGGGGCTGGCGTCGGCGAAGAGGGTGCCGCTTACGGAGGAGGACCGCACGGTCGTGCAGGTGTTCGAGGTGCCCGGCTACACGAAGAATCAGGTGTACAGCGCTGCGAGGATGTGGATCGCGGAGAACTTCAAGTCGGCGAAGGCCGTCATCGAGTATGAGAACAGGGACGAGGGGACGATTATCGGGAACGGGATCATCAACTATCCCTGTGGAGGCGCGTTCTCATGCATGGCGAAAGCGGACTGGACCGTTCCCTTCACCATGCGCGTGGAGTCGAAGGACGGTAGGTTCCGACTGACTTTCACCAACGTCCATCTCGCGTGGCCCGCGAGCTACGGGTCCGGCATAGTGACGCCAGCGCACGATGGCCCAGTAAACCAGCGCTCGGATATGGAGAAGATCGGGCCCGAACTGTTGAAGCTCGGGGAAAGAATCCAAGCGAGCATGGGCAACGCTGCGGCCTCCGACGATTGGTAGCCGCCTGATCCACCATCGGGACGCGATCGCGCACAAGGCGATGAAATGAAAGGGCCACCGCGAAGGTGGCCCTTTTTCGTACACGACCGGAGAACGCCGTCAGCCGTCGGATGGCTCGACCACGCGCACGGTGGACAGCGCCTCGGCTGACTGCTCCTCGTCCATGTCGGCTGGGTGGTGCTTCCGGCGGGGTGGCACCTCGACGCCCTTCTTGCGCATGTCGTTGGCATACCAGCGCACGCTCTTTGCTGTCGCGGCCGCGCCCTCGATCTGCGCGTTGACCATCTCGGCCACCAGCGCGTGCGGAAAGCCCGTAGGGTCCATCAGGATCGCACGTGCGAGCGCGCCGACGCCGAGACCGCGCGGCTTCTTCTCGGTGGCCTCGGGCGCTTCGGCGACCTCGGCCTTCGGCTGTGCGCGCTTCTCGGTCACCTTGGGCTTCTTCGGCTGCCCGGGCGCGGCCAGGTCGATGTTCTTGTCGGCCGCGATCTGCTCGATCCGCGCGACTAGCTTCGTCCTCGTCGCGAAAGTCTTGGGTCCCGCTGGCTTGTCTGCGATCCGGTTGTGCAGGGCCAGCAGTTCCTTGGTGGGTATTGCTTCCAGCTTCATGGCGTTCTCCTACGTGTTGGTGGACACGTAGGCATTAGGTCGCGGTTCGCTGGACACGGGAGCCCCCTGTAGGTGCTTTTCTTTCTCAGGTATTGAGACTCCCTGCGTTCAATATGCTGGCGTGGTAAAAGTATGTAAAGAACGGGCCGGGTGGGCCCAGCACGCCGAGGGGGATTGGAATGGCAGAAGAGAAGAAGGGTTACCCGAAGATTCCACGCAACAACTGGTTCCTGCTGCGGGAGAAGTTCAAGCAGCGGACCCCCGAGAGGGTGTCTCCCAGTTACGTTGCCACAGCCCTCGGGATGAGCGAGGCATCGGCCAGCGCGAACATCATCCCGCCGCTCAGGGCCTTTGGGCTGATCGGCGAGGACAACAAGCCGACAGACCTAGCCTACGACTGGCGGGACGACACCAAGTACGCAGAGGTGTGCGAGAAGATCTTCGAGAAGGTGTACCCGCAGGAGCTTCGAGACATCTTCCATGATCCGCAGAACATCGACATCAAGGCCGTCGAGGCCTGGTTCGCTAGAGATGCGAAGGTGGGCCAGGCCGCCGCCAGGGCGTATGGCGCAACCTTCGCAATGCTGCTCGAGGCGGACGTGTCCAAGGCGAAGGAGCAGAAGGCTGCCAAGCCGAAGAACGGCACTGACAAGCCCAAGGCAGCGAAGACACCCGCGCCCACGAAGAAGGCGGTACCACCCCCTATAGAGAAGACCGCGCCGCCTCCACCTCCGCCAGTTGTTGAGACGCATGGCACAGGAGGCAAGCCTGTCTTCAGCCCGAAGCTGCACGTGGACATTCAGATCCACATCTCGCCCGACAGCAGCCCAGAGCAGATCGAGAAGATCTTCGAGAGCATGGCAAAGCACCTGCCTCTCAAGGGGTAGGCTGAATGGACATCGAGAGCGCGCTGGGCGGCGTCAGGCAGCTGCGGGACGCGGTCAGAGAGAGGAACCCGCCCCCTGAGGAAGGCGCACCAAGCCCCGACGATCATGTCGTGATGTTCTCGCTGGTCAGGAACTCCCGCGGGTACATCGAGCGAGTCGTGCACCAGATAAACGGGGCGTACGCCAGTGGCTGGTACGACGCCTGCGCGGTAATGATTCGGCGACTGGTAGAGACGCTCATCATCGAGTCCTTTGAGAAGCATGGAATCTCTGACAAGATCAAGGGCGCGAGCGGAGATTTCCTGTTCTTGCGTGACCTGATAACGGTCACACTTGCGGAGACTTCCTGGAACTTGAGCAGAAATACTAAGCAGGCGCTCCCCCGCCTGAAAGATGTAGGTGACCTTTCGGCTCACAGCCGACGTTACATTGCGCAGAGGAAGGACATAGACAAGCTAGTACAGGACCTCAGGGTCGTGGTCCAGGAGCTTGTAACCGTCGCAGAGTTGAAAAGATAGGACTAAGCGCCTGATAGCCTGTCGGTGGGTAGGACTACCTAAGCCCATGAAAAAGAAGGGATGCCCGTCAGGACATCCCTCCGAAACACGGCCGGACCACCATGTCTTCCGGGCACCCTGGCCCGGCCGCGTTTGCCGGGGTCAGGCCGGGAGGAAGGCTAGGTGGGCCATCCCCGACCCTAGGGCGTCCGCCCTGCGCTTGGTCTCGCGGTCCACGTACAGGTCCAAGGCGCGGCAGTAGGGCTGCCCGGCCAGCGCCGCGGCCTCGTCGAACTCCTCGGAGCCGACGGCCACGCCGTTGCGGGCGGCGGCGGCCTCAAGCTCGGGGAACGGGTCGCACCTGTGCTGCATCGCCGCGACCAGCGCGGCAAGGGCCAGCATCGCCGGGTGGCACGCGGGGTAGTGGGCGCGTCGGTCAGTCATCGCCGTCGCCCCCGATCAGGTCGTGGTCGATGTCGCGCTCGCGCATCGCGAGCTGCACCGCGCCGAGGGGGTTGCTCTTGCCGGCGTTCCAGGCGCGGATGGCGACCAGGATGCCCTGGAGGCGCGCGTCGCCCAGCTTGATGTACTCCTGCACCTTCAGGAAGTCGTCCTGCTTCATCGCGGTCGCCAGCTCGACCGGGCCGACCGGGCGGTCCTTGGTGGGCAGGCGGTCGATCAGGGACAGCACGGCCGAGCCCAGGGCCACGTTGCCCGTGCCGACGGCGACCTGGGCCATGTGGCCGAGCTCGGCCGGACCGGCGTGCTGGAGCTGCTGGAGGTACTCGGTGCGCTTGGGGTCGCCCAGCGCGGCGCGGGCCAGGACCTTCGCCGGGGAGTCGTAGAACTGGCGCTGGCCAATGAGCTGCGCGTGCGGCGCGCCAGCGTCCTTGATGATCTTGTCGAGCTCGGCCCGGGAGTTGTCCTTGATCTCGCGGACGGTGGCGAGTGTCTCGTTCTCGGCGAAGCGCGCGAGATCGCCGCCCGACAGGCCGGGGGCGCTCTTCCAGCGCGCGGCGATCTGCTGCTTGCGGGTCGCGATGTCGGCCTGGAGGCGCTCGATCGTCTTGACGGTGCGCTTGTGCAGCAGGTCGAGGGTCGAGGCGAGCTCGCCGATCTGCTGGGTGCTGAGGAGGGGGGTGTCGCTGAGGGTGATCTTCATGGCTCGTGTGCTCCGGTGGGTTGTGGTCCTCCGGTCGCCTGTCACGAGCGAGTGCACCAAGCCGAGGCGCTGGTCACGCGCGCCTGTGCGCTGACCGGATGCCTGCAATGTGTCGCGGAGCGTTGGGCGCGAACGCCATCGTTCTCCGGACGTGTTCCCCCGGAGCTGCCGCCGCAACTGCGGCTTGCGATTCATGGGCTTGGCGTCGCGTCGCCCGCCGATGGAATGTCAGAGGGCTGAAGCCGTCGCAGGATTTGAGACCTGGTTCCGCTTCACTACCCCTGCAACATTCCGTTGCCGCCCCGCATAGGACCTAGCAATGAGCACCACTCAAGTCGGCGTCAAATGCTCTTGCGGAAGTGACAAGTTCGAGATGCCCAAGAACCCGAAGGCTTCGGACACGATCAAGTGCTCAAGGTGCGGAGCGAGCGGCACGTACGGCAACGTGATGCGGCAGGCGACCTCGCAGGCCAAGACCGCCGTCGAGAAGCAGCTCAAGGACATGCTCCGCAAGGCGGGCTTCAAGTGACGGCGCAGGGTTAGGCGTCCTTGGCCGGCGCGCTGCCCAGCCCACCGCACTCCTCGCACAGGCGCACGCGCACCACGTCCTCAGAGAAGGTGAAGCGCCCGCAGCACATGCAGCGGAGCCATCCGATGCTGCGCACGACCTTGGGCGGGTCGAAGTTTGGATCCATCACGGGGGCGCGTCGCGCGCCGTTGTCGTTCGGCCACGGCTCGGATTCGATGAGGGGCTTGGCGATCCGCCGCTCGTCGAAGGACCCGAAGTGCCTGCGCGGGCCTGGCGTCGCGCCGAGCCAGCGATAGCTGGGCCACTTGTCGGAGTGGCACCGGCCGTTCACTGCGGTGATGCTCAGGCCGACCGCCTCGGCCGCCCGTCTGGCCGAGGGGTATCGCACTCCGTCCACCTCGACAGCGACCGCGTGCCCGTTAGTCCCCGCGGTTGACGCTGCCGTTTGCACGGGTACCCTCGTACTCATGCGACATGCGCTCCCAGGTGGCGACGTCGAGCCTCGGCACCGGGCCGATGCACGTCATCTCCGACTTGCGGGCCAGCGCGTCGCGCCCGCTCAGGGATGCCACGGTCTCGGGCGCGGTGCTCTGGATCGCGTCCAGCATCCCGTCGATCTGGGCGACCTGCTGGAGCGCCTCGGCGACGCTCAGGTTCTCACTCATCGTCCTGCTCCTTGTTAGCGTTGTACTTGCCCAGCAGCGCGACGAGCTGCGCGCGCTCCTCGGTCGGCATGCGGAGCAGCCCCTCCGCAGAAAGCCCGGTGTCCTCGACCTTGACGCGCAGGCGCTCGGCCATCTCGTCGCCGTAGTGGAACTTGAGCATCACCTCCAGCAGGCGGTCGCTGTGCTTCTTCACCGTGAGCGCGCGTTCCTCACCTGTGTGTGGGTCGCGCGCCGTCGAGACTTGGCCCTGGTAGATGACGGGCTCGTCCACGCCGACTACCGCGCGCCTGTACGCCTCCTCCAGCAGGGCATCCATCGCGATCTGGATGGACTGCTCCCAGCGGCGCCTGAAGTCCAGGTCGTTCTGCTTGTACTCGAACGCGAGGCGCCTGGAGATGCCGCACACCTGGGCCGCCTGCTTCGGCGACGCGGTGTCCTCCAGAATCTGAAGGAACAGCTCCTGCACCTCGGGGGTGAACTTCTTCGTGGCCACGGCCCGACTCCCGAAAGGTGGTGTTGAACTTGATCGTGCCGTGTCATGCGCGCGAGGCACGCCAGCACTTGTTCTTTCGGATCAGCCGCTTGGGATGCGTCGGCCCTCGAATCGATGATTAGGCGGCCTGGTTCCTCGCGCGTGAGGGAGAGGTCTGGCGCGCGGTTGGACGCATCCGTCCACGTGTTTTCGATGACGTGGAGGGGTTCGGTTTTCGATTGTCGGTCTGATTGTCACGTTCGTCGTCTATAGACTGACGAACGCCGTGACAATCGAATCCGCCAGTGACTTTCGCTTTGACAATCGAGTGGCCGAAAGCGGCCTAAGTGCTTGCCGCACTTAGATTGTCGCGCTGACAATCGAAACTGACTTTCGGCGACAATCTGATTGTCACTGGGCGCGAAAATCGAACTCCGAAAGTCGCGCCCCGTGACAATCGAAATCGCGCTTTCACCCCTCCGTCCTGACCAGGATTCCGAGCTTCGGGTTGCGGGGATCGATCGGCTCCAGCCACACCATGAACCCGTCGATAGACGCCCTAGCGTTGCTGCGTCCGTCGGGCACAGCCTGCTCGATCTTTCGCCTTGCCGTCTTGTCGGAGACGCCGTCCCGCTCGCAGATGATCGCGGCCATCTCCTTCAGCGGGATGCTGCCGCCGCGCTCGTTCGCTTCCTGGCGCGCCAGCTCCAGGATCGGGTCCATCCCACCGCCGAAGTCACCCGGCGCAGCGTCCATCACGGTGGGGCGCAGCACCAGGGAGTCGCCCACCTTCTCCATGTTGAAGCGCATCGGGGACTCGCGCTCGGCGTCCTTCTGCTTCTTCACCGCAACCTTGATCGATCTCCCGTCGCTGGCGCGCTCCACCTCCACCGTGGTGTCCATCGCGCCCAGCAGCGCCGAGCTGCCGCGCATGCCCTTGCCCAGGTCCTTGCCCGAGTGGTGCACCACGACCACCGTGGCGCCAGTGGCGTTGCGCAGCAGCTTCATGCTGGCGATGTAGCGGCCCATGTCCTTCGCCGAGTTCTCATCGGCGCCGGCTGCGGTCTGGTTCAGGGTGTCGATGACGACCAGGCGCAGCGGGCCAAGCTCGTCGGCCACGGCCTGGGCGAACGCGCGTGCGCCGCCATCCTTCTCTGCCGCTAGGTTCAGGTCATCGCGCATCAGGTGCAGGTCGAACCTTCGGCCCTGGGCGCACCTGTCCAGCTTCCAGGCGCGGAAGCGCTTGCCCAGGCCGGGTGCACCCTCCGCAGCGATGTACAGGACGCCGCCACGCTCGACCTCCCGTCCGTGCCAGTCGATGCCGCCCGCGATGGCCATCGACATGTCCACGGCGAGGAACGACTTGCCGGACTCCGGCGCGCCGTAGATGGCTGCGAGGCTGCCCTCGGTCAGCACGCCGGGCACCAGCCACCTCGGGGGCGGCAGCGCCTCCACGTCGTCCAGTGACAGGAAATTCCAGCGGCTGCGCTCGTCGGCGGGTTCGACTTCGTCCCACACGTCGAAGTCGCCGGCCGCGTCGGGCGGTGCGATGTCGGTTCCTGCCTCGTTGAGGTGGCGGCGCAGGGTCGCGATGGTCACGGCGCCGTCGCGGTCGGCGTGCAGCGAGTCCCATCGACGCCCGACGATCCAATCGTGGTCGGCGTAGCTCGGGTCCGACGTGGACCAGGCGATGAACTCCTGCCGCGCCTCGCCGTCGGTGGCGTGATGGCAGGCCATCATCAGTTCCAGCCAGCGCTCGTGGTTTTGATAGTCGGTCGGTTCTAGGTGCTCCAGCGAGTCGGCGAGCTGTTCCGGGTTGATCTCACCGGCGCCCGCGCTGCGCTTCCTCTCTGGCCTGCGCGCCGCCTCGACCAGTCGTGCGGGCAAGTCCGGCATGTCGCCCAATTGGGGCGAGTCCGGCGCCCACTGGTACAGGCCGCCGGTCGGGTGCACCGAGCCGGGGATGACGACCTGGCGGCCGAGCGACTTGAACTCGACGCCCTCGAAGCCGTCCAGGCTGTCCAGCAGCACGGCGCCTGCGGGTTTGAGGAAGTAGTAGTGGTGGCCGGGGTGGTCCAGGTTGCCGGTCAGGACGTGCGGTGCCGATGCGAGTGGCAGACCGAAGGCCGCTGCCAGCTCGGCCAGGCTGTCGCGCCCCGCCGGGAAGTTGCGCGGGTCCACGTCCACGACGACCACCTCTGCGGGCAGGCGCACGCCCAGGTTCAGGCCGTCGCGCCTCGCGCGCTCCAGCACCTCGCCCCGGTCGTAGCTGCGATCCTGCCAGCGCTTGTCGGCGGGCATCTTGTCGCGGCGGCGCAGGGGGATCAGGTCGAGGCGGGCGCGGCGGTAGTCGGTCGCGGCCTCAAATGATGGCGTCGCGACAGCAGACCCCACGGCATCATTAATCCCGTGAGTCCTGGACAGCTCACTCTCCCGGTCGGTTGTACCCCTGCGCCCACGGTCTTGCACGCCGTGGGCGTTTTCTTTTGTCGCATCCATGGTCAGCCCTCCGCGTTCGCGGTGCGCGCTGCCAGCATCGCGGTCGCGGCGCGCCGGACCCCTGCACCCATCGGCTGGCCCTTCGCGTAGTCGCGCAGGTCGCCCAGGCGGTAGCGGATCAGCTTCGGGCCTACGCGGGTGAACTTCGGGCCGCCGCCCTCGCATCGGTACCACGCGAGGGTGCCGTACTTCAGGCGCAGGAAGGCCGCCGCCTCCTGGGCAGTCAGCAGCGAGTCGTCGGGTAGTGCGTGGAGCTCGGCGAGCTCCGCGGGTGAGAACTTCTTGGGTTCGTATGCCATCTTCTGGACTCCGTGCAGGTGCGATCCCCGCACAGCGACGTGCCTTGCGGGGACTGCCTGCTTTGCGTCGCAGAGATGGACCCGTTTGCTCCCCTCAGTCGGCGGGGCGGGTCTCGGTCTTGTAGGCCACCGAAAGCCTGGCGTCGGCGGCTGGTGGCGCCGACGAATCAAATACTGCCAGAGGTGTTTGCGCGTTGATACCAGCATTGCACCCGGACTCCCCGGTGAGTCCGGGTCGTCCGGTTTCGTCCGGGTTGCTCGGTATCAGGCCGTGCGGACCCCGACGCGACACGGGCCGCCTGGTGAGGCCGTGCGGCTACTCCTTGGGCCTCGGCGGCCAGGTTCCGGGTTCGTGCTCAAGGCCGAGCTGTTCGAGGATGTAGCGCGACGCCGTCTCCTGGTGCTTGCGCAGGTGCTCGGGGCCGACGTGGATGTAGCCCATCGTGACGTTGCTCGCCGCGTGGTTGAGCAGGTACTTCAGCTCAAGCAGCGGGACGCCCGCCTGCACCGCCAGCGTGGCGAACGTGTGCCGCAGGGCGTGCCCCGTGAGGCCGTCCAGCTCGTGCTGCGCGACCTCGGCGACGTGCCCCGACTTCGACTCGGCGGGGAACAGCCACGGCGTCTTTCGGTGGAGGCGCGGGTTCTCCTCGACGCGGTTGCCGAGCAGGTCGGCGAGCGGCCCTGACAGCGGCAGGTCGAACGCTCGGGTCGATCCGCCCTTGGGCTTGGGCACGTGCAGGCGCCCTGAGGCGAGGTCCAGGTCCGAGGCGCGGGCCTCGCATGCCGACGTGCGTCGCATGCCCGTGAGTACCATGAACAGGTGCAGGTCGCGCCGCACCGGGTGGAGGCCGAGCACCGCCTTGCCCCACGCCCTGAGCCTGTCCGCGGGGGCGTCCACCTTGCGCCGCCGCAGCCCGTGGTAATCAACGTTCCCGCAGGGGTTCGGCGGCAGGTCCGGGTGCTCTCGCAGGCCGCGGTTGTACACGGCGCGGAAGATGCGGAAGGCGTTGTCCGCCGAGGGCGCGCCGTGCCGCTCGGTGATGCGGCGGTGCCTGTCGCGCACGCCCGAACGGTCCGCACCGAGCTCGGCCAGTGGGCGGTCGAGCCAGTCGGACAGGTACTGCTCGCAGTTGTAGCGGTAGTCGTCCTTGGTCCTCGGGGACAGCGGCTTGGCCGCAAGGTGGAGGTCGAGCGCCTCGCGCAGGGTGATCCCGCGAGCGCGCGCCCGGCGGCGCTCCTCGTTCGGGTTGACCCCGCCGCGCATGCCGACCAGCGTCTGCCGTGCGGCGTCGCGGGCCTGCTTGGCGTCCATCGCCGGGTGGTCGCCCAGCTTCGTCCTGACCTGTCGGCCGTTGACGAGGGACTGCACGTAGAAGCTGCGCTTGGTGGGGGTGACGATGAGGTAGAACCCCCTCATCTCGGTGTCGGCGTACAGGACCGACTTGCCCGGCTCGGGCCGGGTCGCCCTCTCGACGAGGGACTGGGTGATCTTCGACTTCATGCTGGCTCCGTGGGTGGCGGGGCCACGGCACGGACACGGTTTCGCACCACAAGGTGCCGTGTTCAGACGCGCCGTAAGTGCCCCTGAAGCCTCATTAGGTCGCGGTTTTTCCTTGATGTAAGCGCACTTAGGCCATCTGATACCAAATCATGGCACTGTGCGCACGCAGCGATTCGTAATGCGTAGGTCGTAGGTTCGATTCCTATTTCCGGCACCAGATCAGGCTCGCCCCGCGCGGGCCTTTTCTGTGGGCGGCGCTGGGCTGGTGGCTTGCGTACAAACGGCTGGGTCGCTGCTGCAGTTGCCCGGCTGCTGGTGATGGCGTCGGCAATGCTGCGATGGGCGAGCTCAACCCAAGTGCTTGCGACCTCGGCGGGGCTTATCTTGCGGTTCGCTGTTGAACATGTGACGTCGCGTCATCGCGCCGGGTCGTCATCTTGCTCATAATCCTGAACGAGCCAGGCTGTCATGGATCTGCGGGCAGGCGCATACACTGATGTCAGGTGCGGGCCGGATGGGCAGCCTCGGGCCACATGAACGCGCTCGATGTCAGTGCTGAGTAGGGTGAAGTAGGGCCGAGCGCCGCCGCAATCAGTGGCGGGCTTTGCCGGATCTGTCCGATGCACGGCACAGGTGCGACAACGTGTCGCACGGAGTTGCCCGCTTTTGCTGCGCGAAATCATTGTCAATCCCTTTCTTAAGTGGTGTGTGAAGGCCTAAAATTGCGGGGCTGAAATCTGACAACCCCCTACATGTCTCCCCGGTGGGCAATCCCCGGGCGCTTGTTTGCGTTTGCATGTATGGGCTTGCCAGGTCCGGCTCTCCCTCGCAATTGGATCGACCGATGATTCCGTTGAAAACTCTTGGACGCTTTTTGCGTCCGGGCCTCATTGTCGCTATGGCCGTCATGATGACGGGCTGCGACTGGGCCCTGTTTGACCCCAAGGGCCAGATCGCCCGGGATGAACTCACGCTGCTGATCACCTGTACGGTGCTGATGTTGCTGGTGGTCATCCCAGTGATCGTGCTGACGCTGGTGTTCGCGTGGAAGTACCGCGCATCCAACACCAAGGCCCGTTACGAGCCCAACTGGTCTCACTCCACCGCCATCGAAGTGGTGGTCTGGTCGATCCCGTGCATGATCATCCTGGTCCTGGCCGTGCTGACCTGGCGTTCTTCGCATGCGCTGGATCCGTACAAGCCGCTGGAGTCCGATACCAAGCCGGTGGTGATCGAAGCGATCTCGCTGGACTGGAAGTGGCTGTTCGTCTACCCGGAAGAAAACATCGCCGTGGTCAACGAGCTGACCTTCCCGGTTGATGCCCCGCTGAACTTCAAGATCACCGCCGATACGGTGATGAATGCGTTCTTCATTCCGCATCTGGGCAGCATGATCTACTCGATGGCCGGCATGGAAACCAAGCTGCACCTGATCGCCAACGAGGCAGGCAGCTATGAAGGCCGCTCCTCGCATTACAGTGGTGCAGGCTTCAGCAAGATGCATTTCACCGCGCATGCGGTGAGCAACGAGGAATACCAGGCCTGGTTGGCCAAGGTGCGCGGCGATGCCAAGGTCATGGACCAGAAGGCATTTACCGAACTCACCACCGAGCAGAACCACGACTGGCACCCGGTGACCTACTACGGCACCACCGAGAAGGGCCTGTTCGACACCATCATTGCCAAGCACGCCGGTGAGAACCACCACTTCGGCATGAAGCACGATGGCAAGAAGATGTCGCACGAAGGTGCTGGCCACGAGGCCATGCAGGCCGAAGCCATGGACCACGCTGCGATGGGCCATGACGCGATGGACCACGCTGCCATGGGCTACGAGGCTCCTACCGCCGCTGCGCCTGCTGCCGCCACGGCTGACGGCCACGCCGGTCACACTGCCAACGAGCCCGCCGAAGCCGCACATGCCGGCCATGGCGCCTCGGGAGAATGACGATGCTTGGAAAACTCTCTCTTGATTCACTGCCGCACGATCCCATCGTGCTCACCACCCTCATCGGCGCGATGCTGGGCGGCCTGGCTGTTGTAGCCGCGGTCACCAAGTTCAAGCTGTGGGGCTACCTGTGGAAGGAGTGGTTCACCTCGGTGGACCACAAGAAGATCGGCGCGATGTACCTGATCGTGGCGTTCGTGATGCTGCTGCGCGGCTTCTCCGACGCGATCATGATGCGTGCCCAGCAGGCGGTTGCCGCTGGCGGTGCCGAAGGCTACCTGCCGCCACACCACTACGACCAGATCTTCACCGCCCACGGCGTGATCATGATCTTCTTCGTGGCCATGCCGCTGATCACCGGTTTGATGAACCTGGTGGTGCCGCTGCAGATTGGTGCCCGCGACGTTGCCTTCCCGTTCCTGAACTCGCTGAGCTTCTGGCTGTTCGTTGCAGGCTGCGGCCTGATGATGATCTCGCTGTGGATCGGTGAATTCGCCGCGACCGGCTGGTTGGCGTTCCCGCCCTTGTCAGGGTTGGAATACAGTCCAAGCGTAGGTATGGATTACTACATCTGGGCGCTGCAGGTCTCCGGCCTGGGTACCACGCTGAGCGGTATCAACTTCTTCATCACCATCCTCAAGATGCGTAGCCCGGGCATGAAGCTGATGCACATGCCGGTGTTCAGCTGGACCGCCCTGGTCACCAACCTGCTGATCATTGCTGCCTTCCCGGTGTTGACCATCACCCTGGTGCTGCTAACCCTGGACCGTTACCTGGGTACGCACTTCTTCACCAACGATGGTGGCGGCAACGCCATGCTGTACATCAACCTGATCTGGATCTGGGGCCACCCCGAGGTCTACATCCTGGTGCTGCCGGCATTCGGTGTGTTCTCTGAAGTGATCGCCACGTTCTCGCGCAAGACCCTGTTCGGTTACAAGGGCATGGTCTACGCCACCTGTGCGATCGGTGTGCTGTCGTTCCTGGTGTGGTTGCACCACTTCTTCACCATGGGCTCGGGTGCCAACGTCAATGCCTTCTTCGGCATCACGACGATGATCATCTCGATCCCGACCGGCGTGAAGATCTTCAACTGGCTGTTCACGATGTACCGCGGCCGCGTGCACTTCACCTCGCCGGTGTTGTGGACGATCGGCTTCATGGTCACCTTCACCATCGGCGGCATGACCGGCGTGATGTTGGCGATCCCGGCCATCGACTTCGTGCTGCACAACTCGCTGTTCCTGATTGCCCACTTCCACAACGTCATCATCGGCGGCGTGGTGTTCGGCATGTTTGCCGGTATCACTTACTGGTGGCCGAAGATGTTCGGCTTCACCTTGAATGAAACCTGGGGCAAGCGCGCGTTCTGGGGCTGGTTCATCGGCTTCTACGTGGCCTTCATGCCGCTGTACGCACTGGGCTTCATGGGTGCTACGCGTCGTATGCAGAGCTACCCGAACATGGACTACCAGCCGTACTTCATCGTTGCCGCTGTCGGCGCCGCGATCATTGCCCTCGGCATCCTGTGCCAGGTGATCCAGATCGCCGTGTCCATCCGCGACCGCAAGAAGAACGCTGACCTGACTGGCGATCCGTGGGATGCCCGTACCCTGGAGTGGGAAACCGCTTCCCCGGTGCAGTTCTACAACTTCGCTACCCTGCCCAAGGGTGAGGAGCTGGACGAATTCTGGCACCGCAAGCAGCGCGGCGAAGCCTGGCAGAAGCCGGCCAAGTACAGCGACATCCACATGCCGAAGAACACCGGCACTGGCGTTGTGATCGGCGCGTTCAGCCTGGTGCTGGGTTTTGCGATGGTCTGGCACATCTGGGTGCTGGCCATCATCGGCCTGGTCGGCATGATCGCCACCTTCATCTACCGTACCTTCGACAAGGACGTGGATTACTGGGTGCCGGCTGCCGAGGTGGAACGTATCGAGAACGAACACCGTAAGCACCTGGAAGCTCAGGGCTTGGTGAAGACCGAGGTGAAGGCATGAGCACGAACGCCCACACGATGACCCACGGTTCCGCAGCGCACGCTGCGGACCATGGCGATGACCATCACGAGCATCACGACACCAGCGAGAACACCGTCTTCGGTTTCTGGGTGTACCTGATGAGCGATCTGCTCATCTTCGCCACCCTGTTCGTGACGTATGTGGTTTTGTCCGGCGGCACCAATGGTGGCCCGTCGGCCAAGGACCTGTTCGAGCTGCCGTTCGTGGCGTGGGAAACCGCGCTGCTGCTGGTGTCCTCGCTGACCTTCGGCCTGGGCATGATCGCCATGCACCAGTCCAAGCAGGGCCTGATGTTCTTCTGGTTGGCCATCACCTGGCTGCTGGGTGCCGGCTTCATGGGCATGGAAATCTGGGAGTTCAACCACCTGATCCATAACGGCCACGGCCCGGACAAGAGTGCCTTCCTGTCGGCGTTCTTCGCCCTGGTGGGTACCCACGGTCTGCACGTGACCGCTGGTCTGCTGTGGTTGGCGGTGATGTTCGTCCAGCTCAAGCAGGATGGCCTGACCCCGCGCAACAAGACCCGCATGGCGTGCCTGAGCCTGTTCTGGCACTTCCTGGATCTGGTCTGGATTGGCGTGTTCTCTGTCGTTTATCTGTCGGGAGCGATGTAATGTCCGCACATGACAATCATGCACACGGTGCCGCTGGCGAGAGCCACGGCAGCGTCAAGTCTTACCTGATCGGCTTCGTGCTGGCAGCCGTGCTCACCATCATCCCGTTCTGGGTGGTGATGAGCGGTGGCATGTCCAGCTTCGCCACCGGCGCGGTGATCGTGGTTGCAGGCATTCTGCAGCTGCTGGTGCACCTGGTGTTCTTCCTGCACCTTGACCGTTCCTCGGCTGCCCGCTGGAACGTCAATGCCGGCATGTTCACCCTGGTGGTGATCGGCATCATCGTGCTGGGCACGCTGTGGGTCATGTGGAACATGAATCACCACATGATGCACTGAGCGGCTTGATCGCTTTGATGTTGAGCAAAGGCCGCCGCAAGGCGGCCTTTGTTTTGCGGCGTTACGTAGTGCCGAGCCATGCTCGGCAGAAGCCTTCCAAGCAACGCATCAGCCGCAGTTGTAGGAGCGGCGTAAGCCGCGAAGCAGATGGTCCTTCAGATCGCCGACAGCAGGGTGGTTTCGCCCAGCCCGGCTTCGGCGGGGTCGCCCCCCCCAAAACCCCGCTGGGCTTTGCCGGGGAGC
>NZ_JASCOR010000114.1 GCF_029959445.1 Stenotrophomonas sp. PS02298 | reverse complement strand
GCCGAGCCATGCTCGGCAGGGGCTTTACTGACTAGGCCAATGCCGAGCATGGCTCGGCACTACAGGCACAGCCTTACAACTCCACCGTATCGAACGCCTGCCCATATTGCGGGTGCTGCTGCCACATCTGCTGCAGGCTCAGCCCACGCACCGGGTCGATGAAATCCGGAGCGATGTCGGCCAGCGGCTTGAGTACGAAGGCATGCTTCAACTCCGGGCGCGGGATGCGCAGATGCCCCGGGCCTTCCACCACCAGGTCGCCGTAATACACCACGTCGATATCCAGGGTACGGTCGCTGAAACGCGGGCCGGAACGGTCACGCCCATGTGCGTCTTCCACCGCATGCAGCCAATCGTCCAACTCGCCCAGCGGCAGGTCGGTGTCCAGCATCACCGCGTTGTTGAGGAAGTCGGGTCCGTCGAATCCCACGGCCGGGGTGCGGTAGGCCGGGGAGACGCTGATCGCGCCAAAACGTTCGCGCAATACGGCAACGGCCGCCTGCAGGTAATGCTGCGGTTGCAGGTTGCTGCCCAGGCTGAGGAGCACGGTGGTCATGAGTTGGTTTGCCTGCGGGCCCGCCCGCGCCACGATGGACGAGCTTGAGCACCGCATCGTAGGAGGGGGCGCACATGATAGGCCAGCCGTCGCCAACCCGCATATGCCAGCGGCGCTGTATCAGCCCACACCGAGCGCGTCGGCTACCGCACGGAATACCCGCTGCATCTCCAGCGGCTTGGGCAGCACGTGTACGCTGATCCCCGACGGCGCCTCGCCATCGGCGAAGGCCGGCGCATTGGCATCCTCCAGCACGATTGCCGGGCCGCGATAGCCCATCGCCTGCATCTCCGCCAACAGCTGTCCTGCCGACAACAGGGGAATGCCGCTGTCGACCAGCACCACATCCGGCAGCCCGGCTTCCTGCAGATGACGCATTGCCACCGCGCCATCGCTGGCCAGGCGCATGCGATAGCCCTGGCTGGACAGCGCATTGCCCAGCAGCGACAAGCGTGTCGCCTCGTCATCGACAACCAGCAGGCGTTCACCATGACCGACCCGGTTTCGTTCCAGCGGCTCGGCATCCTCGCTGCCGGCACTTTCGCACATCGGCAACAGCAGTTCGAAGGTGGTGCCCTCGCCCAGCGCACTCTGCACCTGGATCTTCCCGCCGATGCTCTCGACGATGCGATGGCAGGACACCAGGCCCAGCCCGGTGCCTTCCGTCTTGGTGGTGAAGAACGGAGTGAACAAACGCTGCACGGTGGCCGCATCCATGCCGACGCCATCATCGCTGACGCGGATGCGCACCATGCCTTCTTCGCCGGCGATACGCTCGGCAACCAGGCTCAAGCTGCCGCCGTCGGGCATTGCCTGGATGGCATTGAGCGCAAGATTGAGCAGTACCTGCTGCAGCTCGGTGTAATTGGCCTCGATCGCCATGCGATCGTCGGAGACTTCCAGATGCAGCTCGGCATTGCGCGGCAGGCTGCTCTTGAGCAGCATGCCCACTGCCTGGAACAGGCGCTGCAGCACGATCCGTTCGCTGGGTTGGCGTGAGCCACGCACGAAGGACAGCATCGACTCGACCATCTCATGGCCACGGCGTCCGCACTCGGCGATGACATCGGCCAAGCGGACGATCTTGGGATCATCGCTGCGGTCACGGATCAGGTCCGGAATGATCAGCAGGGGCTGCAGGATATTGCGCAGGTCATGGCTGAGCCCGGCCGCGAGCAGGGCCAGGCTCTCCAACCGCTGCGCACGCATCAACTCATCTTCAACCCGCAGGCGTTCCAGCTCGCTGCGGGTCTCGCGTACCAGCCGTGCCACCGCCGACGGCAGCCGGGCTGGCTGGTGCTTGATGATGTAATCATTGGCGCCTTGCTGCAGCGCCTCCACCGCGGTCTCCTCACCCATCGTGCCGGAGACGAAAATGAAGGGAACCCTGGGGCGCAGCTCACGCAGGATCTGCAGCGCCTGGTAGCCGGAGAAGCCGGGCATGCTCAGGTCTGACAGCACCACGTCCGGTACATCCCCGGCCAGGGCATCGCGCATCGCCGGCTCGTTGTCGACGCGCTCGAACTCGATCTGCAGACCGGCCTCGAGCAGCTGGTCGACGACCAGCTCGGCATCCACGGGCGAATCCTCCACCAGCAGGATTCGCAACGGCCCCAATGGCGCTTCCTTGTTTGGCATCTGTGTTTACTCGTGCTCCGGTGCCTGGTTGATCAATGCCCAGAAGGTGCCGATCGTCCGCACCGCCTGGAAGAACTGGTCGATGTCCACCGGCTTGACCACATAGGCGTTGACGCCCAGGTCCCAGCTGCGGGCCAGGTCGCTCTCTTCGCGCGACGAAGACAGGATCACCACCGGCAGGCGCTTGAGGTCCTCATCGGCGCGGATCAGCCGCAGTACTTCAAGGCCATCCATGCGTGGCATCTTGATGTCCAGCAGCAGCACGGCCGGCAGGCCTTCCTCACGCTGGGCGAACGCGCCGCGCCTGAGCAGGAAGTCCATTGCCTCAACCCCGTCTTCGACGTGCACGATGGGGTTGGCCAGGGATGCATCACGCAGCGCGTCGATCGCCATTTCGGCATCGGCTTGGCTGTCTTCGGCGAGCAGGATGGTGCGCAGGGGACTCATTCCACGGTGTCCTTGTTGGATGCTTCGGTTGCCTGGGGAAGAACGAAACTGAAAGTGGCGCCTTGATCCACCTGTGCGTCGGCCCAGATGCGGCCGCCGTGCCGGGTCAGCACACGGCGTACGCTGGCCAGGCCAATGCCGGTGCCGGGATATTCCGAGGCCTTGTGCAGGCGCTGGAACACACCGAACAACTTGCTGGCGTATTGCATGTCGAAACCAGCGCCGTTGTCGCTGACGCTGAACTGATGGCTGCCGTCGGGCAGCTGTTTGGCGTTGACCTCGATGACCGCCTTGTCGCGCGCCGAGGTGTACTTGACCGCGTTGCCGAGCAGATTCAGCCAGACCTGGCGCAGCATGTTTTCATCGCCGATCAGCACCGGCAGCCTGCCGATCTTCCACTCCACCTCGCGCGGCTTGCCATCCTCGCCGGCTTCGTTCTTCAGGTTGGAATCGAGCAGGGCACGGGTATCGGCCACCAGTGACTGCATGTCCACCCGCTGCAGGCGCATCGCGCCACGCCCGAGCCGCGAGTAGACCAGCAGATCATCGATCAGCGCCGCCATCAGCTGCGCAGAGTTGCTGATCACCTCCAGGTAGTGCTGGGTCTTGCTGTCGCCCTCCTCGCCGAGATGTCGCCGCAACTTGTCGGAGAAGCCAGCCACATGCCGCAGTGGCGCCCGCAGATCGTGCGAGACCGAGTAACTGAAGGCCTCCAGCTCGCGGTTCACGTCAGCCATCTGCTCGACCTTGCCTTCAAGCTGGTGGTTGAGATCCTCCACGTGCTGCTGCACGGCGCGCTGTACGGTGATATCGCTGATCGTCATCAACACCACGTCATCCTCGGCGTCGGGCAAGGCCATGCGCCGGGCATTGATCAGCATGGTGCGATGCATGCCATCCACGCTGCGTTGCTGGTGCTCGAAATCCCACAGCTCGCGCCCACGCAGCAGTACATCGGCCAGGCGCTGGCGCACCAACGGGTCCTCCCACGCGCCGTCACCGATGTCCTGCAACTGCTGCAGGCTGATATCGGCATCGTCAACGCCATACAACTCGGTGAATGCGGTGTTGTGCAGCACCACCCGCAGTTTGCTGTCGAGCAGGACGATGGGCTCACGCACGGTCTGCAGCACCGCACTGGCGCGGGCGCTGGCCTTGCTCAAGCGCAGCTCGACATCGGCACGACCACCGATCTGCCGCTGCAACAACCACAGCACCAGACCCAGCAGCAGCAATTGCACCGCCAGCGCGGTCCAGGTCACCATCGACGCCAGCTGTTGCTGCTCCCTCGCCTTGGCTGCGCGCTTCACCAGCAGCGCGTCCTCGTGATCCTGCAGCTCCTGCACCAGTTGCCGGATCGGGTATTGGAAGGTCATTTCCTCGATCAGCTCGCGCTGTCGGGGTGAGTCGGTGCTGGCGGCGATTTCCCTGGCCAGCGCCATGCGCCGCTCCAGCATCGAGTCCATCTTGCCGATGCGCACCAGCTGCTCCGGGCTGTCACTGACCAGCTGCGCCAGCTCGGTCAGGTTGACCCCGATACGATCGGCTGTCTGCAGGCGCTCCTGCAGTGCCGGTGAATCGATGCCCTTGGACAAGGTCAGCGCCGCCGACTCGACATCGCGGATATCCGCCTGCAGGTTGTACAGGCGCGCGCCCACCGCCTGGGTATGCACGACCCAGTTGGACGCATTCACGCTATCGGCCGCCAACCGCTGCAGGGTCAAGGCCGGCACCACGATGATCAACAACGCGGCCAGACCCAGCCCATACAGGCGCCAGCGGCTCCAGCCATCGTCGGTCAATCGCGTCACCATCCCTTCCCCTGCGTGCTGACGGGCCGGCGCCTGACGCGACGGCCCGGAGTTCATCGACGGTGTCGATCCGGAGTCAATCGATGGTTGCGTGACCAGCACGACAGCATCGCTGACTGTCGCCCAAGGATTGCACGAATAGGTGTACCCGTGCACCCCCAGTCAGCAGGACCTGTATCGATGCCTGCCTCGTCTACCAGCAAGCCTCAGTCCGCCTCGCCAGCAGGCTTGATCGCATGCCCACCAAACTCATTGCGCATTGCCGCCAGCATGCGGTCGCTGAAGGAATTTGCCTGCCGCGAGCGCAGCCGCTCCAGCAGTGACAAGGTGATCACCGGCGCCGGCACATCCAGTTCGATGGCCTCGGCCACGGTCCAGCGGCCCTCGCCAGAGTCCTCGACGTAGGGAGCGATGCCATCCAGCGCGGGGTTCTTCTGCAGCGCGTCGGCGCTGAGGTCCAGCAACCATGAACGCACCACGCTGCCATGCCGCCAGACCTCGGCCACCCTGCCCACGTCCAGCGCGAACTCGGCCTTCTTCTCCATCAGCGCGAAACCTTCGGCATAGGCCTGCATCATTCCGTACTCGATGCCGTTGTGGACCATCTTGCTGAAGTGTCCGGCACCAACCGGGCCAACATGCGCCCAACCGCGATCAGCGGCCGGTGCCAGCGCCTTGAACAGTGGCGACAAACGCGCCACCACCTCGGTTTCCCCGCCAATCATCAGGCAATAGCCTTCCTGCAATCCCCACACGCCACCGCTGGTGCCGCAGTCCACGAACGCGACCCCGGCTTCCATGCAGCGTGCAGCACGTTGCTGCGACTGCTTGTACCAGGAGTTGCCACCATCGATCACCACGTCACCAGCGGACAGCAGCGGCAGCAGACTGTCCAGCGTGGCATCGACCACCTTGGACGGCACCATCAGCCACAGGGCGCGCGGTGCAGGCAGCGCCTGCACCAACGCCGACAGTGCATCCACAGTGGCAACACCGTGCTCGGCCACCTGCGCCCGCGCCTGCTCACCCGGATCAAATCCGGTGACGGCAATCCCCGCACGCTGCAGGCGCTGCGCCATGTTGGCGCCCATGCGGCCCAGGCCGATCATTCCCAATTCCATGTTGAAGCTCCTCCGACGGTAGTGGCTATCCTGCTGCGCAGGCCCGAACACGGGCCTGCAACCAGCGTTGGTAAATGGTGGTGTGCAGGTTGTGCAGCACCAGCTCGATGACAAACGGTGTACGTGGATTGCGGTCCAGCAAACGCGCGATGTGATACCCGAGCGGACGCACGCCCTGGCGGTGCACGTACAGCATCAGCTCGCGGTACACCGGATCGGCCAGCACCGCATCCATCTGTGCCAGCACCGCCTGCTGCGGCACTGGCAAGGCCGCGCGCAAGGTTGCGTCACGCTCATACAGCAGCCGCTCGAAGCGCCGCCGGTCGCTGCCTGGCAACTGCTGGGCCAGCTCCCACAACTTCTTGTTGAGTGCATCGTAATGGACGAAGCCAGCATGCCGCGCCAAGGCCTCGGCCGCCGCCGCGCTGACATCGGTGATGACGAAGTTCTCGGCCTGATTGTTGATGTCATCCAGGTACGCAGCATCGAAAGCATGCACGATATAGCCCGGCGCGCCCATGAATGCCTGTCTACCCAGCACGGAGGTCCGCACCGCCTTGCCGTCGCCGAACAATTCGCCTGCATTGCTGCCCAGCAGTATGCTGCGGGTGTCATGCAGGCTCAGGAAGGTACCGATCGACAGTTCGCCGGCGCTGAACGCGGTATCGAAGGCAGCATCACCAAACAACTCGCGAAACGTCGCCAGCTGCGCCACCTGCCGCCCTACCCCGCATTCGGAGCGGACACGGCCGGAATAGAATGCATCCATCGCCGCCGAATTGCGCGCCTGCGGCGCATAGCCGCGACCAAAGCTGCGAAACCGCTGCCAGCCCTGCGCACGAGCACCATGGGCGCCAAACCCGATCCAGCCCAGCTGCAACGCCGAGAAGCGATAGCCAGAGTTGTCCTGCAGGCGCGAGCTGGCGGTGCGCGCCGCATCACCGAGTTTGAAAGCGTAGGCGCAGATGCTCGCCGGCTGCTGCAATACCTGCTCGGCCAACTGTTCGCGTTGTACGGCACTGTAGGCGCGTGGCACCTGCAGGCGCAGGTCACCCTGCGCCTGTGCTTCGGCCAGCGAAGCGCGTCGGCAGGGATCACCGCCTGTTATCTGCGGCGCGGACGCCTCACTTGGCTCCAGTTGCCAGCCCAGCTGCTGCAGAACAGCCATATTGCAGCCGGCTTCAGCCAGCAACGGCACCGCCAACGCACACAACACCAGGATCCATCGGCTGGCCCGCTGCTTCGCGTGCCAGCCAAACTTCATCGTGTCGGTTCCGCCGGAACCAGCGGTGTCGCCTGCTCCACGTAGTACTGCAACCGTCCAAAGAAATTCCGGTAGAACTGCGCGTCCTGAACGGTGCTGCTGGCAACCCGCACCAGCGAGTCGTCATTGCTGCCAAACGGCAGCGACACCGAACCCAACGCGCCGACGCCAACGCTGGCCGAGGTCGGCGACTTCTTCAAGGCATAGCGGTCCTGCACCGCACTCACGAATACCTGTGCCTTGCCGACTCCCTGCGCGGCGCAGGAAACCCGCAACACCAGTTGCTCATGCACCTCGTCCTTGGGCTGGAAGTTCTTGTTGCCCTCCACGTTGCTGGCATCGGCACGGGTGATCGCATAGCCCTGGCCAAGCAGCGCGCGTCGCGCGGCCTCACAGGCCTGCGCTGGTTCAGCATCGATGCTGCGCGTATAGGTATCGCCGGAATCGAAGGATTCGCGCAGCAAGGTGCTGTTGACGGCCTTGCCGCCGCAAGCGGTGAGCAACAGGCTCACAACGGCCAGCGCAGGCAGCAGATGTCGGCGCATGTGCAACTCCACAGTCAGCGAAGACCGACAGCATAACGCCGCCAACGTAGGGCTACGTTGACGGCGTTTAAAGCTTGCAGAACCTGTTGTCGCTGCGCTCAGCTCGGCTGTGCGCAGCGCGGTGTCAGTCGGCCCAGCGGCCCGGGCCGGTCGACTGCGGCAGCACCTGCGCCGACAGCGGGCGGTCCTTTTCCAGCACGTTCAAGGCATCGGCGAGGATCGAGGCCGACTCCCTCAACAGCGGGTCCGGGCGCTTCTCGGCAGCCTTCTCACGGGCGGCATCCTTGACGATGTCACGCTCGTTGCCGGTCAGGCCATCGTCGTTGCTGTCCTCGGCCAGCGGGTCCAGCGGCAGGCCCAGTTCCTTGCGGATCTGCTGGCGCTGCTTGCGCTGTGCTTCCTGCTTGTCACGCTCGGCACGGCGTTCGGCTTCGTTGAGCGATACGTACTTCTTGGCGGCCTCGGTGCGGAACTGCTGCACGTCTTCTTCCCACCACTGGAACTCACGGTCGGCGCGGATGCGCGTTGCGTGGAGGGTTTCCAGGCGCGGCACGATCGGTGCGAAGTTGCCGTACTGGGTATGCGGCACGGCGGCGATGCGGGTCCACGGCAAGGCATTGTCGTAGGTGCTTTCACCAAACTCGCTGGCATCGACGCTGGCCGGGAAGGCCAGGTCCGGCACCACGCCCTTGTGCTGGGTGCTGGAGCCGCTGACGCGGAAGAACTGGGCGATGGTCAGCTTGACCTGGCCAAAGCGTTCCTTCTCGCTGGCCGGCCAACGGTCCAGCGGGACGACATTCTGCACGGTGCCCTTGCCGAAGGTGGTTTCACCGATCACCAGGCCACGACCGTAGTCCTGGATGGCGCCAGCGAAAATCTCCGAGGCTGAGGCCGAGCCACGGTTGATCAACACCGCCAGCGGGCCGTCCCAGGCCACGGCCGGGTTGCGGTCGCTGTTGACGGTGACGCGACCGCCGGATTCACGCACCTGCACCACCGGGCCCTGCTCGATGAACAGACCGGTCAACTCGATGGCTTCGTCCAGCGAACCACCGCCATTGTTGCGCAGGTCCAGCACCACGCCATCGAGCTTGTCGGCCTTGAAACCGGCCAGCAGCTTGGCCACGTCGCGGGTAGCGGAGGCATAGTCGGCGGCATTGCGGCGACGGCCTTCGAAGTCCTGGTAGAAAGTCGGCAGCTTGACCACACCGATGCGGCGTTCCCGCTCGCCACCAACGCCCGGGATGGTCATGGTCTCGCCCTTGGCGGCCTGCTCGGACAGGCGGATCTTCTGCCGGGTCAGGGTCAACATGCGGTGCTTGCCGTCCACGCCTTCGGCGGCCGGGATGTATTCCAGACGTACCTGGGTGTCCTTGGCGCCACGGATCTTGCCGACCACGTCGTCGATGCGCCAGCCGATCACGTCCTCGACCGGGCCGGAACGGCCCTGGCCAACGCCGACGATGCGGTCACCGGCCTTGAGCGTGCCGTCCATCGCCACCGGGCCACCCGGCACAACTTCGCGGATCACCACCATGTCGTCCTGGCGCTGCAGCTGGGCACCAATGCCCTCCAACGACAGCGACATGGCCTGGTTGAAGTTCTCGGCCGTGCGCGGGGTGAAGTAATCGGTATGCGGGTCGACGGCGCTGGTGTAAGCGTTCATGTAGAACGAGAACACATCATCGCCCTTGAGCTCGTTGATGGTCTTGAGCAGGGTGTCGTAACGCTTGTCCAGGGTCTTGCGGATGTCAGCGGCCGGCTTGCCGGCCAGCTTCAGCCGCAGCCAGTCGTTCTTGACCGACTTGCGCCACAGCTCGTCCAACTCGGCGTTGGTTGCCCACGGCACGTCCTTGCGGTCGTAGTTGAAGCGCTCTTCAACGGTGAAATCAGGCTCCTGGCGCAGCAGACGGCGGGCATAGGCCACGCGCTCGCCCACCCGCTGGCGGTACACCGCGAACACCTGGTAGGCCGGATCCAGCTCGCCGGAACGGATGGCATCACCAGTCCGAGCCGCCAACGGCGCGAAGCGATCCACGTCCTCCTTGGTGAAGAACTGCTTGCCGCTGTCCAACGACTCCAGGTAACGCTTGAACACGTCCTGTGAAGTCGCCGCGTCGAGCTGGCGCGGGCGGTAGGCGTAACGGCTGTCCGACAACAAGCCGTAGACCAGCTTGGAGGTGGTGGCCTGGTCGATGGTCGCTGCCGAGGGCAAGGCCGTATCGGCGCGCGCCAGCAAGGCGGCGGGAGCGGTCAGCGCGAGGGCCAGCAGGAAAACGGGAACTCGGTAGTTCATCAAAATACTCGTGGCACCGAATGTTGTGGGGAGACTGCGGGCAAGTTCGACACGCCGACAGTGCCGAAAGTTTCGGCACTTGTCACCTTGCTTGGCTCCAGAGTAGCTGCCGCCCCGTAGCAGTTTGTGAATCGCTGCCGTGGCACCACTCGAACTGACGCGATCCCGGCTGCGGCAGTGGGCCGCAGCGGGATGCTGGGGTCTGGTTCAGACAGCGACGCCGGCGCCGGCCGCCTGCTGGTCGGCGTGGTAGGACGAACGCACCATCGGGCCGGAGGCAACGTGGGTGAAGCCCAGTTCGTAGCCGTAATCCTCGAACGCCTTGTATTCCTCCGGCGTCCAGTAACGCAGCACCGGGTGGTGGTGGGCGGTCGGCTGCAGGTACTGGCCGATGGTCACCATCTCCACGTCGTGCGCACGCAGGTCACGCAGGGTGGCCTGCACCTGTTCGAAGGTTTCACCCAGGCCGAGCATGATGCCGGACTTGGTCGGCACGTTCGGGTGCTGTGCCTTGAAGTTCTTCAACAGGGTCAGCGACCACTGGTAGTCCGCGCCCGGGCGCACGTTGCGGTACAGGTCCGGCACGGTTTCGATGTTGTGGTTGAACACGTCCGGCGGGTTCTGCGCCAGGATCTCCAGCGCACGCTCCATGCGGCCCTTGCCGCGGAAGTCCGGCGTCAGCACCTCGATGCGGGTCTTGGGCGACTTGGCGCGGATGGCGCTGATGCAATCGACGAAGTGCTGGGCACCGCCGTCGCGCAGGTCGTCGCGGTCAACGCTGGTCACCACCACGTACTTCAGGCCCATGTCGGCCACGGTCTGGCCAAGGCTGGCCGGTTCGTTGGCGTCCGGCGGCTTGGGCCGGCCGTGGGCCACGTCGCAGAACGAGCAGCGACGGGTACAGACTTCACCCAGGATCATGAAGGTGGCGGTGCCATGGCCGAAGCATTCGTGGATGTTCGGGCAGCTGGCTTCCTCGCACACCGTCACCAGGCGGTTCTCGCGCAGCTTGGCCTTGAGGTTGGCCACGGCATTGCCCGAAGGAATGCGCACGCGGATCCAGGAAGGCTTGCGCAGCACCGGCGCGTCGGCGAACTGCACCGGCGAACGGTTGATCTTGTCGCCGCCAAGCTGTTTGACACCAGCCTGCAACGGCGCGGACGGAATGTCGCCCTGCACGACCTGCAGGGGGATGGAGCGCGTGGTGGTTTCAGTCATGGCGTTATCAGCGGTCTCAGAGCCGCGTAGTCAGATCGGGCAGTTCGGGCGTCGGCTGCAAGGCCAGGCCGAACTGCTGGGCCAGATGGGACAGCAGCACCGACTTGACCGCTTCGATACCAGAAGGACCGCCCAAGTCTAGCACCGAGGTCACCTGCATCCCGGCGTAGCCGCAGGGGTTGATGCGGTGGAAGGGTTCCAGGTCCAGCGACACATTGAACGCCAGCCCGTGGAAACTGCAGCCGCGGCGCACGCGGATGCCGAGCGCGGCGATCTTGGCGCCGCCCACGTAGACACCGGGCGCGCCATCCATGCGTTCCGCACCGATGTTCCATTCGTCCAGGGTGTCGATGATGGCCTGCTCGATCCGGCACACGTAATCACGCACACCGATGCCGAGCCGGCGCAGGTCCAACAGCGGATAGACCACGATCTGGCCCGGGCCGTGATAGGTCACCTGACCGCCGCGGTCCACGTGCAATACCGGGATATCGCCGGCTGCCAGCACGTGCTCGGGCTTGCCAGCCTGGCCCAGGGTGAATACCGGGTCATGCTCGACCACCCACAACTCATCGGCAGTGGCGTCGCCACGGCTGTCGGTGAACTGCTGCATGGCGTGCCAGACAGGCTCATAGCCTTGCCGGCCCAGATCCCGCAGCAACGCTGGCCGCAGCGCCTTGCGCTGCGTTTCTGCCGCACAGGCGGTTACAGCGTCCACTTCACTTCCGGATGCTCACGCATCGCCGTGTGGGCAGCATCGTACTGTTCGCGGCTCTCCGCCTTGAAGGCGATGCGCACCGAGACGTACTTGCCGTTGGAGGACTGTTTCCAGCTGATGCGCTCTTCCAGTACCTCGATACCGGCGCTTTGCAGCAACTTGGGCAGTTCAGCTTCCAGGCCGATATTGGCTGCGCCCATGGCGCTGAGCTCAAAGGTACCGGGGAACTGGAAGCCGTGTTCAGGGTTGTCGGACTTGATTTCCATGCCGCCATTATCGGGGCGAACGCCTACAAACCCAAGGCCACAGCCGATCCACAGCCTTCCACGGGCGCCGGGTAGTGCCGAGCCATGCTCGGCAGGGGCCGTTCCCAACACACCTGTCCGTAGTGCCGAGCCATGCTCGGCAGAGGCCTTACCGGCAACGCTCGCAGCAGGAGCGGCGTCAGCCGCGAAACTCATGGATGTTCAGGTTGCGGGCATTGCCATTGATGCAGATGGCCAGCTTCGCGGCTGACGCCGCTCCCACATTGGCCGCAGGGCAAGCCCCTGCCGAGCATGGATCGGCACTACAGCCCCGCCCGGAAACCAGAAAGGCCGCTTGCGCGGCCTTTCTGCGGGGTAAACCCGGGCTTACTTGGACAGCTGCAACAGGGTGGACGACACCCAGCCGCGGTTGCCCAGCTCATCCTCGACTTCCCACATCACGCCTTCCTTGGTGCCGGTCGGGTACAGCATCATCCCGGCCTCCAGGGTGCGTACCGGCGCGCCGGTACCGCGGGCATTGGCCAGCAGGCGACCGGCACGGGTCACCGTCACCGCCTGCTGCGCGTTGGCGGCAGAGGCGTTATCCGGCAAACCACCCAGCTGGGCGATGATGTCGGTATAGGCCTGCAGGTAGGCCATGGTGATCACCTGGCCGATTTCGGTGTTGGCATAACCGCCAACGCCCGCAGCGCCCAGGCCGCTGCCGCCGAACAGGCCGCCGCTGGCACCAAAGCCCATGTCACTCTTGCGCGCCGAACCTTCGGAGATGGCAACCTGCTCCGACGAACGCACGTCGGTCACGGTCAGCACCACGTCGGCAGTCTTGCTGGTGAAGTTCAAACCACCCACGACCGCACCTGCGCGACCACCGATCAGGCCACCGATACCACCGCCACCGGCGTTGCTGTTCTGCGAGATCAGGTCCGGGATCATCACGTAGTCAGCAGCCTTGATCTGGCCCTTGCCGACGTTGGAACGACCACGCAGGTCGCCACTGGCTGCCAGTTCACGCTCGAACTGACCAGCGGCCATACCCGCACCGCGATCCACCAGGGTGAAACAGCGCGAGCGGCTGACAAAGGCCTTGATCAACCGCGACGGTGCCGGCAGCTGCTGACCGGTCCACCAATGGGTGGAGTCTTCCGGCTCGATCACCGACAAGGTGCCGATCGGACGCTGGCAGGTTGGAATCTGTGCGGCAGCCTGTTGGCGCTGTTCCTGCGCCTGCGTGCCCTTGTTCTTGAATGCTGCCTCGGCCGGCTGGCTGCTGACAGCGGCGGCGATACCCAGAGTGAAAACCGCTGCAGCGAGCGGCGAAAAAACGTTACGCATCTGATACTTCCCCATTAACCTGCACCTTACGAGGTGCGTTCCTTTGGCTTTGAGACCCTGCGGTAAGACGCTGTCCCTGATGTTACCTGGCAGACGAGCAAGGTCCAGTCCGCCGGAATCCTAACCCAGACCGGTGTCAGCGTGCATGACGTTTTTGTGAGGCAGCTCCCTTTACATGGACTGAAGCTGCGCCGGTATCACCCAGTCTCTCCGAAAAAATGGCGGTCAGACGACATCGGTCACCTCAAGCTCGCCATCGCTTTCGTTGCAGATGCCATCGCAGCGCCGCATCACCCAGAACCCCATCCAGCGCGGAGATCGCGGGCATATCCCCATTCAGCCCCGACCACATGCAGCCAGCTGAACCGAAGCGCACGCTCCAACTCCAGAAGCGGCACCAGGTATCGACTGAAGACAGGGCTGGATGCATGAACGACAGCCACGCTGCCGTCTGCCTGTGCACGCCAACTGCGCACCAAAGCGAATGCGCGCCAACAACGCGTCACCCACATGAGGACTGTCTCACCAGGGAAAACCTCCATCCCGCCAGACCGACGAAAGCCAGGCCAGGAAAGCGGCGACAATGACGAGCGCAGTTGAACCGCGCCGCGCGCGTGCATACGAAACGCCCTCCAGCCAAGACCACCCACCTCGTCTGGTGCGCGCACCCACGCGCGGAAATCCATCGTCACACCCACAACAATCTGTCCGCTCGATAGCGATATGCCGACCTGTAACGGATCACTAAGCTGCATGTCACTCTGCCGGCGAGGAGTCCGTACATGAAAAGAGGCACCCGACTGCTGTTGCTGATGGCAGGCAGCCTTGCAATCACCCCCGCCTGGGCAGCGCAACAATGCGCACAAAGCGCCTTGAGCGACCACCCGCCTGCGATCAATTTCCGCGTCGACAATGACGTGCTCGGTGGTGCACAGCAGGATCAGGGATACACCAATGGCGCGATGTTCACGCTGGTGTCGCCCAACCTGCAGGACTACACCGACGACCCCTGCCTGCCGCGCCTTGCGCGCTGGATGAATCGTCACCTGGAACGCCTGCATCCTGGTGAATTCCAGCAGCAGAACATGATTTTCAGTTTCGGCCAGGGCCTGTACACACCGACCGACAACACCCGTAGCGACCTGATCGAAGATGACCGCCCGTATGCAGCGGTGTTGATGGTCAACTTCGGCTACAACGCACGCAACGGCAACCACCTGCGCACCACCCAGTTGGCGCTGGGAATGGTTGGCCCGTCCGCGCAGGGAAAGCAGGTACAGGACGCCGTGCACAGCGTTCTTGGCGATGAGAAGTTCATGGGCTGGGACAACCAGCTGCATGACGAACCGGTGTTCAAACTCTTGCATGAGCGTATGCAACGCTGGCCTGCCGAAGGTAACGCGAGCGGTTGGGGCTGGGACGCGATCAGCCATTGGGGTGGCGCCATCGGCAACCTGGCTACGTATGCCAATGTTGGTGGCGAAGTACGTTTCGGCTGGAAGCTGCCTGACGACTTCGGCAGCTCACCGATGCGCCCCGCCGGCGAGAACACCGCCCCCACCCGTCGCGGCCGCGCCGAAGGCTGGTCCAGCCATCTGTTCGTCACCAGCGACGCGCGTTGGGTACTGCGCGACATCACCCTGGATGGCAACACCTTCCGCAGTAGCCACAGCGTGGACAAACGCCCGTTTGTCGGCGACATCGGCTATGGCGTGGCGGTGATGCGCGGCAAGTGGAAATTCGCCCTGGCCCGCTACCACCGCACCCGCGAATTCGACGGGCAGAAAGAGACGCCGGTGTTCGGCAGCTTCACCATCAGCCGCACGCTTTGATTGCAGCGGTGAACAATTGCAGCCACTCGCGCTGTAAAAGCGACAAGGCAAAAGCACCCTCACCCCAACCCCTCTCCCGCACGCGGGAGAGGGGCTAGCAATGCGTCGGCTGCTGGTGGACTAGCCCCTCTCCCGCG
>NZ_JASCOR010000113.1 GCF_029959445.1 Stenotrophomonas sp. PS02298 | reverse complement strand
GTGCCGAGCCATGCCCGGCAGATGCCTTGCCGGTAAAGCTTCTGCCGAGCATGGCTCGGCACTACCGCGTTGCTCCCTCCCTTTTGCGCAGCAAAGGGGAGGGCTGGGGAGGGGTTGGCTTTTGCGGTCTTTCGATCGTTGCTGGCTTCGCGGCTTAAGCCGCTCCTACACAGCTGATGGATGGCTGGGAAAGCCTCAGCCGAGCATGGCTCGGCACTACCGTTGCTGCTCCCTCCCTTTTGCGCAGCAATAGAGAGGGTTGGGGAGGGGTTGGCTTTTGCGGCCTTTCGAGCGTTGCTGGCTTCGCGGCTTACGCCGCTCCTACAGAGCTGATGGACGGCTGGGAAAGCCTCTGCCGAGCATGGCTCGGCACTACCGCTGCTGCTCCCTCCCTTTTGCGCAGCAAAGGGGAGGGCTGGGGAGGGGTTGGCTTTTGCGGTCTTTCGAGCGTTGCTGGCTTCGCGGCTTACGCCGCTCCCACAGAGCTGGCGGATGGTTTGGAAAGCCTCTGCCGAGCATGGCTCGGCACTACCGCTGCTCCCTCCCTTTTGCGCAGCAAAGGGGAGGGCTGGGGAGGGGTTGGCTTTTGCGGTCTTTCGAGCGTTGCTGGCTTCGCGGCTTAAGCCGCTCCTACACAGCTGATGGATGGCTGGGAAAGCCTCAGCCGAGCATGGCTCGGCACTACCGTTGCTGCTCCCTCCCTTTTGCGCAGCAAAGGAGAGGGTTGGGGAGGGGTTGGCTTTTGCGGTCTTTCGAGCGTTGCTGGCTTCGCGGCTTACGCCGCTCCTACACAGCTGATGGATGGCTGGGAAAGCCTCTGCCGAGCATGGCTCGGCACTACATTCGTGAAGCCCCAGCCGAGCATGGCTCGGCACTACCCTCAGTAGTCTTCTTCGGCGGCGGCTTCGCGGCCTTGCTGGCGGATCAGCGCTTCTTCGCGAGCGTCGTTGATGGCGTGACGCACGCTGTCCAGGTCCACCGCGCGCTCGTCCGGGGTGAACTCGCCGGTCAGGACGGTATCGGGTAGCAGATCCCCGGCCTGGAACAACTCCCACATTTCCTCGCCGTACCAGGTCTCCAGCAGCTCCGGTGCCCAGCGGCCGAGGTTGGCGGTGAGGTTGTTGACGTCACGCAGCAGCATGGTGCGGGCGGCGTTGTTGCCGCCGGCGCTGACCACCTGCGGGAAATCGATCACCACCGGGCCATCCGGCCCGACCAGCACGTTGTACGGCGACAGATCGCCGTGGATCAGGCCACAGCACAGCATCAGCTTGACCTGCTGGACCAGCACGGTGTGGAACTCGCGCGCCTGCTCGGCGCTGAGCTCCACCTCGCCCAGACGCGCGGCGCTGAAGCCCTCGGCGTCGGTCACCAGCTCCATCACCAGCACGCCGTGGAAATAGCCGAATGGTTCCGGCACGCGCACGCCGGCGTCGCGCAGCTGGTACAGCGCGTCGACCTCGGTGTTCTTCCAGGCCGCTTCGGCCTGCTTGCGGCCGTAGTTGCTGGCCTTGCCGATGGCGCGGGCCTCACGGCTGCCGCGTACCTTGCGGCCTTCCTGGTACTGCACGCGCTGCTGGAAGCTGCGCTGCGCCATGTCCTTGTAGACCTTGGCACAGCGGATCTCGTCGCCGCTGCGAACCACGTAAACCGCTGCTTCCTTGCCGCTCTTGAGCGGGCGCAGGACCTCGTCGATGACGCCGTCGTCTATCAGTACCTGCAATTGTTGGGGTGTTTTCACAGTGTCTCGGTGGCTGCGGGTGGCGGCTCGATCTGCATCGAACGTGGGCCGTCCGGGTGGGATCAGACCGGCATATTGTTGCCGATGGTACGGAAACCGGCCAGCGATGGCAGCACCGGGGGTTCAGGCTGGACAGTTCCCATGGCACAAACGCGGACGGCCAGGCGTTGGGCCTGGCCGTTGGTCGGTGATCGCAGCTGGCAGCAGGCTGCGCCTACCCTCTCCCCAACCCCTCTCCCGGAGGGAGAGGGGCTAGCGCACAGCCTCAGCGGCTCAGCACGCCGGGGTTCATCAGGCCCTTGGGATCGAGCTGGGCCTTGACCGCGTCCAGCACCGCCAGCGCGGCCGGGTCGCGGCCGGCGCGATAGTCATAGAACTTGCCCAGCTGCAGGTTGGCCGCGCCATGTGCGCGCATGGTGTCGGCGATCTGGCGCTTGAGCACATCAGCCGCGGCGCGTGCTTCCAGGTGTTCACCCGGGCAACCGATGCGCTCGCGGTGATCGGCATCGACGGTGCGCTGGTGGAAGGCGTTGTGGCTGTCCGGCCAATAGATGCAGGGCTCGATCACCACCGTCTGCGCGCCCACGCTGGACAGCAAGGTGCCAATGAACATGCCGTGCCTGTCCATCGTTTCCTGCTCGCGCGCGAACAGTTCCTGGAGTGCATTGAACATGCTGGTGGCCTTGGAATGCGGCACCAGCGCATGCACCGGCGCCCAGCGCTCGCCCTGCGGGCCGAGCATCGAGTTCCACGCGGCAAACGGATTTGCGGCCATCATCTTGGGAATGGAGGGTTCAATGCTTTCACCAAACTCACCCACCAGCTTGCTCGCGCGAGTGACGCGATCGGCCACCTCGGCAGCGCTGTCGCCCTCCAGGGTGATATGCAGCGAGAACTGCTCCTGGTCGACGATATCGCGGCCCTTGACCGCCAGCTTCAAGCCGGAGATCAGGCCGCCCTTCCTGATCACATTGCCCAGCGCCTTGACGTCGCTGGATAGCCCGGCGCGGCGCATGCGCACGCGGGTCAGGGCCGGATCGAAGGCCGCCGTTTCGCTGGCGAGCCCATGCCGTGCGAGCACGCCAAGCGCGGCAAACAGGCCATCGGCGGTCGGGAACTGCCAGGACAGGTAGTCGATATACGCGTGCTTGGGGATCAGCTTCAACACAATCCGGGTCTTGATGCCGAGCAGGCCGCAGTCTCCCAGGAACAGGCCGGTCAGGTCCGGGCCGTACCAGCGGAAGAACGGTGTGGTGTTGGCAGCCGCGGCCGAACCCGTGGTGAGGATGTCGCCGTTGGCGGTGACTACCTGCAGGCCCAGCACCACATCAGCCGAACAGCCATAGCGCGCGGTGCCGTGGAAGATCGCGCCCTGCGACATGCCGCCGCCGACCGTGGCGTGTGAACCGGACATCGGTCCGAAGTACGGGGTGCGCACGCCCTTGGCGTCCAACGCATCCTTCAGCGCACGCCAGGTGACGCCGGCTTCGACCACGACGTAGGCGTCTTCCAGGTTGATCTCGACGATGTTGTCCAGCGAACTGGTATCCACCAGCACGCTTGGGCTCTGCGCGGCGATATAGCCGCTGGTGTAGCTCATGCCGCCACCGCGTGCGATCACCGCAACACCGGCCTCGGTGAGTTGCTTGACCGCAGTGGCCAGCTGTTGCGCATCGTTCGGGCGCAACACCGCCAGCAGCGGCCTGCCCTGTGAATAGACATCGGTGGCGAAATACTCAAGCTCGCTGGCATCGGTGACGATGCTGCCGCCCCAGCTCGACTGCAGCGTGGCGATGACGGCGGTGGCGGTGTCGTTGCTCATGGGGGTCCTTCGGTTCAGGCGGACAGGGCGGCGGCGCGCCCCTGGTAATCGGATTCGCTATCGGTGATCACCCGCAGCGGCACCGGCAAGGCGCGCAGGCGTGCTGCCAGATCCGGTGCGGTGACATCGCGCAGCAGGCCGTGCAGGCGATTGCCCAGGCGCAGCAGTTCAACAACATTGGCGTGCACCAGTGCAGGCGCTGGCGCATCCACGCGGCGGCGGGCAGCGGCGCCGGGAGGCAGCCAGGGCCACAGCAGATGGCGCTCGCGCTCCCATTGCCAGGCATCGCAGAGATAGCCACCGGCGCGGTCGATGACGGTGCCAGGCAAGCCCTGCAACAGCAGCGCCTGCTCCTCGGCATCGAGCAGCCAAGGCGAGTGCAGCACGACTTCGCTGACACGCGCGCCCAGCGCATCCACCAGTGCAGGAACGTAGCCAGCAGCAGCGCCATGCGCTTCGATCAGCAACGGCAGCTCGGCGCTGTCGCGCACTGCGTCCAACAAGGCAGCGACCACGCTGGCAGCATCCAGCCCGGCATCGCTTTCGCAGGAGGCACCGTGGCCGGGAAGATCCGGCAGCAGGCACGCGCTGTCATCGGCATCAAGCTGCCGTGGCGATAGTGGCCGGGTGCCGGGCGCATGCAGGCACAGCCGCAGCCGGCCCTGCCCTGCCCGCTCCCAGACCGCCATGTCACCGCCAGCGGTGGCGATGATGCGTCGCTGCCAACGGTCGTCCGCCGCCGCACCCGCGCTGCCGGCAACAAAGGCCGGCTCGGCCGCCAAGGTCTGCGCCAACCACGCATCCATGCTGTCGAGCATCGCCGGAATGCCCGCGGGCTCTTCAACCACGGTGACGTTGTCAGGCAGGCCGTGCAGGCGCGGTCGGTGCGCCAACAGCGGATCGCCGTGGCGGTAGACCAGCCACGACGGCATCTGCAGCTGCTGCAGCCAGAAGTGATCGTTGTGGCGGAACGCCGCCGCATAACCGGCGCGGTAGGTGTCGCCTACATCCAGCACATCCATCACCGTTTCGCGGGTGCTTTCGGTGGTCTGTGGCGGAATCATCATCGCCGCGTCGGCGCGGCCGTCGTACCACGGGAAGTAATACTTCTGCTCGCGCATGCGCGACCACAGCCAGCGCAGGTGCGAGCCGTCCCACTGCGGCACGAACGGCGGCAGGTAGGCGTCGCCATACCGTGCGCTTTCCTGCGCGGTGAAAGCCGCATAGCCATCAACGATCAATGCAGCCACGCGCTGCGGGTTCGCCCAAGCCAACCAGGTGGCGATCAAGCCGCCGGTATGCATGCCGAACACCGCGAAGCGCTGCAGGCCGATGGCGTCGACGAAAGCCAGCGTGGCCGCGCCGAACTCGGCAATCGTCATTGGATTGCCGGGCAAGGCATCGGAGTAGCCGAAGCCGGGCGTGTCCGGCGCAATCACCGTATAGCGATCGGCGTAGCGCTGCTGCATGGCTGCCCACATCCGCGAGTTCTGCGGCGATTGGTGGATCAGCAACAGCGCCGGGCCGCTGCCGGCAATACGGTAGTGCACCTGCCGTCCGTTGACGGAAGCGAAGCGGCGCTGGATCTGGGTCATGCCTGTTCCTTAGAGCCGTACCAGTGCCTTGCCCAGGTTCTCGCCATTGAGCAGGCCGATGAAACCGGCCGGCGCGGAGGCCAGCCCGTCGTGGATATGTTCGCGGTAGCGCAGCGTGCCTGCGGCGATCATCTGCGCCAGTTCGCTGCGGCATTGCGCAAAATCGGCCAGATGGTCGTAGACCACCAGGCCTTCAAGGCGTGCGCGCGCACCAATCACCGGGCCGAGATTGGGTCCGGCCGGGCGCTCCGCGCGGTTGTACTGATCACTGAGCCCACACAGCACCACGCGCGCATGCAGCCGCAGCAACGACAACGCCGCTTCCAGCACCGCACCGCCGACATTGTCGAAGTAGCCGTCGATACGGTCCGGGCACGCAGCACGCAGCGCATTGATGAAATCCGGGTCGCGGTAGCTGACGCAGGCGTCGAAGCCAAAATCATCGGTGACGATGGCGCACTTCTGCGCGCTGCCGGCGATACCCACCACGCGGCAACCCGCGGCCTTGCAGAGCTGTCCAACCACACTGCCAACCGCGCCAGCAGCAGTGGATACCAGGATGGTCTGGCCAGCTTTTGGCTGCAGGATCTTCCGTACACCCGCCCACGCGGTGAGACCGGGTACACCAAGCACACCGAGGGCGGTGCTTGCTGGCGCCAAGCTCGAATCAACCACCGACGTAGCGTTGGCATCCATGGCGGCGTATTCGGCCCAACCGGTCATGCCGGCAACCACGTCGCCCGGCGCAAAACGACCGCTGCGGTCGGCCACCACCGTACCGATGCCGTAGCCCGGCACGATGCTGCCCAGCGGCGGGCACGGCACCGCGTAGCGGCCACCGAGTTGCGCTCGCAGGAACGGGTCCAGCGACAACCATTGCACCTGTACCAACAGCTGGCCGTCACCGGGATTCGGCAACGGCAGCTGCTGCGCTTCGAAGTCCTGCAGCTGCGGCAGGCCCTGCGGGATGTTTCGCAGGCAAACGGCCTGCATTGTGGTGTGCAGGCCGTCCATCATCAGAACGCGTTGATGCCGGTCAGCTCGCGGCCGATCACCAGCTGGTGCACGGTCTCGGTGCCTTCGTACGTGATCACCGATTCCAGGTTGAGCGCATGACGGATCGCACCGTGCTCGGTGGTGATGCCTGCGCCGCCGAGCAGATCACGGCATTCACGGGCGATGTCGATGGCCAGGCGGCAGTTGTTCCACTTGGCCAGCGACACCTGCTGCGGCTGCATCTGCCCGGCGTCCTTCAGGCGACCGAGTTGCAGCACCAGCAACTGACCGGCGGTGATGCGGCGGGCCATGTCGGCCATCTTGATCTGCGCGCTCTGGGTGGCGGCCACCGGGCGGCCGAACAGGATGCGCTCCTTGGTATAGGCCAGCACTTCGTCCAGGCAGGCGATGGCCGCGCCCAACGGGCCCCAGGTGATGCCGTAGCGGGCCTGGGTGAGGCAGCCCAGCGGGCCCTTGAGACCCTTCACGTTGGGCAGGCGGTTGGCGTCGGGCACACGCACGTTGTCGAAGAACAACGCACCGGTCACCGAGGCGCGCAGGCTCATCTTGTGCTTGATCTCCTGGGCAGTGAAGCCCGGCGTGCCCTTCTCGATGACGAAGCCCTGCACGCCTTCGTCGGTATTGGCCCAGACGATGGCGATGTCGGCCACCGAGCCATTGGTGATCCACATCTTGGAACCATTGATCACCCAGTCGCCGCCGTCCTTCACTGCGCGGGTCTTCATGCTGGCCGGATCGGAGCCGCCATGGGCTTCGGTAAGGCCGAAGCAGCCGATCACCTTGCCGCGCGACATGTCCGGCAGCCAGCGCATGCGCTGCTCTTCCGAACCGTAGGCGTAGATGGGGTACATGCACAGCGAGCTCTGCACCGAGACGAAGCTGCGGATGCCGGAATCACCGCGCTCCAGTTCCTGGCAGATCAGGCCGTAGCTGACGCTGTTCAAGCCGGCGCCGCCGTACTGTTCCGGCAGCGAGCTGCCAAGCAGACCCATGTCGGCGATTTCGCCGATCAGCTCGGTCGGGAACCGACCCTGGTCGAAGCAGTCGCCTATGATGGGTAGCACGCGCTCATCGGTGAAACGGGCAACGGAATCCTGTACAGCGCGTTCTTCCTCGCTCAGCAGCGAACGCACGTCGAACAAATCGTAGGGGTTCAGTGTCTTCAGGCTCATTACTGTCTCTGGAAGGCGCATCCGCGCCCGGAAGGTAGGGGATAAGGTAGTTCAATCAGGCGGAAAGAATTGCTGCAGCTGCACGCTCGCCCGATGTAACGGCCGCTTCCATGCCCGGAACCTGTAGTTCGGTCTGCTCGCCGGCGAAGTGGATGCGCCCGAACGGGGTGTTGGCCCAGCGCAGGGTCTGCGCGAAATAGCCGGGGGCTATCTCGGAGAACGCGCCGTCGGACAAGGGATCATTGCCCCAGCTGCGGGTCTCCAGCGGCAGCAGCGCGCCCTTGGACGCCGGCCGCAGACGCTCCATCGCATTGATGACCCAGGCAAAGCGGGCCTCGCGGTTCAGCGTGTCGGCCTGTTGGGCCATGGCGCCGTTGAGCCAGACGATAAGGCGGTTGATCTGGCCGTCGGCGCCGGGCACGGCAAACACGCGCTGCAGCGGGCCATCGCCCCACAGCGACAGCGGCAGGCCGTCCTCTTCCCAGAATCTGCGGGTGGGCTGCAGGTGGATGGTAGTGACGGCGTTGGAACGACGTGCCGACCAGACTTGCTGCTGTGCAACCGGCGGCGCCGGATCAATGACGATACGGCTGAGCGGGCCGCTGGGCAGGGCCAGCACCAGATGCGCGGCGCGGAAACGACGGCCATCAGCGCAGTGGACGTCCAGCATGCCGCGTACGGTTTCGACCCGGGTGACCTGTGCATCGAGCAAGGGCGGCTGCGACAGCGACGCCGCCATCGCCTCCGGCAACGCCTGGCTGCCGCCCTGCACCCAACCGGTACCCTTGGAGCCGAACCGACGCAGCGCATCGCGGCGCAAAGCATCGAGCGCACTGATCGAGTGCAGCGAAGAAAAGCTGTTGCCGATATCCATCCACTGCAGCGCCTGCGGCGACCAGCCCTTGCTGGCGATCAGCTGTGACAGTGGAATATCCAGCGAGAGATTGGCCGGGTCGCGCCAGCTGTCGACGGCCGGCAGGCCAAGCTCGGCAATCGCGGTGGCCAGCAGCATCGGCGGCAACAGGCCATGCTCGCGGCCTTGCAGGGTATTGAGCGGGCTTTCGCCCCATGATTTTGCCGGCACCAGCGTATCGCCAATAGCAAGGCCCAGGCCGGCAGCCGTGGGCAAGGCCGCCGACGGCGGCACGATGCCGACACCGACGCGCTTGGCGTGGGCGTGTACGCGCTCGTAAGCGGTGCCGACTTCGACACCACCGATTTCAAAACGGATGCCATTGCGCACCACGGTCTGCAAGCGGCCACCAACGCGCGGATTGGCTTCCAGCACGGTGACGCGGGCACCACCGGCTTCCAGGGCATGGGCAGCGGACAGACCAGCCAGGCCGGCGCCTACGACGATGACGTCACTGCTGGGAGTATTGGCGTGCAGCAAGCCAGGCAGCAGCGAAAGTGCAGCCATGCCAGAAACTCCCTTGATGAAATCGCGTCGTTGCATTGCGGCTACCTGCGGGTCGGGGTTGCTTTGCTTCGTAGTTGCTCTTGCTTGAAAGGCTGTCGTTCCGGCGCAGGCGGGAACGACGATCTGCTGGTGTGCCGGTGATGCCAATCAAGCGCAGGCTGGGACGGCGCAATGACCCTCCCAGCCCACCTCACCATCTAGAACTTGTAGCTGACCTCAACGCCGTACATGCGCGGCAGCGAAGGCGTCAAACCAAAGTCACGCAGGTTGGTCACCGCCAGTCCGGTCAACGGCGGCACTGCCGGCACGGCGACGTAAGCATCCGGATTGATGGTGCGCTGCGCGTCTTCCAGGGTGCGATCGTTGAACGCATTGGTCACGTAGGCCGAGACCTGCAACTGCTCGGTCGGGCGGATGCTGAAGCGGAAGTTGGTGCGGGTGGAGGCGCCGATGTACGCCAGGTTGTCGACCTGGATGTAGCGCTTGCCTTCGTAGTTGACGTCCATGTTGGCGGTGTATTCCCAGCCATTGGACAGCGCACCGTCATACATCAAGCCCAGCGTTGCCTTGTGCTTGGGCACGCGCGGCAGGGTGGCGCCAGCGGCATCTGCGGCCGGGTCAGCCAGTGTCGGTGCATTGCTGCTGGAGAACAGATCGGCCTGGTCCTGGCTGATGAACTTCAGGATCTCGGCATCGGTGAATGAGTACGCCAGGCTGGCCAACCAACCCTGCGCGAACGCCCACTGGCTTTCCAGCTCGAAGCCGCGGATGCGCGACTCGCCGACATTGGTGGTGTAGCTGGTGGAGAACAGCGAGCCGTTCTTGCGGGTCACCGGACCGGTTTCGGTCAGCTGCTGGTTGGTCCAGTCAATCTGGTAGAGGTTGGCATTGACGCGCAGGGTGCCATCCAGCCAATCGCTCTTCATGCCCAGTTCGTAGTTCCAGGCGTCTTCTTCCTTGTAGGTGTTCAGACCACGCGCGATCAGCGCGTCGCGATCGGCCTCCTGGAAGTCGGCGCGGTAGACGTCGGTATTGAACCCGCCCGGCTTGTTGCCCTTGGACACCAGCCCGTACAGGTTCACGTTCTCACGCGCCTGGTAGCTCAGCGTCCAACGCGGCGTGAAGCTGCTGAAGGTCTTGTCCAGCGCATACGACTGCCGATAGGTATTGGCGCCGAGCACGCGCACATCGGTACCGCCCTTGCTGATTTCATCGCGCGCGTAACGGCCTTCCAGCGAGGTCGTCCACTGCTCGTTGATGTGCCAGTTGATCAGGCCATAGAGCGCCTTGTTGACGGTCTGGTCATCGGGATTGGTCGGGATCGGCGTGACCACCTTGCTGCCACCGATGGTGTAACCGGTCAGGTCGCCGCCCCAGCCCGGCTGTGCGTTCTGCTCGTAGTAGTACGCGCCGAGCATGCCCGACACCGCCAGGCTCTGGTCGCTGGTCAGGCGGATGTCCTGCGACCAGTTCTTTACACCGCTGTTGGCGAAGCTCTCGAACGCGCCACCGTAGCCACGGATGGCGCTGTAGTCCTGGTCGCTGGCCGCGTAGGTTTCGCTCTTGTTGTAAGCCGAGGTCGAGGTCAGGTTCCAGCCGTTGGCGAACAGATAGTCCACCACCACGCTGGTGCGCAGCAGGTCGGTCTTGCGGCCGGAGAAATAACCTGCGGTCTCGAACTCCCTGGTGTTCAGCGCGTAGTCCGACGGTTCCTTCAGCTCACCGCAGTAGTAGCCGCGACGGCGCGATTCAAGGATCGGATACAGGCCGAAGTACAGGCCACCGGTGTACTCGGGCAGGTAGCAGTTGAGGTTGTCGCTGCCCAGGCGCGCGGCGGCGAAGTGCTGGTCACGGCTCTTCTGCTTCATCACTCTTGCGGTGATGTCCAGCGAATCGGTCGGCGACCAGGCGATGGCGGCCATGCCGCTGATGGTCTCGGTGCCGTTGAGGTCCTTCCTGCCGGATGCGTTGTTGTAGAACACGCCATCGTTGCCACGCTTGTTCAAGCTCAGGTCGTAGCCGAACGAGCCGTCTTCATTCCCGCCCGAGTAGAACAGGCCCATCTTTTCCTGGCCGTAGTTGCCAGCGCCCAGGGTGAGCTTGCCACCTGGCGCACTGCCCGGTCGCTTGGTGATGAAGTTGACCGCACCGGAGAAGGTGCGACGACCGAAGGCCGCCGACTGCGGGCCACGGATCACTTCCACGCGCTGGATGTTCTCCAGCCCGTAGCTTGAGATGTCACCTTCAACGTAGATGCCGTCGATGAAGAACGAGGCGTTGGCCTCGCCCTGGATATTGGACATGCCGCGGATCACCGGGCGGTCGAAGCCGCGGCCATAGCCGGACTTGAACGAGAAGCTTGGCGACAGGTTGGCGATGTCACGCACATCGGTCAGGCCCTTCTTCTCGATGGTCTGCTCGGACATGGCGGTGATCGGCAGCGGCATCTGCTGCAGCGGCTCGGACACGCCGCGCGCGGTCACGGTGATCTGGTCAAGGCTCTGCACGGCGTCACTAGTGGCTGCCGGCGGCGCGGGCGCTTGATCGCTGTCGGCAGCGGCGGCGCTGCCCGCGCACAGCAGCAGCGCGAGCGCGATCGAGGAGCACAGCAGGTCTGGCTTGATGGTTTTCATGGAATTTCCGACTGCAAGGTGTGTTCGGTATGGATTGGGAGGATGGATGCGCCGTCTTGGGGGAGGGTTCCGTCCGGTGTTTCCGTACTTCAGTCCTGCTGTTTGGCCGCCGCGCCCTGCTTGAGCTGCTTGTAGGCGCTCCAGCTGGTGACGTTGGGCTGCACCCAGGTTTCGGGTGCGCGTGCGTATTCCGGGTAACGGCTACGCACGAGTTCCTGGATATCGGCCGGCAGCTCGCTGACCGATGCGCGCTTGTTGCCCTGCGCGATGTACAACAGGCTGCCCGGGCGCATGCCCAGCTTCATCCATGGCAGCCACGGCCCGATGCGGGTCCAGCCATAGGTGACCGGCACGCTCTTCAGCGCCGGGTTTTCCAGGTCTGCGCGTGGCGCGAAGAACATGAAGTGTTCCGAGCCCATGTAGGTCGGGCCACTGGACTCGGCGGGGAATTCGGCCGGCTGCAGCGGATTGGGATAGGCCAACGGAATGTTGAGGGTCAGCATCACCTGGTCGCCGGCTTCCACCCATGGCAGGTGCATCGGCCGGCCTGGCGCGTTGAGCACGGTGTTGACCGGATCGTTGGCGACCTGCACGACCTCGTTGCGTTCGCCTGACAGCGGGTTGTCCCAGCTGTCGATGATCCTGCCGGTCTTCAGGTCGCGGTAGAACGTGAGCTCACGCGTGTACAGGCGCCACACGCCATCTGCCTGCTTCTCGGCACGACAGATGTTGTAGCCCTCGAAGCCCATCAGCGGTGCGGCCTTCTTGCCCGGCTCCTGTGCGAACAAGGTGCCGGCCCACCACAGGATCTCTTCCTGCTTGGGGTCCAGCGAGCAGCGCAGCTTGACCATCGCCTCGACGCTGCCCTGTTCGGACTGCAGATCCAGCGCTTTTGCCTGTGGCGAAAGTGCGATTGCGGCAGCCAGCAAAACCGATGACATTCGAATCACGTCCAACCCCCGATTGAAATGGAGCGATGAAGCCAATGCCTTGGCCTGCTCCGGACCACGGAAGACAGGCCAGTGGACCCATCAAATATGACATATAGCTATATCATTAGTGCATGTTTGTCCAATCATTTGTAAGACCTTTGTCGCCAACCCCGCAGCCCTGCTGGAGGGCGTGAAAACACCGCTGCAGCGGGCATGGCGGGGACTGCGCAGGATGTTGCCTTGCAACAGAAGAGCCCCCGTCCGGGCGGTGAAAATGGGCACTGGATTTTTGTCCGGACATTTGAGAAATTCGGGACCCGGGTCGTTGGGTCGGTCCACGGGAAGGCCATCCCGACAGGGGTTGCGGCTGATACACGAAGCAAGCGCACAGGTATTACCCAGGTGCTTGACCCCAACCAGACCCACATGACATATAGATATAACTTTAGAACTTGAAGCCTCCCGAGGAGTCGTCATGAGTCAGCAAGCCCTGCCCCCCAGTTGGCAGCACGTGGGCCGCCATGCGGTCTTCCCTGACAGCGCGCTGGATGACACCGCCCGCTTCGACTTCCTGGCCAACCTCAATGGCTACCTGGCCACCCAGCTCAGCCCCAAGGTCAAAGCCGCCTACGAAGGCCGGGTAAAACCGGCGTTCGAGAAGGAGAAAGGACGCGCCCCGCAAACCCGCCACGAAGTCCGCAAGGCGATGGCCGGCGATGCGATTTACCAGACCTGGAGTGCCCTGCGTCGCAGCAGCATGGAAATGCGCCAGCAGGCCGGTCGCGGCCTGGTGCTGAAGCAGGTGGATGCGCTGATCGAGAAGACCCGTGCACTGAACGCCAGCGACGACGGCCTGCAGCTGGATGCCTCGGTGCAGGTGCCGCGCTATTCCAGCGCGGTCGACATCCACTGCATGCCCGGCGGCTACCACACCGAGCTGCTGGCCGATGACGTCTCCGCCGCCGCCAACTACGACTGCGGCATCTTCGCCACCACCGGCGGCATGCTTGGCCGTTACAACGACGGCGGCGGCCAGGCCTTGGCGCAGTGGCTGCAGGAACACCATCCCGGGTTCAAGCCGCGCCGCATCCTCGACATCGGCTGCACCGTCGGCCACAACATCGTGCCGCTGGCGCAGGCCTTCCCGGACGCCGAAGTCATCGCGATCGATGTGGCCGCGCCGATGCTGCGCTATGCGCATGCCCGCGCCCGTGCGCTCGGTATCAACAACATCACGTTCCGCCAGGCCAATGGTGAAGCGCTGGACTATGCGGATGGTTCGTTCGACCTGATCACCACCGCCATGTTCTGGCACGAGAGCTCGGCCACGGCGATGCCGCGCAAACTGCGCGAGATCCAGCGCCTGCTGGCCAGCGGCGGCCTGACCGCGCATCTGGAACAGCCGCAATACCACGGCATGGATCCCTACGAGCAGTTCATCCGCGACTGGGATGCGTACAACAACAACGAGCCGTTCTGGAGCGTGATGCACGAGTACGACCTGCGCCAGATGATGGCCGCGGCGGGCTTCGATGCCGAGCGCTATTTCGAAACCAAGGTACGCGGCGTGGTGGACCGGGACATCTTCCCGGTCGCCAGCGAGAGCGGCGAAGACCACGGCCGTGCCGCGCTGTGGACCATGTTTGGAGCCTGGAAAGCATGAGCATCGATCCGATCGCCCTGGCCGGCAGCCGCGCCCGTGGCAAGCGTCCCTATTTCTTCAAGGACCCGGACGTGGAGCGCGTGCTGTCCATCGCCATGGCCATTGCCATGGAGAACGCGGTGACCCATCAGCGCCTGGACGCGCTGGAACGGCTGATCGAACAGAAAGGCCTGCTCAGCCGCGAGGAACTGGACCAGTTCCGCCCGGACCGTGAGGCCGAAGCACAGCGCACGCTGTGGATGAAGGAATACATCGCCCGGGTGCTGCGCATCGTGCAGCAGGAAACCGAGGCGGTGGAAGGCGGTGCTATGGACGTGCCGATGGAAGAAGTCATGGATGAACTTCGCGACCAGTAAGACGCAACGGCGTCGCCCATCAAAGACCACAACCAAGGAAAGCACATGACCGATCTGGCCAAGCACATGCCCGCCCTCGCCCGCCATGAGGGCGTCTGGGATGGCGTGTACCGTTACTACGATGCCAATGGCGACAAAATTGACGAGCACAAATCGCGCCTGATCTGCCGCATTACTGGCGACGAAAAAGCGCCATACCACCAGACCAACCATTACAGCTGGGGAGACGGCAAGACCGAAGTACGTGACTTCCCGACGTCCTACCTGTTCGGCCGCATCATTTTCGACAATGAATTGATTTACGGTTGGTGCACCGAAATCCCGGAGGACGACCATCACCGCACCTTGATGCTGTATTGGCAGCGCAAGGGTGAGGACGGCCTGGAGCTGTACGAAATGATCCAGCTCTCTGACGACGGCCAGCTGCGCAACCGCATCTGGCATTGGTACAAGCGTGGGGTGCTGGTGCAGCGCACACAGATTGACGAGACGTTTGTGAGCCGCGAGTGGCAGAAGATCAAGGGCGAGAGCTTTTACGGCGACACGATCTGATCTGCTGCAACAACGATCAACGCGGGGCGCCAAGGCGCCCCGCGCTTGTTGCGGTGGTACAGCGGTGGAGTTGGCGATTGCAGCGGTAAAACACGCCGCGCAGCCCGCAATTGCAGCTGTGAAGCCTTCCGCGAAGCCTGCGATTGCAGCTGTGAAGCCCCTCTCCCGCCTGCGGGAGAGGGGTTGGGGTGAGGGGAAGCTTCTAGCGAGCAGACCCAACGCTTTAAAAGCTTTTAAAGCTCCCCTCATCCGCCCCTCCGGGGCACCTTCTCCCGCAAGCGGGAGAAGGGATCAAGAGCACAAGCAACAGCACAAGCAACAGCAACAGCAACAGCAACCGCAACCGCAACAGCAACAGCAACAGCAACCGCAACCGCAACCGCAACCGCAACCGCAACCGCAACCG
>NZ_JASCOR010000112.1 GCF_029959445.1 Stenotrophomonas sp. PS02298 | reverse complement strand
GAGTCGGGTTTCCCTCGAGTTTTGTCCGCCGCGGAAGGAGTCAGGGGGAAACCCGACTCTGACCCCGGTTTTAACTCGATCCCGGACAAGGTACGCATTGCGGCATACCAGACTCTTCATCGCGCAGTTCTTGCAGGCCTGCCAACCCAGATTGGTCATCGCACCGACAAGGGCGACTTCCAGGCGCCACGTCAGCGCCGTTTCCATTTGTTCCCGGGTTCGGCCCTGGCCAAGCGGCCGCCGCCGTGGGTGCTCAGCGCCACGCTGTTGGATACGGCGCGCGTCTGGGGCATGACCAATGCCTCGATCGAGCCGGATTGGGTGATTGCCGAGTTGCCGCACCTGCTGGCGCGCAAGCACTTCGATCCGCATTGGTCGCGTGCCCAGGGCCAGGTGCTGGCCTCCGAGCAGATCAGCCTGTTCGGCCTGGTGCTGGCACCGAAAAAGCCCGTGCACTACGGCAGGATCAATCCCGGCGAGGCGCACGACATCTTCGTGCGGCAGGCGCTGGTCACCGGTGAGATCAATACCCGCGCCGGTTTTGTCGCCGACAACATGAAGCTGCTGGAGCAGGCGCGCGAAGAGGAAGCCAAGCTGCGCCGTGCCGGCATCGTTGCCGACGAGGATTGGCAGGCGCGCTGGTACCTGGATCGGGTGCCAGCGCATATCCATTCGGCCAATCTGCTCGATGGTTGGTACAAGGCCCTGCCACCGGAGCAGCGCCGCAGCCTGCACTGGTCGCTGACCGATCTGTTGCCGGGCGAGGGCAGTGAACAGGATCGTTACCCGAAATATTTCCCGCTTGGCGATGCGCGCCTGGCCATGCATTACCGCTTCGAGCCGGGCAGCGAGGAGGATGGCGTCACCCTCGATGTGCCATTGCACCTGCTCAATGCACTGGACCCGGCGCGACTGTCATGGCTTGCCCCCGGCTTTGTCGCCGACAAGGCCTCGGCCCTGATCCGCAGCCTGCCCAAGGCGATGCGTCGCAATTATGTGCCGGCGCCTGACTTTGGCCGTGCGTTTGCGGAAGCCTGGGCGCAGCCGTCGGCTGACGACATCCGTGGCGAGCTGGCGCGCTTCCTGTCCAAGGCGACCGGGGCGATGGTCGCTGCGACGGACTTTGATGTGGACGCATTGGACCCGCACCTGCGCATGAATCTGCGTTTGTTTGAAGCAGCATCCGGTAGTGCAACCCGCGGCAAGTCGGCTGGCGCTGGCGAAAAAGAAGGGATGAAGCTGCTCGCCATGTCGCGTGACCTGGATGCACTGCGTGCCCGCTTCGGCGAGCGCGCTGGTAGCGCGTTTGCTGCACGTGCAGGCGCGGCCCTGGCAGCCGAGGGGCTGCGCGAGTTTCCAGCCACCGCCATTCCCGAGCAGGTTCCGGGTGAAGCCGGGGTGCCGGCCTATCCTGCGCTGGTCGATACCGGCGAGGCCGCTGCACTGCGCATCTTCGCCGACAAGAGTGAAGCTGCGCTTGCGCATCCGCAGGGCGTCCGCCGCCTGCTGGAGATCGCCTTGGCCGACAAGCTCAAGCAGGCACGCAAACAGCTGCCTGTGTCGCCCAAGACGGGCCTGTTGTATGCGTCCATCGAGTCGCAGGAACGGCTGCGTGGCGATCTGGTCGATGCGGCGGTAAACGCGGTGCTGGCCGATGGCTTGGAAGCGATACGCACACCGGAAGCCTTCCAGCAGCGCTGTGCCGACGCCGGCAAGCGCCTGTTCGGCGAAGCGATGGAGCGGCTCAAGCTGGCAGAAAGCATCCTCGGCCTGACCGGTGAGTTGAAGCCGCAGCTGGAGTCACCATTGATGGGCTGGGCACGGGGCAACCTGGACGACATGCAGGCGCAGCTGGCCGGTCTGGTGCATGCAGGCTTCCTGCGCGAGACGCCAGCCGATGCGCTGGCGCAGTTCCCGCGTTACCTCAAGGCGATGATCCTGCGTGCCGAACGTGCCAAGCGCGATCCGCCGCGTGACCAGGCACGCATGCTGGAGCTCAAACCCTTCGTTGATGCCTTGCAGGAAGCGCGTGTGCAGGGCCTGGCGCAGCGACCGCAGTGGGCGGCCTTGCGCTGGGACATCGAGGAGTTGCGGGTATCGCTGTTCGCCCAGGAGCTGGGCTTCCGTTCCGGTATCTCGGCCAAGAAGCTGGCGCAGCGGGTGGCAGCACTGCGCAGCTGAGCGCGGCTGCGTTCAGCGGGCGGTGGCGGCTCCCGGGCGGTGCTGCTGGACGCAGGCGCGACGGGCGGTGTTCATCTGCGTATGGGCGTTGGCATGTTCGCGGCTGATGGCCTGGCGAAAGGTCGCCATGCGTTCCCGCAAGGCCTTGCTGCGTTGTGCATCCTCGGCGGCAGCGAGCTGCTCGCCGAGCATGCTCATCTGCTGCTGCAGGGTACCGACACGATCATTGGACGAGCCATAGATGGACGCGGTGGCTGTGCTGATGCAGCTGCGCTCGGCCTCGCGCGCCTCTGCCAGCTCCCCGCTGTCGACGGGCGCCGCCGCCTGGCCTTCGTTGGCTGTCGGTTGCAGTGGCGCAGGAGTTGAAACCAGTGAATCACGCAGCTTCATCGGTTCGGCGCGGGCATCGCAAGGGTGCTCGGAATACATGGTTTCGCCGGACTTGCCTTTGCATTTGTACACCTGTGCCGCGGCGCTGGTGGGCAGTAGCAGCAACAGCAGGGTCAGGACGGATACGCGCATGGCAAAGGCAGGCTCACAGTGGGAACGACCAGGAAACACCTGCCCAGGCGGGTGCGGCCAGGGCAGGGAAGGGGCAGTTACTTGGTACGGCGGACCTTGGCGCGGGTGTTGAGGCCATCGATCTGTAGATACCACACGTTCATCAGGCCGGGGGTGATACGCACCGCCGGGCTTTGCTTGCGCACGCCGCTGACGCGCGCTTCATCGGTTTGTTCCCAGATCTGACCGTTGTCCAAGGTGTATTGACGGCCCTTGCCGAAGCCGTGGAATTCACCTTCGAGGTTTGCCTGGATGGGGTCCTTGGAGCCGAAATCAAAAAAGCCGCGGTTCTTGACGATCACTTCCTGGCGGCCTTCTTCGCGCGCCTGTTCCACGGCAACGCTGGCAGCCTCGGCGACCTTGCCCTGCAGCCAGTTGTTGAGCGTGACCAGCTCCTCGGGGCTGAGCTTGTTCAAGCCGGCGGCATTGAATTCCGCGGCGGACATCTGCTGTTGCAGATCCCCCTGCACCACGCGCTGGGCGTGTGCATCGATGAATGGGTACGACGACAGAGCGGTGGCGGCAAGCAGGACAGCAAGGCGGGGCAGCTTCATGAACATTGTTCCCAGAGAGGGTGGGCGCTAGTGTAGGGGCATCCGCCCGTAATTGAATGCTGTGAACAGTTCCCCCACCCCCGGCCTGGAAGCGCTGCTGCAGCGCGCCTCAACCCGTGCCCTGTCCGAGCCGCTGCGCCAGGCCTTGATGGCCTGCTGGCAGCAAGCGGACACGGATGTGTCGCCGCGCCTGTCCTGGCCGGTACTTGCCGATACCCTGGATTCGCTGGCGCTGCTGTCCGCCGACGAAAGTGTGATCGTCGCCGCCCTGCTGTTTGATCTGCCCGGGCTGCGCGCGCGCGTGGCCGAGCTGCCGCTGGGGCCAAGTACCACGGCGGTGACCGGTCTGCTGGACGGGCAGGAGGCTGCGGACCAGGTGTGGGCGCTGCATGCCGGGCGCGAAGCCGGCCGCAACAGCGAAGGCCTGCGCCGGCTGCTGCTGGCGATCATCCATGACCTGCGGGTGGTGCCCATCCTGCTGTCCCGGCAGTTGGCCTGCATGCGTGCGGCCGACAAGCTACCGGCCGAGGAGCGCCGTGCGCTGGCCCAGCTGACCCGCGACATCCACGCACCGCTGGCCAACCGGTTGGGTATCTGGCAGTTGAAGTGGGAGCTGGAGGATCTGGCATTCCGCTTCCTCGAACCGGACACTTACCGCCATATCGCCCGCGAGGTGGACGAAACCCGTATCGCCCGTGAGCGCTATGTCGAGGCGGTGAAGAAGAAACTGTCGGCTGCCCTGGCCGAGCAGGGCATCGGCGCTGAAGTCAGCGGCCGGCCCAAGCACATCTACAGCATCTGGCGGAAAATGCAGAAGAAGCAGCTGGCCTTCGAGCAGCTGTATGACCTGCGCGCGGTGCGGGTGATGGTCGATGACGTTGGTGCCTGCTACGCCACGCTCGGCGTGGTGCATGCGCTGTGGACGCCGATTCCCAGCGAGTTCGACGATTACATCGCGCGCCCCAAGGCCAATGACTATCGGTCGCTGCATACCGCGGTGATCGGCCCGGAAGGTCGCACCATCGAAGTGCAGATACGCACCCACGAAATGCATGCGCAGGCCGAACTGGGCGTGGCCGCGCACTGGAAGTACAAGGAGGGCGGCAAGGGCGCGGAGAAGGCCTTCGATCGCAAGATCACCTGGATGCGGCAGTTGCTGGAGCAGGCCCAGGAGCCCGGCAGTGCGGATGATCTGGCCGGCGCGCTGGATGCCGAGCTGATCGAGGACCGGGTTTATGCGCTCAGCCCCAAAGGCGAGGTAATGGACCTGCCGGCGGGCGCCACACCGCTGGATTTCGCCTACCACGTGCACACCATGGTCGGGCACCGTTGCCGCGGGGCCAAGATCAATGGCCGGATCGTGCCGCTGACCTACCGCCTGCGCAGCGGCGACCGCGTCGAGATCCTTACCGGCAAGGAAGCTGATCCCCGGCGTGACTGGCTGCTGGTGTCCAATGGTTTCCTGGCCAGCGGGCGTTCGCGCGAGAAGGTCCGCAACTGGTTCCACAAGCTCGACCGTGCCCGCAACGTGCAGGCCGGCCGTGAGCTGCTGGACCGTGAATTGAAGCGATTGGGCCTGCAGCATTCGGACCTGATGGTGGCGGCGCGCAAGTTCCACGCCGACAGCGTCGACGATCTGTACATCCAGGTTGCGCTGGGCGATACCGGACCCAACCAGGTCAGCCGCGCGCTGCTGGAGGCCGAAAAAGCCGCCTCGCAACCTGCGGTGCCAGCGTTGCCACGGCCAACCGCGCGCCGCGGCAGCATCGGCAAGTCCGATTTCACCGTGCAGGGCGTGGGCAACCTGCTGGTGCAGTTGGCGCGTTGCTGCCAACCGGTGGCCGGTGAGCCGATCACCGGCTATCTCACCCGCACCCGTGGTGTCACCGTGCACCGCATGGACTGCGCGTCGCTGGCGCGCTTGTCGGCCGCCCATCCGGAACGGGTATTGCCGGTGGAATGGGGACGTACCGGCACCGGCTATGAGGTGGATGTGATGGTGCGTGCGGTTGACCGCCGCTGGCTGTTGAAGGACATCACCAACCTGATCGCGCAGGAGGATGCCTATGTGCTGGAGATCAACAGCGACAACCTGCGCGAGAGCGGACGCATCCAATTGCGCCTGCGCTTGAAGGTGAGTGACTACGGCCAGCTGTCCACCCTGCTTGGAAAACTCGATGCCTTGCCCGGCGTAGACGATGCGCGAAGGCTGGGATAGGTAAGCTTGGCGCATGGAGAACTGGCGTCAGCGCGGCCAACAGGGATTGGAGACATTCGGCGACAAGCTGCGGCTGTACGGGCGCTGGTGGGTGGCGCGTGGCTGGAACAGCCCGCGTGCCTGGCGTTCGATCGCCATCGGCGTGGCCGCCTTGGCGCTGCTATTGGCGTTGTTCCGGCAGCCGCTGGCCGACTGGCTGTGGCCGGAAACCAAGATCCAGCAACTGCTCGATGACGGCCGCCAGGCGCTGCGCGAAGGGCGCTTGAGTGCCACCGACGGGCGCGGGGCACGTGAACTGTTTGAGGCCGCCGCCGCGCTGGACCCGGACCGCAGCGATGTGCGCAACGCGCTGGTGCAGACCGCGCAGGCAGCGCTTGCGCAGGCGCGCGCACAGTTGGCGGCAGGAGATCGCGAGGCGGCTGCGGCCAGCCTGGCGCTGGCGCGGCAACTGCAGGCACCTTCCGCCGAGATTGATCTGCTCGCGGCCAGGCTGCAGCAGGCGGTGCGCGGGCATGACGGCATCGAGCAGCTGTTGCAGCAGGCCGAGGCCGCGCAGGCGCAGGGCCGTCTGGATGATGCGGCCGACGCGGCCTTGCCGCTGTACCAGCGTGTGCTGGCGCTGCAGCCGGACAAGATGCAGGCGCTGGAAGGACGTGACGAGGTGCTGTCCGACCTGTTGACCCAGGCCACGCGGGCGGCGGATCGCGGTGATCTTGCCGCTGCTGCAGCCTTGCTGCAGCGGGTGGAGCACTATGACGCTGGTCATGCCAATCTGCCGGGGGTCAAGGCGGTCATGAATGCCGCGCTGGAACAGCGTCGGCAGCAGGGCGAGCGTGATCTGGCACGCGGCCGCCTGCAGCGCGCAGCCACTGCTTTCCAGCAGGTGCTGGCGGCAGGCGAGGACCCGGTCGCCCGCCAGGGGCTGCAGCGCGTCGCCCATGCGCAGGTGCAGGAAGCATTGCGTCTAGCTGCGGATTTTCAGTTTGAAGCGGCTGAGCGCGCGCTCCAGCACGCGCGTGAACTGGCGCCGGACAGCGTCGAACTGAGCCCTGCCGAACAGGTGCTGCAGCGCGCGCGTCAGGCCCGGCAGTCGATGGAGGCACCGGTTGCCGGCGCCGAGCGCGAGCGCCGTTTGAAGGTGCTGCTCAAACAACTCGACGAAGCCGAGGCCCGCCAGCAATGGTTGTTGCCGCCCGGCAGCAGCGCCTATGACCGCTTCAAGGCGGCACAGGCGCTGGCGCCGCAGGACCCGCGGGTCAAACGCGCGGCGGCAAGGATACTGCCGGCCGCGCGCACCTGCCTGGACGACAACCTGCGCGGCAATCGGCTACGCGCCGCGCGTACCTGCCTGGATGCCTGGCAGGCGCTTGCTCCGACCGATCCGGCGTTGGCACCGGCGCGACGACGGCTGGCGCAACGCTGGATCGCGGTTGGCAGCGAACGCTTGGGAGGCGGCGACACCGCCTTTGCACAGCAGGCGCTGCTGCAGGCGCGTGAGATCGATCCGGCGACGCCGGAAATTTCCGGCTTCAGCGAGCGGGTGCGCAACGCGCTGCGTTGATTGTCGCGGGCGCTGCGCCGGGATGAGCAGGGTAGCGCTGAGCTACGCTCGGCTGACGCTTTACCGGTATGGCTCCAGCGCAGCATGACCGCGCTCCATCGATGGTCCGGCTGCGCGTGCACGCTTGCATACGGTGTGATTGAACGAGCGACCTGCGCTATGGAGAAAAAAACACCCGCTGCACGGCGAGGCACGCCGCATCCATCGAGAAGTGCTCGGCAATATTGGCCAAACCGTTGCCTGACAGCTGTTGCCATAGCGCCGCGTCGTCATACAGGCGCAGGACTGCATCGGCAAAGGCCTGGCTGCCGTCGGCAACCAGTACATCCTGGCCATCCTGCAGGTGCATGCCTTCCACGCCGCAGGTGGTGGCCACAACTGGTTGGCCGTGGGCCATGCTCAGGTTGACCTTGCCCTTGACCCCGGCGCCGAAGCGCAGCGGTGCCACCGCAACGCGCATGCCGGTCATGAAGGGAACAACATCGGGGACATAGCCATGTACCTGTACGCCTGGGCTGCCGGCGGCCAGCGCATGGATGCTGTCAGGTACATCGGCGCCGATGCAGTGGAATTGGATCTCCGGACGCTGGGCATGGATCAGCGGGAACACCTCGCCGATGAACCAGGTCATCGCATCCAGATTCGGTGGGTGGCGGAAGCCGCCGACGAACACCAGATCATGCCGTTGTGCCCAGCCCTGGCCAGCGCCAGCGACTTCATGCAGATTGGAGATCAGTTCGACCTGCACCTGTGGTGCGTCGGTCGCCAGCTGCTCTTTTTCAGCCGCGCTGACCAGCAGGGTCACATCGGTGGCTGCCATCACCGCCAGCTCGCTGGCGCGGGTGCGTTCGGCGCTGCGCAGCAGGCGCTGGTCGCGGGCCAGCTCGGCACCACGGCGCTCGCGCAGGTAGTGCAGGTCGACGGTGTCGAACACGGTACGCGCCTGCGGGGCAAACTGTTTCAACAACGGCAGGCACTCGTTGGCAACGTGGTAGCGGACCAGCATGACCACGGCGAAGCGTTTGCCGTTGTCACGCAACCAGCTGCCAACGCGGTCGAGGAAGGGCGCATGCCAGACCTCCACGCCCATGGCCTGCAAGGCCTGGCTGGCCGCGCTGGCGGGTTCGCCGCGGGTAGGCAGGAACACCACATGCGCGCCTTCTGCCAGCAGCATGCGGATCAGGTTGAACTGGCGCAGCGAGGCCGAATCACGGTCGGGTTGTGGCAGGCACTCATCGATGATCAGGATCTGTCGCTGGCGGCGATGCAGCAGGGCAGGTGACGGTACGCTGCCTGCTGCTGGCTGCGCGGCAAGTGCGTCCTGCCAGACCTTGGCGAATACCGTTTGATTGCGGACCTGGTAGGCCTTGACCCCGGTGCTGGTGTCGGTGCCATTGCTGGTGCCCTCGTCGTGCACGACGCGGCTGGCAGGTTGCACCAGCACGCGTCGCCCGGCTGCGCGTACCTTGAAGGCCAGGTCGGTGTCTTCGTAGTAGGCCGGCGCATAGCGGCTGTCCAGTCCACCCAGTTCTTCAAACAACAGCCGGGGTATGGCCAGCACTGCGCCGGAACAATAGTCGGCATCGCGTAGCGCGCTGTAGCGGGGGTCTTCGGCCGATTCAAAGCGGCCGTAGCTCCAGCAGCTGCCGTCGGCAAAGACCACGCCGCCGGATTCCTGCAGGCGACCATCCGGATACAGCAGCTGGGCGCCGATCAGGCCGGCGTCGGGCACACGGGCGAAGGTCTCAAGCAGTGCGTCCAGCCAGCCGGGTTGGGGAATGGTGTCGTTGTTCAGCAGCACCACATAGTCGCCGCGGCTGAGCCGCAGGCCATCGTTGCAGGCGGCAATGAAGCCGCCGTTCTGGGCGCGCAGGTGATAGCGCAGCCCGTCGATCTGCTGCATCCAGGCGCGGGTGCTGTCGCTGCTGCCGTCGTCTATCACCAGGATCTCGCAGCTGGCGGCGGGCGGATGCGCGGCCAGGGCGCGCAGGCAGGCCAGCGTGTGCGCGCAGTGGTTGTAGACCGGAATGACGATGCTGGCCGTTGGGCGCTCGCTGCCGGGCACACGGAACGGCGCAAACGGGACGTTGGCGGGGAAGTACAGCGGTTCGCGCTGAGCGGGCGGTTGGCGGCGGGTATGCACGCCAACCCGGTGCAGCGTGGCCCGCCAGCCGCGGGTGCGCAGGCTGGCCAGACCCCGGCGGATCAGGCCGATGATGCGATTGACGGCGTAGCGCGCATCGGCCAGCGAAATCGACATTCCTTTGGAACTCCAGCTTAAGCAGGGAACTGACGGTCAACGCCCCCGGGGATGTGGCTGCGTTAGACTCATTGCAAACCACATTCTCGCATCCCTGTGCCACGACGCCACGATTCCGACCAGTTCGAAGACGATACCGACGGCAACAGCCCTGTGTGGCGGAGCCGCTTGATCACCTGGGGATTGGCTGCAGCCGCATTGGGGCTGGGTTTCATGATCCCGTATACGCTCTACCTGAACAGTCAGGTCAGCCAGCGTTTTGGCGAGCTGCGTTGGCAGATCCCCACCCGCGTCTATGCGCGGCCGCTGGTGCTCAGCCCGGGCACGGCGATGAACACCAATACCCTCAAGACCGAGCTGGCAGCTTCCGGCTACCGCGAGGACGGTGCCGGCAACAGCCCCGGCACGTATAAGGTGCAGGGCGGCAGCTTCAGTATTTCCAGCCGCGGCTATGTCGACGTTGATGGCAATGTCGCCGCGCGCAAGGTTGATGTGGTGGTTTCCGGCGGTCAGGTGGCCTCATTGCGCGATGCTGGTAGCCGCAAGGCGCTGAAAGCCGCGCGTCTGGATCCGGCACGTATCGCCACCTTGTACGGGCAGAAGCAGGAAGAGCGCCGGCTGGTGCGGGTGGGCGATGTTCCGGAGCTGCTGGTCACCGGCTTGCAGGCTGTGGAAGACAAGGACTTTGCCCGTCATCACGGCATTGATCTGAGCGGTATCGCGCGCGCGGTGTGGGTGACCATCCGTACGGGTGGTGAGACCAGGCAGGGCGCCAGCACCTTGACCCAGCAGCTGGCCCGCAGCGGCCTGCTCGGCATCGGCAAGGAACAGACGATCACCCGCAAGTTCAACGAGGTGCTGTACGCGCTGATCATGGAAGCGCGCTACGACAAGTCCACCATCCTTGAGGCCTACCTCAACCAGGTTTACCTGGGCCAGCGCGGCAAGCAGGCCATCCATGGCGTGTCCTCCGGTGCCGAGTTCTGGTTTGGCCGCGACCTCAACTCGCTGAGCAGCGAACAGATCGCCTTGTTGATCGGTCTGGTCAAAGGCCCGTCGTTCTACGACCCGCGGCGCAATCCTGAAAACGCACTGGACCGCCGCAACTTCGTGCTGGGCAAGCTGCACGAAAACAAATTGATTGACGACGCCGAGTACCAGCGTGCCCTCAAGGCGCCGCTGGGCGTATCCAAGACGGCAGGTATTGCCGCCGCCAACCGGTTCCCGGCCTATGTGGACCTGGTACGCCGCCAGCTGGGTAACGACTACCCGGAAAGCGTGCTGCAAGGCGCCGGCCTGAATGTATTCACCGGCATGTCGCCGTCGGCCCAGGCCTATGCCGAGGGCGCGGTGGCACACACCATCAAGGCACTGGAAAACAAGCGTCGCCCGGAGCTGCAGACCGGCCTGGTTGTGACCGACGTGCACAACGGTGACGTGCTGGCCGTGGTCGGCAGCCGTGATGTATCCGAACCGGGCTTCAACCGCGCCATCGACGCGCAACGGCAGGTTGGTTCGCTGCTCAAACCCTTTGTCTACCTGCTGGCATTGGCTCAGCCGGATCGCTACTCGCTGGCCAGTTGGGTCGATGACTCACCGGTGACCGTCAAGCTCAGCCGCGGCCGCAACTGGACGCCGGGCAATGCCGACAACCGCAGCCACGGTACGGTGCGGCTGATTGATGCGTTGGCCCGTTCCTACAATCAGGCCACCGTGCGCGTTGGCATGCAGGTCGGGCCGGAACGGCTGACCCAGTTGATCAATGTGCTGGCCGGGCTCAAGGCCGAGTCCAATCCGGCGGTGATCCTGGGTTCCACCGACCAGAGCCCTTACGGCATGGCCCAGCTATACCAGTTCCTCGCCTCCGGCGGAGAAATCCAGCCGCTGCATGCGGTGCGTGGCGTGGTCGATGCGCAGGGCAAGCTGCTCAAGCGCTATGACAAGAGCCCGGCGCCGGCACAGGAGGGCGACTCGATCGCCGCCAACCTGATCAGTGTCGGCCTGCAACAGGTGGTGTCCAGCGGCACCGCCTCGGGCTTGAACGCCGCAGGCCTGTCGCGGCTGCAGGCCGCCGGCAAGACCGGTACTTCCAACGACGGCCGTGACAGCTGGTACGCCGGTTATACCGGTGACCATCTGGCGGTGATCTGGATGGGCAACGACCAGAACGAGCAGACCGGTTTGTTTGGCGCTTCCGGTGCGATGCGGGTGTGGTCGGGTATCTTCCGCAACCTGCCGAGCAAGGCCCTGCAGGTGAACAACAAGGGTCTGGACTGGCAGTACGTGGAAGCGGCGGGCAGCAATGCCACCGACGAATCCTGCCCGGGCGCGCGCCGGTTCCCGTTCGTGGTTGGCTATGCGCCGCAGTACGTGCCCTGTGCTGTGCCGGCGGAAGTGCCGCTGGAAGAAGGTGCTGACGGCGCGCAGGAGCAGTCCGGCGGCGGCTGGCGTGGTTGGCTGGGGCTGGACCGCAAGGAACCTGAACCGGCTGCGGCCCCCGCTGCGCAGACGCCTGCGCGATAATCCCGCCCATGAATACCAAGCCTTTGATCCGCTACGCGCTGCTTGCTGCTGCAGTTTCCCTGTCACTCGCAGGCTGCGTCAGCGCACCACCGGCGGCGACGCCCACGCCGGTTGACACCACCACGCCGGCACAGCGCCTGGCTGCGGTGGATGCCATCGCCGGTGTCAATGACACCGAGCTGTCAGTGCAGCCGCTGCGCGATGCGCAGGTGGATGATCTGCGCCAGACCGCCATCGCCCTGCGCAAGGCCGGTGACCTGGCCGGTGCAGCTGAAGCCTTGAACGAAGCGCTGCTGCAGGTGACCGATGACCCGGGCATCCTGCAGGAACGCGCCGAAGTCGCCCTGCTGCAGGCCGACTGGGCGCGCGCCGAGACCTTGGCCAGGAAGGCGGTGGATCTGGGCTCGCGCACGGGTCCGCTGTGCCGTCGCCACTGGGCTACCATCGAACAATCGCGTCTGGCCCGCGCCGAAAAAGAGAATGCCGTCTCCGCGCATGCACAGATCGAAGGCTGCACGGTGCCGGGGATCAAGCGCTTTTGATTTGTGCCTGGAATCGGGAGTTGGGAATAGGGAGTTGAACAGCCTGATCGCTGGGCGAAGGCGGGCTCCGCCGTTGCCATGGCGTGATCAACGTTCCGAATGCGGTTTATCCCCATTCCCCATTCGCGATTCACCATTCCCAACGCTCAAGCCATGTCCTCCCTAGTCACCGCCAGCTGCGAAGCACTCAGTGAAGGCGGCGCGCTTGCGCGTCAGCTCGATGCCTTCGTGCCGCGCCCCGCCCAGCTGCGCCTGACCGGGGCCATCGCCGAGACCTTCCAGCAGCGCGACGTGTTGCTGGCCGAAGCCGGTACCGGCACCGGCAAGACCTACGCCTATCTGGTGCCGGCCTTGCTGTCTGGTTTGAAGACCATTGTCTCCACCGGTACCCGCGCGTTGCAGGACCAGCTTTACCACCGCGACCTGCCGCGCGTGCGCGCCGCATTGGGCGTTGGTCATCGATCCGCTCTGCTGAAGGGGCGGGCGAATTACCTATGTCGCTATCGCCTGGATCAGGCACGCGGCGAGCCGCGTTTCACCTCGACCGAGCAGGTGGCGCAGTTCCAGCGCATCCTCACTTGGTCCGGCCGCACCCAATACGGCGACATGGCCGAGCTGGATGGCTTGGCCGATGATTCGCCGTTGCTGCCGATGGTCACCTCGACCGTGGACAACTGCCTGGGAACCGATTGCCCGTTCTGGGGCGATTGTTTCGTGGTGCAGGCGCGGCAGCGGGCGCAGGAGGCGGATCTGGTGGTGGTCAATCATCATCTGCTGCTCGCCGATCTGGCTCTGAAGCAGGAAGGCTTCGGCGAAATCCTGCCCGGCGCGCAGGCCTTCGTCATCGACGAGGCACACCAGCTGCCCGAGCTGGCCGCCAATTTCTTCGGTGAAGGTTTCGGCATGCGCCCGTGGCAGGAACTGGCGCGCGACTGCCTGGCCGAATGCCGCAGCGTCGCTGGCGCGCAGGCCACCCTGCAACAACCCGTAGCGACGCTTGAGCTGGCCTTGCGCGAACTGCGCGAGGCGATGGAAAAGCTGCCGCAACGTGGCACCCGCTGGCGTGCCCTGGCAGTGCCGGCGGTGGCTGAAGGTTTTGATGCGGTCGCTGCGGCGATGGCGCAGCTGCGCGATGCACTGAGTTTTGTGCGCGAAGCATCGCCGGGGCTGGATGCCTGCCATGCACGCGCGCTGGAAGGTGTGTCGCGATTGTCACGCTGGTTGGATGACAGCGACAGTGGCGCGGTCGATGCGTGGGATATCGATGAGGTTGCAGTCGCGCCGGGAGAAGGTGTCGCGTCAGCGGCCAGCGACTCGCTGTTTCCCGTCGACGATGGCAACGATGTGCTGTGGTACGAACTGACACCGCGCGGTTTCCGCTGCCAGCGCACGCCGATGGACGTATCCGGCCCGTTGCGCGAGCACCGCCTGCGTTCGATGGCGGCGTGGGTATTCACCTCGGCCACGCTGACCGTGGATGGTGGCTTTGAGCACCTGTCCAAGCGTCTGGGTCTGGATGATCCGGATACGCTGGTCCAGCCGAGTCCCTTCTACTGGCAGCAACAGGCGCTGTGCTATCTGCCGCAACAGCTGCCCGATCCGGCCGCGCGCGGTTATGGCGCGGCCTTGATCGCGACCTTGCGGCCGGTACTGGAGGCCTCGCAGGGTCGGGCATTCCTGTTGTTCGCCTCGCACCGCGCGCTGCGCGAGGCCGCCGATGCGTTGCGTGGCGGCCCTTGGCCTTTGTTCGTGCAGGGCGAGGCGCCGCGCGCCAGCCTGCTGCAGCGCTTTCGCGAGTCGGGTAATGGCGTGCTGTTGGGCGCGGCCAGCTTCCGCGAGGGCGTGGACGTGGTTGGTGATGCGCTGAGCGTGGTGGTGATCGACAAGCTGCCGTTCGCCGCCCCCGATGATCCGGTGTTCGAAGCGCGGCTGGATGCGATCCGCCGCCAGGGCGGCAATCCGTTCCGCGATGAGCAGCTGCCGCAGGCGGTGATCGCGCTCAAGCAGGGCGTTGGCCGGCTGATCCGCAGCGAGACCGATCGCGGCGTGCTGGTGCTGTGCGACCCGCGCCTGCTGTCGCGCGGCTACGGCCGGATCTTCCTGGATTCGCTGCCGCCGTTCCGACGTACCCGCGCGCTGGCCGATGTGCAGGCCTTCTTTGCGCGACAATGGGCGCCGGAGGCGGATTCCGCCAGCGTGCCGCCCTCGGCTGACGCTGGTTCTGAAGCGCCGCCGTTCTCCCTTTCCTGATGTGATGCCATGAAGCTGCTTGCCTTTGAAACCGCCACTGAAGCCTGTTCCGTCGCCCTGTATGTGGATGGGCAGGTATTGGAACGGTTTGAAGTAGCGCCACGCCGGCACGCCGAATTGAGTCTGCCGTGGGCCGAGCAGTTGCTGGCCGAAGCCGGTGTCGCCCGCAGCCAGCTGGACGCGATCGCGCTGAGCCGTGGTCCGGGTGCCTTCACTGGCGTGCGTTTGGCAATCGCCATCGCGCAGGGCATTGCCTTGGCGCTGGATCGGCCCTTGTTGCCGGTATCGACCCTGCAGACCTTGGCACTGCGTGCGCCGGCCGATGCGCCGCGGGTGCTGGCCTGCATCGATGCGCGCATGGGGGAGCTTTACGCGGCGCGCTATCTGCGTGACGCCGATGGCGCACTGCAGTTGCAGGAGCGTGAGTTGCTGGTCGCGCCGGATGCGGTGCAGCTGCCGGCCGATGACAGCACCTGGGCTGGTGTTGGTACTGGTTTCGCGGCGGGCGAGGGCGTGTTGAGCGCTCGCCTGCAGCCGCGGCTGAGCAGTGTGGATGCGCAGGCATTGCCCGGTGCCGCCGACGTGCTGAGGATCGCCGTGCCGGCGATGCTGCGCGGCGAAGCCATCGCCCCGGAGCTGGTGCAGCCGGCCTACCTGCGCGACAACGTCGCGCTGACCCTGATCGAACAGCAGGCGTTGCGCGATTCCAAGCGCTGAAGCTGTCGCGGGGTGTGATGGTTGTGGGAGCGGTGTAAACCGCGAAGCTCACGCACCATCAGATGACGATCAGCTTGGTGGTTCGGGCATTACCAGCCTCGCGGCTTACGCCGCTCCCACAACAACACAGCGGCAACACCGCTTGTGGGAGCGGCGTAAGCC
>NZ_JASCOR010000111.1 GCF_029959445.1 Stenotrophomonas sp. PS02298 | reverse complement strand
ATGCTCGGCAGAGGCCTTACCGGTAATGCCCTATGCCGAGCATGGCTCGACACTACAGGTGTTGCTTGCATTGCCGGCTTCGCGGCTTACGCCGCTCCTGCAAAAGCGGCCAGCTCAGGCATCCAGGCCCAGCTCCCTGCACTCACGCGCATACCAGCGTGGCGCATCACCGATCGGCTGGAAAACGTGGCTGCGCTCCATCACGCGCTGGTAGACGTGCACCGAGATCGCAATCCGCTCGGCGTCGCTGTTGCGCAGCGTATGGAATTCATCCGGCGGAATCAGGTTGCCGGCGCTGCCCTTGCAGCCGTGCAGGCACTCCCGTGGCGCGAACTGGTAGCGCTCACCATCGCGCTCCAGCATCCGGTACGGGGTGATCTCCAGCGTGCCCTGCCACACGCCTTCCACGCACCATAGACCGTCGTGGTCATGCAGTGGCGTGCCCTGTCCCGGGCCCCAGGTCATGGCGATGATGCTGTAGCCGTGTTCCGGGCTGCGGTAGATCTCGCGGCGCGCGTAGTGATCGTGCACCGGTGCGTGCACGCAGGCCGGCAGCACGATCTGCGGATCGCGGATGGCGCGTTCCAGCACAGCCTGCACCTGGGCGACCGTGCTGTGGGTATCGCTGGCCTGCAAGGCGGCGTCGATACCGTCCAGCAGGCGCTGGCGACCAGCGAATTCGAGATGCGGCGATTGCAATGTCATCACCGCAGTCTAGGCAAGGCAGGTAAAGATTCCGTTGAAACTATCTGCCAACCAGCTCAGAAGGTGCCGCGCTGGATGAAGGGCGCCTGCTGATAAAGCTGGCGTTCGCCGCCGCGCGGGTCGTCCATCTGCCGGCTTTGTGTGTCGAACAGCATGGTTTGTCGGCGTTCCAGGCCGTATTGCTGCCAGTGCGGCAGTCCGGCGTGGTTCGGATCGCCGTGCCGTGCGAAGGCCAGCAAGGCATCACTCATCGTGTCGGCGAGCTGCTGCATCGCCGCACCATTGCCGGTGCGCGAGCCGGGCTGGCGGTTGTTGTGGAACACCAGCGGGATGTCCAGCGTATGGAAGGCGCGCAGCCTGGCGGCGTCGCCATCGCGGTCGTAACCGTCCAGCTGGTACGCCCAGGTCGGTGCGCCCTGGCGCGCACGCGCTTCCAGTTCTTCCACCGCACCGCGCCAGGAGCGGCCAGCGGTGGTGGCGGCGAAGAATACTTCCGACGGTGTGTACTGCGGATACAGGCGGCGGTATTCGGCGATCACCACCGAAGGCAGCAAGTCCACGTATTGCTGGGCTTCGAGCTTGGCCGGCAGCTCCTCCCAGCTCAGTTCGAAATTCTTCGGATCGTTGCCGAGGAAGGCACGGGTTTCGTCGTGGGTGTTGCCGATCACCATCGGGACCGACGCCGACTGCTGCGGTGCCTGCGGCCAGAACGGATGCGCCGGCAGGTTGCGTGCGTCCAGCACCGGGCCGACGTAGAGGCTGCTGTTCTCCACGCGCGAGGGATCGCGCACTTTCACCGCCTCCAGCAGCTGCTGCATCGGCATGCGCCGCAATGCCTCCGGATCGGCCTTGAGGTGTTCGAGCACCAGCTGCGCGCGTTGTGTGGCAGCGCGGGGGCCGGCGGCGGTGGCCTGCTGGCCGCTCATCGTCCAGGCGCGGTGGAACAGGCCCTTGGCCGCCGGCATCGCCATCAGCGTGGCGATCTTGGCGCCGCCGCCGGACTGGCCGAACACGGTGACGTTGTCGGCATCGCCGCCAAACTCGGCGGCGTGCTGACGCACCCACTGCAGTGCCTGGATCAGATCAAGCTGCCCGACATTGCCGGAGTCGGCGAAGGTCTCATCGCCGAGCTGGGCCAGGTACAGATAGCCGAACAGATTGAGGCGGTGGTTGACCGTCACCACCACCACGTCACCGCGCCGGCTCAGGTTGCCGCCGTCGTATAGCGGGTCGCTGCCGGAGCCGTTGTTGTAGGCGCCGCCGTGGATGTAGAACAGGATCGGCCGCTTGCCGCCGTCGCGCAGTGCTGGCGTCCACACGTTGAGGTAGAGGCAGTCCTCGCTGCCCGGGCCTTCGCTGCCGGTTTGCGGGGCCGCGGCTGCGTAGTCGAGCGCATCGCGTATGCCGCGCCAGGGTTGTTCCTGCAGGGCGGACTGGAAGCGGCGAGGCGCGGTGTCGGCACCGTAGGGGATGCCGCGGAATACGTGCGTGCCGTTCTCGGTCTGGCCGGCCAGGCGGCCGCTGCGGATGCGGGCGATGGGGCTTGCTGGGGTGTTGGCCCAGCTGGTGTTGCTGAGGGTGGCAAGGCTGGTCGCTGCGGCCAGCAGGGTGGTTTGCTGGAGGAAGCTGCGGCGGGCGGGGTTGTTTGGGTGTTGGGGCATGGTGTTTTCCTGGGTAGCGGGATTGGGCGCGCTTTGCCGTGGGCTCAACCCCCGCTTCGCGCCCCGGCCCTCGCGCTGGCGCGAGGGCATTCGTGAGGTCGCGAATCGGTGGTTCGCAGGCGACCGCACTCACCCTGGAGGGAGTGGGGCTTTAGCGGCGAGGCTGTTGCGATGCCATCCAGCTCAAGGCCAGTTGTGGCCATGCCGCTGTCGTGAGGCCTACCGTGCCGCGTGTACCGAAGCCGTGGCCGCCGTGTGGGAACAGGTGCATTTCGCTGCTGACGTTTGCACTGCGCAGGCTGTTGTAGAAAAGCAGGCTGTTGCCTACCGGCACCACGTCGTCATCGGCAGCATGCAGCAGGAAGCTTGGCGGTGTATCGGCGCGGACCTGCAGCTGCATCGAGTAGTGCTGCTGCAGTTCGTCGCTGGGCGCGCTGCCGAGCAGGCGGTCGCGTGAGCCTGCATGCACGTCGTCGCCACGCATCGTGATGACCGGGTACATCAGCAGCTGGAAGTCGGGGCGTGCGCTTTCCGCGTCGATTGCGTCGCTGTGCGGATAGACGTTGCGGTCAAAGCCGTTGCCCAACCGCGCGGCCAGATGGCCGCCGGCCGAGAAACCCATCGTGCCGATACGCTGCGGGTCCAGGCCCCAGTCCTTGGCGCGGTGGCGGATCAGCCGCAATGCACGCTGCGCATCGGCGAGTGCCGCTTCGCGATCGGCACGATCTTCGCCGGGCAGCCGGTAGCGCAACACGAACAGGGTCACTCCGCCCTGCTCCACCAGGGCAGGCACCAGCGCGGTGCCCTCCTTGTCCAGCACAACGCGTTGGTAGCCGCCGCCGGGGATCACCAGCAAGCTGCTGCCATTGGGTTTGGCCGGGCGATAGGCCACCAGATACGGCGCGCTGACGTGGTCGATATAGCGGTCAGGCAAGGCGGGATCGCTGCTGCGTTCGACGATGCGCTGCGCTTGTGCCAGCGGCTTGTCCCCCGGTGCCATACCCTGCGGCCATAGCGCGATACGGTCGGCCGACCCCGCTGCGGGTTCACCATCGGTGGCGGCCAATACAATTGCCGGAAGCAGTCCGAAAAAAGCGGCGAAAGCTAGCTGCAACAAGGGTTTCAGTCGAATCATGGGCGTAGCGGTCAGGTCTGGGCCGAGGGCGTGGTACAGCTTCTGGTGCAGTGCACATTGTCAGATGACACCGGTTTACCTTATACAGCCAGTCACAGCACTGTCGATGGGCAGTGCAGCAAAGTCACCAGGAGACGCACTTGAGCAACGACCAAGGCAGCCAGCCGCAGGCGCCAGCCGCGCTGGACGAGATTGCCCGCACCTTTGTGGAAGCACGCCGCGATGGCCGTTCGCTTCCGGATTTCCCCGGGACCATCCCGGACGATCTGGTCACCGCCTATCAGGTGCAGGATCTGGCGATCGGCCGCTGGGATGACAGCGTGGTTGGCTGGAAGGTCGGCTACATCGCCGCCGAGCGCCGCGACAGCTCCGGCGACGATCGCCTGCTCGGCCCGATTTTCAAACGTAATCTCTGGAATGCTACCGGTAGCATTGTGGAAATTCCCGTATTTGAAGCCGCAGGCGGCTTTGCCGCGGTGGAAGCCGAGTACGTGCTGGAACTGCTCGCCGATGCCCCGGCCGACAAGCTCGACTGGACCCCGGAAGAAGCCGAAGCGCTGCCGGCCAAGCTCTATATCGGCGTGGAAGTGGCCAGCAGCCCGTTGAAGACCATCAATGTGCTGGGCCCGCGCGTGGTGGTCTCCGATTTCGGCAACAACAACGGCCTGGTGCTCGGCGCTGAAGTGCCGAACTGGACCCAGTGCGACGAGCCCGAGCTGCGTGCGCAGACCGAGATCGACGGCGTCGTGGTCGGCACCGGTGGCGCTACCACCCTGCCCGGTGGCCTGCGTGCGGCGTACGCGTTCGCACTGTCGCGTTCGGCCAAGCGTGGCCGGCCGTTGAAGAAGGGCGAGCTGATCGCTACCGGCAATGCCACCGGCATCCACGACATCGCCGTGGGCCAACAGGCATTGATTCGCTTCGCCGGTTACGGCGACATTTCCTGCAAGGCCGTGCCAGCCGGGTAATCCCGGCCACCACGGTAGCAACGCGTTGGAGGGCGCTATGGTTACTCGAAGAGGCTTTCTCAAAACCGGCATGGGGGCATTGGCCATGCCGGTACTCGCCGCCTGCTCTGGTGGCAGCAAGGGTGCGGCCGGTGGCAGTCAGCTGCTGACCGCCACCGATGTGCACGTGGCGGACTATCCGACCGTCACCGCGGTGAAGTGGATCGGCGAACAGCTGCTGCGCGAAACCGGCGGCCGCCTGGGCTTGAACCAGTTCCATTCCGGCCAGCTCGGCCGTGAGTCCGAGGCGATCGACATGGCCCGCTTCGGTGCCATCGACATCACCCGCGTCTATTCCGGCGCACTCAACAATGCGTTCCCGCTGACCCGCGCGCTGTGCCTGCCGTATGTCTTCGACTCGGTCGACCATATGCGCCGCGCGCTCGATGGCGGTATCGCCGATGCGGTGCTGCAGGGCTTTGAGAGCCGCGAACTGGTCGGTCTGGCGGTCTACGACTCCGGTGCGCGCAGCTTCTACAACACCAAGCACCCGATCGTCACCCCCAAGGACCTGCACGGCTTGAAGCTGCGCGTGGCCAGCTCGGACATCTTCCTGCAGCTGATGCGTCTGTTCGGTGCCAATCCCACGCCGATGTCGCTGGGCGACACCTTCTCCGGCATGGAGACGCACATGATCGACGGCGCCGAGAACAACATGCGCAGCTTCCATTCCAGCCGCCATTTCGAGGCCGCGCATTACTGGTCGGAAAGCCAACACTCGTACGCGCCGGACATCCTGCTGATGTCGCGTCGCAGCCTGGATGCATTGACGCCATCAGATCGCCGCCTGGTGATCGACCTGGCGCGGCAATCGGTGCAGGTGATGCGCACCGCTTGGGACGCATCCGAAGACAAGGCCCGCGAGGCGGTACTGGCTGCCGGTGTGAAGTCGAATGCGGTCGACATGCCGGCGTTCCGCGCCGCTGCCGAACCGCTGCTGCGTGACTACCTGCAGCAGGCCGATATCGCCGCGCTGCACCGTCGCATCCGCGACTTCGCCTGAGGGGGCCGTACCGATGTCTGATTCCAACGTACAAGCGGCCCCGGCAGGACTCCAGCGCGTGCTGGAGAAACTCGCCAACGTGGTCATCTACATCGCCGTCGCCGCCCTGCTCGGGCTGGTGGTGGTGCAGGGCTGGCAGGTCTTCGCCCGTTACGTCATCAATGATTCGCCGAGCTGGACCGAGCCGGTCACGCTGTTGCTGCTGAGCACCACGATGAGCATGGGCGCGGCGGCCGGCGTGTATACCAACCGCCATTTCGGCTTCTTCCTGCTGGCCGAGCACATGCACCCGCTGGTCAAGCGCCTGATCGATGCGCTGGTGCCACTGATCGTCGGCACCATCGGTGGTTTCCTGGCCTGGTGGGGCTGGGTGTTGTGGCTGGACGGCCTGCACATCAAGGCCGCCGGCGCCAACCTGCCGCAGAGCGTGAACTACCTGCCGCTGAGCATCGGTGGTGCGCTGATGGCGCTGTTCGCACTCAATCGCCTGCTGTTGTCGCTGCGCGTTGGCGCCGGCACCGCTGCCAACGCTGCCGAAGGGGACCGCTGAATCATGGGTATCGCAATTCTTTTCGCCGTATTCGGCGTGCTGTTGTTGATCGGCGTACCGGTGGCCTATGCGCTTGCCGCTGCCGCGCTGGCGACCTTGTTGTACCTGGACATCCCCAGCATCGTGCTGGTGCAGCAGATCTCGGCCGGTACCGGCTCGGCGTCGCTGATCGCCATTCCGCTTTTCATCTTCGCCGGTGAAATCATGATGCGCGGGGGTATTTCCGAGCGTCTTATTTCCCTGGCCTCATCGCTGGTTGGGCGCATGCGTGGTGGCCTCGGCCAGGTCTCGATCCTGTCCTCGCTGTTCTTCGGCGGCGTATCCGGCTCGGCCATCGCCGACGTGTCGGCGGTTGGCGGCACGATGATCCCGCAGATGGTCAAGCGTGGTTATGACCGTGACTTCGCGGTCAACGTCAGCATCACCGCCGCACTGGTGGCGCTGCTGGTGCCGCCGTCGCATAACCTGATCCTGTTCTCGGCCGCGGCCGGTGGTGGCCTGTCCATCGCCGATCTGTTCGCCGCAGGCATCGTGCCGGCGCTGTTGATGACGGTGGTGCTGATGGTCACCGGCTACGTGGTTGCACGGCGCCGAGGCTATGGCGTGGAAGCGTTCCCGGGTTGGCGTGCGGTGCTGTTGCGACTGGTTGCCGCCCTGCCCGGCCTCGGCCTGGTCGGCCTGATCTTCTTCGGCATCCGCGCCGGTATCTTCACCGCGGTGGAATCGGCGGCAATCGCCGTGGTGTACGCCTTGCTGGTGACCACCGTGCTGTACCGCCAGCTGCGCATCAAGGAGTTCTTCGAAACCGTCATCCATGCGGCGCGCAGCACCGGCGTGATCCTGTTCGTGATCGCCACCGCTGCGGTGTTCGGTTGGCTGCTGGCCTATCTGCAGGTGCCTGCGGCGGCGGTGGAGTTCCTGCAGTCCTTCGCCCACAGCAAGTACATGGTGTTGTTGATGATCGTGGTGATGCTGCTGTTGCTGGGCACCTTCATGGACCTGGCGCCGATGATCCTGATCTGCACGCCGATCTTCCTGCCGGTGGCCAAGGCCTATGGCATTGATCCGATCCACTTCGGCCTGGTGCTGGTGCTGACCGGTGGCCTCGGCCTGGTCACGCCGCCGGTGGGCTCGGTGCTGTTCATCGGTACCGCCATCGGCAAGATCAGCGTCGGCGAAAGCATGAAGACCATCTGGCCGTTCTGGATGGCCGGGTTGGTGGTGCTGTTGATTGTGACCTTCTTCCCCGAACTGTCGCTGTGGCTGCCGGCCTTGCTGCGTAGCTGATGCATGCACGCTGCGGACAGGTTCGTGCCTGTCCGCAGCCGTGATTTGTCGCTGGCGCGCTCGCCGCGCCAACAATCTGGAGATGACGATGAACGTGACCCGTACCCTGGCCGCGCTGGCCACCGCATGCCTGCTGGCCGCCGCACCGGCCTGGGCTGCCGATGCACCGACCAGTCCCAAGCGTGGCATCGAACACCAGCGCATGGCCGATCTGGGCAATGGCAGCTTCCTCAACCCGGTGCTGGCCGGCGATCACCCGGATCCATCGGTGCTCAAGGACGGTGATGATTACTACCTCACCCTGTCCTCCTTCGACGCCTATCCCGGCCTGCCGATCTGGCATTCGCGCGACCTGGTCAACTGGCAGCCGCTGGGCCATGCCATCACCACCAACGTCGGCGCGATCTGGGCGCCGGACATCATCAAGCACGAGGGCCGCTACTTCATCTACTTCCCGGCGCGCACCGGTGATTCGCGCAGCAACTTCGTGGTCTGGGCCGACGACATCAAGGGCCCGTGGAGCGAGCCGATCGACATCGGCCTGTCCGGCTATATCGATCCCGGCCACGCCGTGGGCGAGGACGGCAAGCGCTACCTGTTCCTGTCCGGTGGCGATTACGTGCAGATCAGCGACGACGGCCTGAGCGTGGTCGGCAAGCCCAAGCATGTCTATGACGGCTGGCGTTACCCGGAAAGCTGGGACGTGGAGTCCTATGCCCAGGAAGGCCCGAAGATCAGCCAGCGCAATGGCTGGTATTACATGACCACCGCGGTCGGCGGCACCGCCGGTCCGCCGACCGGGCACATGGTCATCACCGCACGCTCGCGCTCGATCCATGGGCCGTGGGAAAACGCACCCAACAACCCCATCACCCGCACCGTCGATCGCGCCGAGCCGTGGTGGTCGCGTGGCCATGCCACCCTGATCGAAGGCACCGATGGCCGCGGCTGGATGATGTACCACGGCTACGAGAACGGTTACTGGACGCTGGGCCGGCAGATGCTGCTGGAACCAATCGAGTGGACCGACGACGGTTGGTTCGTCGCCAAGGGCGGCGATCTGGGCGCGCCGCTGGCCAAACCGTCCGGTGAAGCGTTGCCGCATGGCATGGCGCTGTCCGATGAGTTCAAGGGCGGCAAGCTCGGCCCGCAGTGGTCGTTCTTCAACCCGACCCGCGAGGAGTACCAGCGCCTGTCCTTCGACAAGGACGGCATGACCCTGCAAGGCAAGGGCAGCACCCCGCGTGACAGCTCACCGCTGACCGCCATTGCCGGTGACGTCGCCTATCAGTTCGAAGTGGAGATGGACATCGAGCCGGGTGCCTTTGGTGGCGCCCTGCTGTATTACAGCGACCGCCTGTATGCCGGCGTGGGCAGCAATGGCGAGCAGTTCATCCTGCACCGCTATGGCGAGGAGCGCCCCACCCGGCCCCAGCCCAGTGCCACCGGCGGCAAGCTGTGGCTGCGGGTCACCAACAACCGCCACATCCTTACGGTACATACCTCGAAGGATGGAACCTCGTGGCAGAAGTATCCTGTTCAGATGGAAGTCTCCGGCTACCATCACAATGTGGCGGGGAAATTCCTTGCACTGAAGCCGGCTATCTATGCCGCCGGCAACGGCAAGGTCCATTTCCGCCAGTTCCGCTACCGCGCACTGGATTGAGCGCGGCCCGATAGAATGAATGTATTGAACGGTTTCAAGGACATCGCCTTGCGCAAGAAAGCCGACGCCGCCGCCACGCCCCAGTCACTGGGGCGGCCCGCCACCATCAACGACATCGCGCGGCTGTCGGGTGTTTCCAAGAAGACGGTCTCGCGGATCATCAACAACTCGCCGCTGGTGCGCAAAGACACCCGCGACAAGGTGGAAGCATTGATGCGCGAGGTCGGCTATACGCCCGACCCGCTGGCCCGCGGGCTGGCGTTCCGGCGCTCGTTCCTGATCGGCATGGTCTACGACAACCCCACCGCGCAGTACGTGGTGGACATGCAGAACGGTGCATTGGATGCGCTGCGCGGCTCCAGTTTCGAGCTGGTGGTGCACCCCTGCGACACCCGCAGCCCCGGCTACATCGAGGGCGTGAAGCGCTTCGTGCAGCAGCAGAAGCTGCACGGCGTGATCCTGGTGCCGCGCGCGTCCGAAGACCAGGCGCTGGCCGACATGCTGGACGAGATCGGCTGCCGCTTCACCCGCATCGCCTCGCTGCCGCTGGATGAAACCTCGCAGATGGTGATCACCCACGACCGTGACGGCGCCGCCGAAGCGGCCGATTACCTGCTGTCGCTGGGCCACCGCGACATCGCCCTGATCACCGGCCCCACCGCCTACCGCTCCGCGCATGAACGCACCGCTGGCTTTCTTGAAGCCCTGGAGCGGCGTGGCATCGAGCTGCCGCCGGCGCGCATCATCGAGGCCGGTTACACCTTCGAATCCGGTGTGGCCGCGGCCGAGAAGCTGCTGCTGGGCAAGCAACGGCCGACCGCCATCTTCACCGGTAACGATGAAATGGCCGCCGGCGTCTACAAGGTCGCCATGCGTGCCGGCATCAGCATTCCACGCGAATTGTCGATCGTCGGTTACGACGACAGCCCGCTGGCCTCACGCCTGTGGCCATCGTTGACCTCGGTACGCCGCAACACCCGTGACACCGGGAGAACAGCGGCGGCCATGCTGATCCAGCCCGAGGGCAAGACCGCGATGCCCCTGGCCAGCGTTCGCCCACATCTGATCGTGCGCGATTCCTGCCAGCCGCCGCAGGACTGATCGAACCCAAGTTTTTGTTTTTCAAAGGAAACTGCTTATCTTGCAGTGCAAAATGACACCGGTTTCCATAATTGGCTAGAATCGCCTTGCAGGCCCGCGGATTGCAGTTGCGGGCCACTGGACAGATGCGCTCACCGGACCCGCTCCGGTGCCATCGCCCCGCTCCGGCACCCGCCGCCGGCAGCACCATCGAACTACCGCTCTGGGAGAGGAACAGCATGACGAATCCATTCAGTCTCGAAGGCAAGGTCGCCCTGGTAACCGGTGCCAATACCGGTCTGGGCCAGGGCATCGCGCTGGCGCTGGCCGCCGCCGGTGCCGACATTGCCGGCGCCGGCATTGTCCCGGCCGACGAGACCGCCGAGAAGGTGCGCGCGCTGGGCCGCCGCTTCCTCAACATCGAAGCCAACCTGATCAGCATCGAGCCGGTCGAGCGCGTGGTTGCCGAGACCGTTGCCGGCCTGGGCCGTCTGGATATCCTGGTCAACAACGCCGGCCTGATCCGTCGCGCTGATGCCGTGGATTTCAGCGAGAAGGATTGGGACGACGTGATGAACGTCAACATCAAGTCCGCGTTCTTCATGAGCCAGGCCGCTGGCAAGCATTTCATCGCCCAGGGCAGCGGCAAGATCATCAACATCGCCTCGATGCTGTCCTTCCAGGGCGGCGTGCGGGTGCCGTCGTATACCGCTTCCAAGAGCGGCATCGCCGGCATCACCCGCCTGCTGGCCAATGAGTGGGCAGGCAAGGGCGTGACCATCAACGCCATCGCCCCGGGCTACATGGCCACCGACAACACCGCACAGCTGCGTGCTGACGAAGACCGCAACAAGGCGATCCTGGACCGCATCCCGGCCGGCCGCTGGGGCAAGCCGGAAGACCTGGGTGGCACGGCAGTGTTCCTGGCTTCGAGCGCGTCGGATTACGTCAACGGCGCGATCATTCCGGTGGATGGTGGTTGGTTGGCGCGCTGAGGATTGAAGGTGGTGGGGCGTAGTTGAAAGGCTGGTAAGCAGCGTAAAGCTGAAGAGCCAGAAGCGCCCTCACCCCTACCCCTCTCCCGCGTGCGGGAGAGGGGAAAGCAACAGCTGAAAGCAAAGCGGCAGCCGGAGCACCAGCCAAGGCAAGAGCCGGAGCAACGGCAGAGGCCAAAGCAGAAGCCAAAGCAGAAGCAGAGGCAGAAGCAGAGGCAGAAGCAGAGGCAGAAGCAGAGGCAGAGGCAGAGGCAGAAGCAACAGCTGAAAAGTCAGGCGCGACAGCGATAGCGAGCGCAGGCAGCCAAGCTGCAGTCGCGAGCAGCACAGATTTCCCTTCTCCCGCATGCGGGAGAAGGTGCCCCGAAGGGGCGGATGAGGGGAGCTTTTGCTTTTGCTTCCACCTCATCAACAACAACGTTTCCCCCTAATCGAGAGTCACGCAATGAAAATCGCATTGATGCAGGAGTTCAGCCAGGCCGCCAAGAACCCGGTGGTGCTGGAGCAGCTCAACACCGTCGCCGCCGCACAGGGCCACGACGTGTTCAACGTTGGCATGGACGGTGACAACGATCACCGCCTGACCTACATCCACCTCGGCATCTGCGCCGCGCTGCTGCTCAACGCCAAGGCTGTGGATTTCGTGGTCGCCGGCTGCGGTACCGGCCAGGGCGCGATGATGTCGCTCAATGCTTGGCCGGGCGTGTTCTGCGGCTACTGCATCGAGCCGACCGATGCCTTCCTGTTCGCCCAGGTCAACAGCGGCAACGCGCTGGCACTGCCGTTCGCCAAGGGCTTTGGCTGGGGCGCGGAAATCAACATCCGCTACATCTTCGAGAAGGCATTTGCCGGTGAGCGCGGCCAGGGTTACCCGGCTGAGCGCAAGGAATCGCAGATGGCCAATGCCGGCATCCTGGCGCAGGTAAAGCAGGGCGCCTCCAAGGACTTCGTCGAGGGCCTGAAGTCCATCGACCAGGAACTGGTCAAGCAGGCCGTCGGCGGCGAGCGCTTCCAGAAGGCGTTCTTCGACAACGCGCAGGACGAGAACATCGTCGCCTACGTGAAGAGCGTGCTGGGCAAGTAAGCCCACGCATGCAGTAGCGCCCTTGCGGGCAGACAAGGGCGCCTGCGGGCGCCCTTGTTGTTTGTGGATAGCGATGCACCCAGCGACTCATTCGCAATGTTGGATACCAGCCCTTCTCCCCTTGTGGGAGAAGGTGCCCGAAGGGCGGAAGAGGGGAGGCGTGCATCGCACGCGTGCTTCTTGATGCTGGAACCCATCAAGCCTGCGATCTTCGATCGCGTTTCCTCTCCCCAGCCCCTCTCCACAAGGGGAAAAGGGCTTCAAGGCGAACAGCAAAGTATGAAGACCTCAGCTTTTTTCCTGATCCTCCTAAGCGCTTTCTTTGCCAGCGCCCATGCCAACGAACCTCCCCACCGCGTCTTCATAGCAGCAGACTCAACCGCTGCCAGCTACGGCCCCGAGCGCGCACCACAAGCCGGTTGGGGCCAGGTGCTGCAGAGCTGGCTCGACGACAGCCAATGGCAGGTGCGCAACCACGCCGTTGGCGGCCGCAGTACCCGTAGCTTCATCAACGAAGGGCGGCTGGATGCAATCGAGAAAGAGCTGCAACCCGGCGACGTATTGCTGATCCAGTTCGGCCACAACGACGCCAAGCTGGAAGACGCCACGCGCTACACCGATCCAGACAGCGACTATCCGCAGTTCCTCTCGCGCTACATCGCCGCTGCACGTGCGAAAGGCGCAACACCAATCCTGATCACGCCGGTCGCACGCCTGCTCTACGACTTTGGCGCGCTGCTGGATACGCATGGTCGCTACACGCTGGCAATGAAGCAGGTCGCCAAAGAGCAGGACGTGCAGCTGATCGATCTCAATGCCAGCTCGATGGCGTGGATCCGCGCGCTGGGCGAGCAGGGCGCCAAGCCCTATTTCATGTTCGTGCCCGAGCAGAACAAAGCCGATGGCACCCACTTCAGTGTGGCTGGTGCAACCGCAGTGGCCTGTCTGGTGATGCGCGGCTGGGTGGATATCGCGCCGCAGCTGAAGCCCACGCTCAAGCGCGATATCGACTGTGGTGCGATCACTGCGGGGCAGGGCGTGGTGGCTTCCACGCCAAGCGCTGCCGCACCTGTTGTTGCCACGCCAAAGCCGGAGGCAGGCAATACCCACGGCTCGCAGGTCATCCGCGAACAGGACATCGGGCGCCAGCAACCGGGCCCGCACGGTGGTACCGGTCCAACCACCGCTTACTCGTTCTTCGCCGACGTAAACGATCTGCCGTTCGTGATGCGCAAGCGCGTGCTGCATAAGGGCGCCGGCATCGGCCTGCACCCGCAGCACAAGGACGAGATTTACTACATCGTTAGCGGGCGTGGCCTCTACGTGTTGGACGGCAAGCAATACGACGTCGGCCCCGGCCACGCCTTGCTTACCCGCAGCGGCAGCAGCCACGCACTGCAGCAGGTCGGTGAGGAGGACCTGGTGGTGATGCTGGCGTACCCGGCTACGGCTCCGCGTTGAGGGGACTCAGCGCAGCGCCCACGGTTCTTTCTCTAGGCGCTGCGCAAGATAGTCGATCAAGGCCTGCACGCGTGCGGGCCGGTGCAGGCCGGGTGGGGTGATGATGCTCAGTGCCAACGGTTCGACCTTCCAGTCGTCCATCACGGTCTGCAGCTGGCCATCACGTAGTTGTTCCCAGACTAGGAACTCCGGCTGCAAGGCGAGCCCGAGTCCTGCCTGCAGGGCGGCATCGAATATCTCGGCATTGTTGGCCTGCAGCTGGCGCGGCACGGTCTGTGCGAACTCGCCGTGCCGCGGGTGGCGGAAGCGCCAGGTGTTGCCGCTGCGGGTATAGCTGTATTGGAAACCGCGGTGCTGGGCCAGATCGCGCGGGTGGGTGGGGCGCCCGTGTGCCTCGAAGTAGGCAGGCGACCCGACCAGCAGGATGCGGACCTGGCATAGCTGGCGTGCGCGCAGACTGGAGTCGGCCAGCGTGGAGATACGCAACGCCATGTCGAAGCGTTCGGCCACCAGGTCCACCATCTGGTCGCTGAGCTGGATATCCAGTTCCACGTCCGGATGTGCCTGCATGAACGCTGGCAGCAGGGGTGCCAGCCGCGATACACCGAACGACATCGGCGCGGCCAGCCGGATCAACCCTCGCAATGCTGCCGAACGATCGGCTACTTCCGCCTCCACCGCCTCGCCCTCGTCGAGGATGCGCGCCGCGCGCTGCAGCGCCGCTTCACCGGCTGCAGTCAGTGATATGCGTCGCGAGGTGCGATGGAACAGGCTGGTGCCGATACGCGTCTCCAGCCGGGTGATGGCCTTGGAGACGGTGGCCTGCGACAGCTGCAGCTCTTCGGCGGCGCGGGCGAAGGAGCCGGCTTCGGCAACCTTGGCGAAGATGGCCCAGGCTTCCAAGTCAGGCAGGCGGTTCATGGCGGCGGCTCGAAGGGCAGGGTGGGATGATCATGTCACAAATGGAAAGAATGCTTTTCCATACTTTCTATTCTCGGCATCGAGGTGCAGGCCTAGACTTTCCCACATCGAAACCCCACCGCCTTCAGGAGAACGCCATGATTGAACGTCGCCCATTTGCCAGCCTCGGTGGAGCCAATCACGGCTGGCTCGATGCCAAGCACCACTTTTCGTTTGCCGAGTACCAGGACAGCAAGCGCATGAACTGGGGCACGATGCGGGTCTGGAATGACGACACCATCCAGCCCGGCACCGGCTTCCCGCCGCACCCGCATGCCGAAATGGAAATCATCACCTACGTCCGCGAAGGTGCCATCAGCCACAAGGACGACCAGGGCAACCAGGGCCGTACCGAAGCCGGCGACGTGCAGGTGATGAGTGCCGGCACCGGCATCCGCCATGCCGAATACAACCTGGAAGCAGGTGTCACCAAGATCTTCCAGATCTGGATCTTCCCCGACCAGCGCGGTGGCAAGCCGTCCTGGGGCAGCAAGCCCTTCCCCAAGGGCGAGCGCTCGGGCCGCTTCATCACCCTGGCCAGCGGCATGGAAGGTGACGACGATGCACTGCCGATCCGCGCCAACGCCCGCGTGCTGGGCGCGACGTTGAAGGCCGGCGAGAGCACCGAGTACCACTTCACCGACGCCAACCGTTACGGCTACCTGGTGCCGAACACCGGCAAGGTCGAGGTCAGCGGCGTGCTGCTGGAAGCCCGCGATGGTGCAGCCATCACTGGCGAGACCAGTATCCGCATAACCGCTTTGGAAGACTCCGAGCTGGTGTTGGTGGATACCCCAGCATTGCAGTAAGCAAAACCGGGGTCAGAGTCGGGTTTCCGTTTGCCCAAGCGGAGCTGCGTTGCCTGGGTTGCGAAGCTGGTGGTGCACCAGCTTCGCGATTCGCTCAGGGTTTGTGGGAGCGGCGTAATCCGCGCAGCTGACAATTTTGAAGTCGTGAGCGGCAGTGCCAT
>NZ_JASCOR010000110.1 GCF_029959445.1 Stenotrophomonas sp. PS02298 | reverse complement strand
ACCGAGGGCATGGTGCGGGCCATCGCAGCCTGAGCATCACGTTCTTTTGCTGCAGTGCTGGTTGCTCAAACTGGCTGCATCGTCGTCGGCAGTACCGCGCCCGGGAGTTTTTACACAGCCTCGGCCAGAAGCAGACAGGTCGAGCCCCAGCAAAGTCGACAACTACGCGCTGGTTTCCTGAAGCACCATCACCATCTCATGCCAAGCCATACCGCCGTGGCTGGACTCGGACGGTTTGACATAGGCATAGCCCATGCGGAGGTACAGCTCCACGTGGCGGTCCTTGCACATCAGGTGGATGGTCTTTTTGCCGAGCGCGCGCATGCGCTCCACGAAGACGGTCATCAGCTGTTTCGAGTAGCCCTTGCCCTGGTGCGCAGGGTCGACCACGACCGACATGATGACCACGTTCGGCGCGTCCGGATCATGACCGATCAGTTCCTTGAATGCCTCATCGGACATGACGACTAGGTGGGCACAGCCAGCATTGATGAAGCCGACGTTGGTGCCATCGGCTTCCAGCACCAGAAAGCCCTGGGGGTACTGCGCGATGCGTGTGGAAATCTTGGCCAGCGTCGCGGCCTCGTCACCTTCATAGGCGGAGATTTCTATCTGGTAGCAACGTTCGGCGTCGGCCGCGCGAGCCTCACGGAACGAGAGTTGCGGAGTGACCATCGGCGTCTACCTGCATATGAGTGGGGCGATGGCGATTGTAGGTGCGGACTTTAATGCACATACTGCAATTTCTTCAGCAAAGAATGCATTTTATGCATGATCTATCGCGTCGCCTTGATCTCAATCTGCTGCGGGTGTTCGATGCTCTTTACCGCCACCGTACGGTTGTGGGCGCGGCCGACGAACTGGCCATCAGCCCGTCGGCCTGCAGCCATGCCCTCAAGCGCCTGCGCGATGCGCTGCAGGACGACCTGTTCGCACGGTACGGGGCCGGGATGCAGCCCACCGCGCGCGCAGATCATCTGGCGCCGGGGGTCAGCGAAGCGCTGGAGGCACTTGCCGCCAGCCTGGGCTCGGTTGGGCCGTTCAAGCCCCAGACCAGTCGCCAGACCTTTGTGCTGGCCGCCACCGACTTCACCGCTTTCGCCCTGCTGCCCACATTGGTCGAACGACTTAGCCAACGGGCGCCACGGGTCCGGCTGGAGATCAACTACACCGAGCATCGCAATGCGGCCGAGGAACTTGCTGCAGGTCGTATCCACTTCGCGCTCGGCTTCAGTCACCCCGGCGGCGGGACAAGCGGCGTCGAAGCGATCACCTGCTTCGAGGATTCCTACGTTGCCGTGCATCGTCCCGACCACCCGCGCGTCCGATCCGTGCTCGACCTGGAGGCGTATCTGGCCGAACGTCACATCGTGGTGGCACCGTGGGCCGATGAGCCCAGCGTCATCGACGCTGCTCTGCAGCGCGAGGGCCACCGCCGCGAGATCGCGGTGCGCCTGCCGAGTGTACTGGCCGCTCCTTTCATCGCCGCGCGCAGCGACCATCTGCTGACCGTTCCTCGGCGCGTTGCCGAAATGTTCTCCAGAAGCGTGCCACTGCAGATCGCAGCCCTGCCCTTCAATGCGCCGAGTTACCGCACCCAGGTGTTCTACCACCGCCGCTATGCCGGCACTGCAGGGAACGTCTGGCTGAAGGCCATGATCGAATCAGCGCTGGTGGAATCGGGTGAGGCTGGGCTTGAATCCAAGGCCAAAAGCCAACCTAGGCCCTACCCCCGATAACGCGCCCTTATCACTTGCGCAGACGCCGCTTGCATTGATTGAGCCGCAGCACCCGGTGTCAGTACGTCGCAACCTCGAGCCAAAGGATGGCAAAGCGACCCGCTGACTTCGATTCGCCCAGCTCGCCCACACCACGCACCAACAGCAAGATTCCGCAAACGCCCTCCCCCTCCCTGCGCTACGCTCCCACCCAGTCACTGGTACGGAACAGGCGTTATGGGTGCGGCACGCAAGGCCTTGTGGTACATCGAAAGCCACTTTGCCGAGAACCCCTCGCTGGCCCAGATCGCCGAGGCGGTCGAGCTCTCGCCGTTCCACCTCTCACGCCTGTTCCAGGTCAGTACCGGGACCTCGATGGCGCGCTATCTTCGTGTGCGTCGACTTACCGAGGCGGCACGGACCCTGGCTGCTGGCAGCGAGCCCATCCTGGATGTCGCCCTGGCCGCAGGCTATGCCTCGCATGCGGCTTTTACCAATGCCTTCACCGAGCAGTTCAAGCGGCCCCCGGAACACGTTCGCCGGAACGGTCTGCACAGCGTAGCGCTATTGGAGGCCATCAAGCTCGACGCTCCACCCCTGCCCTGCGAGGTGGAACCGGTACGTCGCAGGCAGGGTCCGCTGCGTGTGGCAGGCATCCGCGCCCGCCACACCGCCGCTACCGTGGCGTCCATTCCCTCGCAATGGCAGCAGTTGGCGCTGACCCGGGAGCTGGGCAAGGACATTGCCTTCGGGGTCTGCTGCAACCGCGATGGCGAGGGTGCGTTCGACTACATCGCCGGCATGGAGATCGGTGCGAACGCCGCCATGCCTTCGGCGTGGCATGCCGTCTCCATTCCGGCCGGTGACTATCTGGTGGCGTGGCATGCGGGCCACATCTCGACCATCCGCTCCACCTGGTACTGGCTGTTGAACGACTACCTGCCCCGCTCCGGCCTGAGCCTCGCCGACGCACCCGACTTTGAACGCTATGACACCCGCTTCGATGACCGCACCGGAAACGGCGGCGTGGAGATCTGGCTGCCGCTGTCCGACCTGAGTTGATCCAAGGAGACCCGTTCGTGCGAGTAGTGCCCTACACATTCTTCCTGCTGAGCTGTCTGTTCGCACCGCTGTCATGGGCGGCTGCGCCCTCGCCCGCTGTTGGCGAAACTCATGGCGTCGCGCACACGCCCAGCGCAGCAGTCCGCGATGCCGGGCAAAGCGACCAGGTGCGGTACACCGTGTGGTATCCGGCGCAGCCAGGTGTACAACAGAAAGCTCTGGAGATCGGGCCGCCGGGTGCGCCGCTGTTCCTGGCGGGCTCTTCTGCGGTCGATGCCCCCGTTGCGCCGGGCCGCTGGCCCGTACTGCTGCTGTCACACGGCAACGGCGGCAGTGCCCGCATGATGGGCTGGTTCGGCACCGCCCTGGCGCAATCGGGATATGTAGTGGTCGCGGTGGACCATCCCGGCAACAACGGTGTGGACGCGATGACCGAAGCCGGAAGTATTCTGGTGTGGAACCGGGCCGATGATCTCGCTGTGGCATTGGCTGCAGTGCAGGCCGACCCCGTGCTGGCTGCGCATGTGGATCCCAGCCGGCTGGGGCTGGTGGGATACTCGGCCGGTGGGTTCACCGCATTGGTGGCTGCTGGCGCGCGGCCGCACATGTCCCGGTTGGCTGCCTTCTGCCAAACATCGCCGAAGGATGGGGTATGCATGCCCCAGGCCGAGAATCCGGAAATGACCCTGGAGCGGCGGATGGCGGCGGCCGCTATGCCGGAGCTGGCTCCTTGGGTGGCCAGGTCGGCGGAGGATCGCCGAATTCCAATCGTTCGTGCTGTGTTCTTGATGGCACCGGCAATCGTGCAGGCGTTCGAGCCGGATGAGCTTGCACGGTTGGAGGCTCCGCTGTCGGTGGTTGTGGGTGAGTCCGATGCGATTGCCGCGCCCGCCAGCAACAGCAAGGTCATTGCCAAGGCGAATGACAAAACGCGACTTCAGGTACTCCCCTTGGTAGGTCACTACGACTTCCTTGCGGACTGCACGGAACTGGGCCGTGAGCGGCTAGGTAAGCTGTGCGAGGTGAATGCCGACAAGCAGGCTACGCATCAGGCAACGATCCAGCAGGCCAGGTCGCTGTTCGATTCCGCGTTTCGGTAGCTGCAAACCCGGAGCTGCGCTTGGACCATTGCCCGCATTGCGTACCTGACAGGTGGAGCAATCCGTGTTTCACATAAAAGTGCCCACGCGGGTTGAGCATCCATGTTGACGTTCATGGGCTCTTTTATGCGCTGTAGCTATCGGTACACCACCCAAAGCTAGATTCCTTGCGTGGCGACACTGCATCGCATCGCCCATATCCACCAGGCCGAGTCCATTCCGCCACAGGGCGCGTTGTTGCTTGCTGCCAGCGGCGGCCTGGAGCTCATCGCCTTCGCCCAAGTGCAGCCTGGCTGTTGACTTGTTGGTACCACAACCTTCCTCTGTTTAGCGGCCGAACCGCACCTCTGACCGCCTCACCGCCCATCTTTGGGCTGAGGCGCTGGTCGTCGCCCCGCCCTCCGCCGTCCACGCACCTTGGATGGTTTGTTGGTTGCTACAGATTTAGGCTCGTCCACTGGCTCCGGCACCAATGAGGGCTGCATCCTCTGGACCTTGGCGAAGTTCTTGCGCGCGCTCGCCAGTCCGAAACCGTAGTCCAGGGCCTTGATGGCGAGACCGCCAAGAAACAACCCAACAAACACCATCATCACCAGCTCAGCGCCCGAAGCCGTAGCGCGACCTCGGTAGCTCAACAACAGCAAAAGCAGCGCGGCCATTGCCAACAGGAAATAGAGTCCAAAACCAACGACGATGCCGAACCACGCGTGTAGCGCCTTTGCGTGACGTTCGTTCTTCCACCGAACCAAACCATCGTCCAGCTGGAAGAATTTCGCCGAGTGGCTCAAGGCCCACAGCGTATCTGCGACTTGGGAGTTTGAAGCTACGTTGATGATGATCCGCGCCGGCAGGTACTCGCGGCAGTAGTGGCGAATCAATACCTCGCACCAGAGATGATCGCGCTTCGCGCGCTCGAAGTCCCAGAGCTGCAGGAACTCCTGCCTGGCTTTCGCTCGATCACTGTTGAGCGAGTAAAGGCCCTTGAACAGTACAAGCAGCAGCAAAGCCAACACGACGATGATCTCGCCGGCCATGCTGTGGCCGAAGCTTCCTGCTAACTTGAGTACAAGCTCTTGCACCCGCCCCCCTTGCCTTCATTGGCTGGATTTGCAGTAGATCATAGCCGGGTTATCAGACTGCTTGGTCGCGAAGCTTTGATGCAGACGCAGCCTCATACTTCCGTCCGCCCGCCAGCGTGTCAATATTCGTGGGCACGGTCAGTCGGCAGAGGTGCGACTACTACGGATGGAAGTCCAAGTACGGCATGGGAGCGTCGGACGTGCAAAAGCATTGCGAGGTCGAGGCCGACCGCACCATGTAAAAAAGGATGTACGCCGAGCTGGCGATGGTGGACCGCGCGTTGAAGATTGCGATCGATAACATCAACGACAGATGGTCGGTCTGTTTCATGCCCATTGCGCTCTGCAATGCGTTGGACGTAATCGACGGTTTCAGCCGTTTGGGCTTTGGCCATGGAAACGGATCCAAGTCTGCCTGCCACACGAGCCATCCGGACCTTCGCGCGAATTACTGCGTGCCGTGGCTATATTGCAAGGTCTCGCTGGCGGGCTTCCTGTATTACCGTCGATCGAAGCGAGCTTGGGAGCAGCTTCACTCCACGGGTACTCCCAGTGAGAACGACTGTGGAAAGTGGCTACTTGCGCAGACCACTTCCGGTCAAGGCGCGGCCTCTCCAAGCGCGGATGCGACCTTGAGAACGTACATATGCCCAACCAGTCTGGAACCTTCTTCAAGGACATAGAGACCGCCCTGGTCGCCATGCACTGAACCTATCCAGCCAACAGATCGGATAGTCGTGTCAGAGTTCAGTAGCACCAACCGGTTGGCAGCGCCTGAGCTCGTCGTGGTGATGATGGAGACTTCCGACTGGCCATCGCTGCTCGACAAGAAAAGGTCGACTGAGCTGCCATCGCGTGCAGCGGCGATTCTCTCCTCGCTGGAATAGATGCCTCCGTCTTCGATTATTGACAACGTTCGTCCCTGCGGGACGTCTACGCTTCTGGCTTCAAGTTCGCTTGAGGCACGGTTTGGCCCGATTACCACGCCTGTCGAGAACCTATAGCTGGAACCTCGAAAGCTCGTCAGATACTGGCCGCATGAGCTTGATATCTCCAGTGCCGATACTTTTGCAATGTAGTCACTTGCAACGTGCAGACTACTTTGCACTTTTGTGGACAATTCATCTGCACGAAACGTCTCAAGAACGAAGGCCGGATTGGAGCATTTTTCCGAAGATGCCGGCTCCACAGCCTCTGTCGGTGAGGCCGACGCCATCAACAGAATGCAGGCTACTAGTGCGTGGTGAATGATTCGAGCAATGCGCGGAGGAGCACATGGCGCCCAAATTTTCCGCTTGGTCATCGTTCACGCCCCTGGAGAATTCTGCGTTGATGGCTATTCGCGGGAATCCACCGTTGAAATCGAACTCGTCCGTGGCAGGTCTATTTCAAACATTGGGCCCCTGCGGGTCTATCGTCCAGATTCTATTTCAGATCCTTGAGCTCGTGGTCTGCGACCTTTGATCCTTCGGCCATGACCATCACATCACCTGCTGAACGATGTCACCAGTTCCAGGCGGAATCGTTCAGCCCCCTGGTGGGCACGCCCCACGCTATCGGATTGAGCTGACCATGGTGCCGGATACAACAACGCCCCTTGCGGGGCGTTGTTGTTGCAGCAGGCGGGGAGTCCCCGATCAGTACTTCTTCTCGATGTTGAGCATCAGGCCGTTGTCGCGCTGCTCGCTGTCGCCGAACAGACCGCGGTACTCGAGGCGCACCATCAGGTCACGTTCCGCGGCCAGCATCAGGCCCGCACCGAACAGGAAGCGGTTGCGCTTGAAGCCACGCACATCGGCCTGGTACAGCGGCCCACCCGGCAGGTCGGCGTACTGCATGAAGGCCGTGGACGGATCCTCCAGCTCGCGCTGGTATTCCATCCGCAGTTGCGGCGACAGGCGGCCCCAGCTCACGGCGTGGGCGAAGGACACCCGCAGGCCGGCGCTGACGGTGGTGGTGTCCACATCCTGGCGATGGAAGTCCAAGGCGTGGCCACTGTCGGTGCCGGTCTCGGTGTAGCCATCCAACTGCGCGCGCGCGGCATCCAGGCGGGCATATGGCGACCACTGCCAATTGTCCTTCTGGAAGTCGGCACCGGCCGACACCGACGCGAACCACTGCGTACCGTCGCGCTTGCCTTGCACCATTGCACCGGTGTCGGTCACGTAACGGCGGTTCTCGAAGCCCAGCAGCTGATAACCGGCCAGCCAGTCGACGAACAGGTGGCGGCCTGGGTGCCAGCTGGCGTAGGCGGCCATCGTGTACGCATCGCCGTCCGTGCGCGTGCCATTGTCGCCCACGTCGGTGCGGTCCTGGCCGTAGCCAACGCCTGCGCCGATCGCGAACGACGGCGACACCCTGTAGTCCGCACCTGCACTGACGCCGCTGGTCTCGAAATCGAGTCCCTCGCGGCCGGCACGGCCATCTGCTGCGCCCGAGCTGATCATGCCGCCCGTCCACAGCCCCAGCGAGGTGTTGGCGGTGTCGCGGGTGTACGGCAGCGGCTCGCTGTAGCCGACCGACTCGTCGCTGACGGCCGGCACCCGGCACGGATCCCCGATGACAGTCCCGCGTCCCGGCCCGCAGTTGCGGTCGACCTGGAAGCCGATCCCGTTCTGGAAGCTGCTGCCGCCCTCGCCTGCCCCATGCAGCCGCTCAAGGCGCTGCTGGAAGTTTCCGATCTGCGAGGTCGCAAAACGACGCGTGGTGGCAGCCTGGGCGTCCAGCATGCCCAGCACTTCCGCGTCCTTCGACGGGTCGCTGCGCGGTGTCACATTGAAGCTCACCAGCGCCTGCGCAGAGGTTGCGTAGGCGTTGCTCAGCGTGAAGCTCACGGTCGCCACGCCTGCGAACTCCAGCGACGGGGTGAACGTCAGCAACCATGCCTGACCGCTCTGCTCCAACCGGACCTCACCCGCCGTGGACGGACTCAGCGCGATCACGTTGGCTGCGGTGAACGGACCACCGGTCGCACCGGCGGTCAGATCCACCTGCACGCTGCCACCGGCAATCACATCACGCTGCTGCGGCTGGGCCTGCGGCAACGGATTGACGGTGATGGTTGCCGTGGCCGTAGCCGACGGACCGAACGCGTTGCTGAGCGTGTAGCGCAGCATTACCGTTCCGTTAGCTGTGGCGGGTGCGGTATACACCAGGCTGGTGCCATCGACCACCACCGTGCCCTCGGCCGGCTGCTCGACCACGGTCACCGTGGTGAACGGCCCACCGCTGGCGCCGGCGGTCGCATCGATGCGGACTGCGCTGCCTGCCAGTACGGTGACAGCCTGGTCGGCCACCACCGGCACCGGCAGCGCGACGACTGTGATGGTTACTGTTGCAGGCTGCGAGCTGCCGCCCGGACCCGTCGCGGTGTAGCGCAGGGTGTCGGTGCCCGCATAGCCCTGGCCAGGGGTGTAGACGACATCCAGCCCGTTGACCACAGCCGTACCGTTGGTCGGTACCTGCACGATGGTGATGCTGGTGATCACCCCCGTGTCGTTGCCGGTCACAGCGACCGTCACCGGCTGCTGTGCCAGCGTGGTGGCCGCATCAGCCACGGCGACCGGCACGCTTTCGATGACCTCGAGGGTGACGGTCACAGCGCCGGTGAAGCCAAGGTTGTCGGTTGCCACGACATCAAACGTCGAGGTGCCCGCCGCCGTCGGCGTGCCGGAGAGGTTGCCTGCCGCCGACATCGTCAACCCGGCCGGGACGGTGCCCGAGCCGATCGCGAACGTATACCCGCTCGAGCCCCCGCTGGCACTGAATTCAACGGTATAGGCCGTGCCGCGCGTGGCATCTGCCAGCGCTGTCGGAACCACCGTGATCAGCGGTGCGGTGATCTGCAGGCTGTAGGCCTGCACGATCTGCGCAGTAGTTCCCGTGGTGCTGTCGGTGGCACGGATGGACACATTGAAGCTGCCCGAGACCGTCGGCGTGCCCGACAGCGTGCCGTCGGCCGCCAACGTCAGACCCGCCGGCAGTGCCCCGCTGGCAATGGTGTAGGCATAGGGTGCGATGCCGCCATCCGCCGCGAAGGTCGCGGTGTAGGCAACCCCCGCCACACCCGACGGGAGCGCCCCGGCTGCGGGCGCCAGGGTCAGCGCCGGCACCGAGACGGTCAGCGTGTAGGCCTGGCTCAGTGTGGTGGGCGTACCACCGGTGCTGTCGGTCACGGTGACGGTCACGTTGTACGTGCCTGCCGCCGTCGCAACACCACTCAGCTCGCCGCTGGTAGACAGCGTCAGCCCCGTCGGCAGACTGCCGGCGGTCACGGCGTAGCTGTACGGCGCGATGCCACCACTGCCCGAGAACGTCTGGGCGTACGTCGTGCCTGCGGTTGCCGTCGGCAGCGCACCGGCGGCCGGAGCCAGCGCCAGGGCTGGCGCGGTCACTTCCAGACTGTAGGCCTGGGTGAGCGTGGCAGGCGTGCCACTCGTACTGTCGGTGACGCTGATGGTGATGTTGAACGTGCCCACGGAGACCGGCGTGCCCGCCAGCGTGCCGTCAGTCGCCAGCGACAGCCCGCCAGGCAATGCACCGGCGATGACGGCGTAGCTGTACGGTGCCGCGCCACCGGTGGCGACGAAGCTCTGGCTGTACGCCGTGCCTGCCACGGCCGTCGGCAACGCACCGGATGCCGGGACAAGCAACAGCGTCGGTGCAGCCACCTGCAGCGTGTAGCTCTGGCTTACCTGTGCCGGGGTACCGGTGGTGCTGTCCACCGCCGTGATGGTGAAAATGAAGGTGCCACTGCTGGTCGGCGTGCCGCTCAGCGTGCCACCGGCCGACAGCGTCAGGCCGGCCGGCAGTGCACCGGCGGTCACGCTGTGGCTGTACGGAGCTACGCCACCGGTCACAGTGAAGTCCTGCTGGTAGCTGGTCCCGGCCACCGCGCCCGGCAGTGCGCCGGCCGTCGGCGCGAGCACCAGCGTGCCGGAGGACACCGCCAGGGTGTACGCCTGACTTTGCATGCCGACACCGCCGACCGTGCTGTCGGACACCTGCACGGTGAAGTTGAACGTCCCTGCAGCCGTCGGGGTGCCTTCCAGTTCGCCGGCGGCGGACAGCGTCAGGCCCGCCGGCAGTGCGCCAGCAGCCACAGCATAGATGTAGGGCGCCGCGCCTCCGGTGGTGCTGAAGGTCTGCGCATACACCACGCCCGACACGGCAGGCGGCAGCGTGCCGGCGGCCGGTGCGAGCACTAGCGTCGGCGGGACCACCTGCAGCGTGTAGGCCTGGCTGATCGTCGCGGGCGTACCGCCCGTGCTGTCGGTGGCCTGCACGGTGAAGCTGAAGTTGCCAGCAACCTGCGCGGTGCCGCTCAGGGTGCCGTCCGCGGCGAGCGTGATGCCGGTCGGCAGCGTGCCGGCCGTCAGCGCGTAGGCATAAGGAGCCTGGCCGCCGTCAGCGATGAAGGTCTGCGTATAGCCCGCCCCCACCGTCGCCAGCGGCAGCGCACCGGCCGCAGGCGAGAGCGTCAGCGTCGGCGCCGCGATCTCAAGCGTGTAAGCCTGCACGATCATTGCCTGCGTGCCGCTGGTGCTGTCGGTCGCCTGCACGGTGAACGCGAAGCTGCCCGCCACGGTCGGCGTCCCCGAGAGCACGCCTCCGGTAGACAGGGTCACGCCTGCCGGCAGTGCACCGGCCGTGATCGCGTAGGTGTAGGGCGCCACGCCATCCGTTGCCGTGAAGGTCTGCGAGTAAGCAGCACCCGCCGTCCCACCCGGCAACGCACCCGCCGCGGGGGCCAGACTTAGCGTCGGTGCCGCGATGGTCAGCGTGTAGGCCTGGCTCAGTGCCGCCGGGGTGCCGGTGGTGGTGTCCATGACCTGCACGCTGAACGCGAACGTGCCCGAGGCCGTCGGCGTGCCCGACAGGTTGCCGCCTGGATCAAGCGTCAGGCCGCTCGGCAGCGCGCCACTGGCGATGGAATAGCTGTACGGCGCGATGCCGCCCGTGGTCGTGAAGCTCTGCTGGTAGGCCGTCGCGGCCGTACCCGCCTGCAGCGCACCGGCCGCCGGCGCCAGCACCAGGGTCGGTGCGGACACCTGCAGTACGTAGGACACGTCGATCTGTGCCACGCCGCCGCTGGTGCTGTCGCTTGCGCGCACGGTGAAGTTGAAGGTGCCGGACTCCGTCGGGGTGCCGCTCAGGTTACCCGCCGTATCCAGGGTCAGGCCGGCCGGCAGCGCGCCACCGAGCACCTCATAGACGTACGGCGCCACGCCACCACTGGCTGTGATCGTCTGCTGGTACGCCGTCCCGGCCGCCGCCGCAGGCAGCGGGCCAGCCGCAGGCGCGACGGACAGCGTCGGCGTGCCCATGCTCAACGTATACGTCGTGTTGATGAACGCCGTGCCGTCTGTGGTGCTGTCGCGCATCTGCACGTTCACCAGGAAGATGCCGGAGACGGTCGACACACCGGACACCGTGCCGGTGGGCGACAGGGTCAAACCGGACGGGAATGCACCGCCTACCACGCTGAAGTCATACGGCGCATTACCGCCCGACCCCACCAGATCCAACTGATAGGCCGTCCCAGCCACGCCGGCCGGCAGCGGGCCGGCTGCCGGCGTCACTGCCAGCGCGGGCGCCCCCACCGACAGGATGTACGGCTGGATCGCCAACGCCGCGGTTCCGGTGGTGCTGTCGCGCGCCTCGATGATCAGGTTGAAACTGCCTTCTGCGGTGGGCACGCCACTGAGCGTGCCGTCCGCGGCCAGAGTGATCCCGGCTGGCAGAGCACCCGCGACCAGACTGAAGGTGTACGGGGCGACGCCGCCGCTTGCCGTCAGCGCTTGCGTGTAAGTGAGCGCCGCCATCGCCGGCGGCAGCATGCCGGCAGGCGGCGCGATGCTCAGCGCCCCTGGCACCACGCCCAGCGTGTAGCTCTCGACGACCTCGCCGGCAGTTCCGCCGGTGCTGTCCGTCGCACGCACCGAGAAGCTGAAGGTGCCGCTGCTGGTCGGCGTGCCTGAGAGCACACCACCGGCGGACAGCGTGACGCCACCGGGCAACGTGCCCGATGCGATGGCGTAGGCATACGGTGCCTGGCCACCGGCAGCGCTTAGGTTCTGGGAGTATGCCGTGCCCGACGTACCGCTTGGCAACGCGCCGGCAGCCGGCGAGAGCGTAAGTGTCGGCGCGGCGATCTGCAGCGTATAGGGCTGCAGCAGGACGCCCGGCGAACCGCTGGTGCTGTCTTCGACCCGCACCGTGAACGAGAAGCTTCCCGCCTCCGTCGACGTACCAGAAAGGTCACCGGTCGGCGACAGCGTGATGCCGTCCGGCAGCCGTCCGGCCACCAGCGTGAAGCCATACGGTGCGATGCCGCCGCTCGCAGACAGCGTCTGCGTGTAAGACGACGATGCTGTGCCGTCCACCAGCACCAGTGGCGTCACCGCCAACGTCGGCGCCGCGACCACCAGCGAATAGCTCTCCGTCACGGATCCCGCCGTACCACTGGTGGAATCGACAGCTGTCAGCGTGAAATTGAACGCGCCGCTGCGGGTCGGCGTTCCGGACAGCACGCCGTTGGAAGATAGCGTCAGGCCGTCCGGAAGCGCACCACTGCCCAGGCTGTACGTATGGGCCGGCGTACCGCCCGTGGCGACGAACGTCTGGCTGTAGGCAGTCGCAGCGGTTGCACCCGGAAGTGCACCAGCGGCCGGCGACAGCGTCAGCGTCGGCGCAGCAACCGTCAGTGTGTAGGCACGCGCACCGGTCTGCCCGTTGGCATCCGTGGTGGTGATCGTGAAAGAGAAGGTGCCACTGGCGGTCGGCGCGCCAATCGTGCTGCCATCTGCCTGCAGGGCTACGCCGGCTGGAAGCGCGCCGTTCGTCACCGCAAAGCTGTAAGGCGCGATGCCACCGCTGGCGGTGAACTGGGCGCCGTATGCTGTGCCCGCGCTGGCGAGCGGAGCCAGCGCGGGGCCAACGGAGATCGTCGGGGGACTGACGGACAGGCTGTAGCTGGTGGTCAGTGTTGCCGGCGAACTGGCGCCCGTGCTGGAGTCCTCCGCGGTTACCGTGACGATGTAGAGACCCACCTGCGTGGGCACACCGCGCAGCCAGCCACCATCCACCGACACGCCCGCCGGCAGTGTGCCGAGGAAAGTGTACGTGTACGGCGCGATACCGCCGGTGACCGGGAACTCCAGGTCCAGCTGCTGTCCGTACTGGACGCTAAATGTTCCCGCGGGCACTGTAGGGGACAGCGTGGCCGGGGCTACCGACAATGGCTCGTTGCTGTGGATGGGATACGGCCCGTTGCCGACACTGGCGTCCCGTGCGTTCACGATCAGCATGAAGGCGCCGGACTCAGTGGGCGTTCCGGTGATGGTGACGCTGCGGTTGCCTGTGCTCGTCATGGCCAAGCCCGCGGGCAGACCGGTGACGGTGATATCGCTGTACGGCTCGGTCCCTCCGGCAAACGTGCCCACGATGGTGGCCGGAGTGCCGACCTTGATACCGGTCAGCCCCGAGAACGTCATGGAGAGCGCCGGCCCGCTGACGGTGATAGAGACCGTTGCAACAGACGATGTCCCTGCCACGTTTGTCGCGGTATAGCTGAAGTTGTCAGGCCCACCATAGTTCGATGCAGGCGTGTAGGTGACCGAAGTTCCCGTGACGTCCAGGATGCCGTGCGTCGGCGCCGTGGTGATGGTCAGGCTGTCCGCCACGCCCCCGCTCAGGTTCAGTGGCACGGTGGTCGGGCCCGCGCCATAGGGCACGACCAGGCTGGAGTCGTTGGCGACCGGGGCGGCGCTGGCCACCGTGATCGAGTACGTCGCGGCCGCCGCGTACGGCCCGGTGCCGGTTGTGGAATCGGTCGCCTGCACGGTAAAAGAATAGGTCCCGGGCGTCGTCGGCGTGCCACTGAAGGCGCCGGTCGTTGCATTGAGCAGTATGCCTGGCGGCAATCCATCGGCGGGCGTTGTATAGGTGTACGGCGCGATGCCGCCACTGGCTGCGGTGACCGACGCGGTATAGCTCGCATCCTGGGTCGCCTGCGCCAATGTCGCACCGTTGAAGGTGATGGTCGGCGGGTCCACCGTGAGGACGAAGTAGTGCGATTGGGTGAACGGAGCACCAACGCCAGTACCGCTGCTGGTCACGGTCAGTTGCAGCGGGAAGCTGCCCGACTGGGTCGGCGTGCCACCGAGGACACCCTGCGCCGTCAGTGTCACTCCTGCCGGCAGCGTGCCGGAGGTGATCGCATAAGTGTAGGGTGCAAGGCCACCACTTGCGCTGAACGGCAGGTTGAACAGCTCCCCTGTCCAGGTCAACTCGTTGTTGGGCGTCGGCGCAAGCAGGATGACCGGCGGGGCCACCGACATCGTGTACATGCGGGTCCCGACAAACGTGTCGGCATCGGTGGCGCTGATGGTGAAGCTGAAGAAGCCCGCTTCCGTCGGCGTCCCGGACAGCGTCCCGCTTGCGGTATTCAACGTCACGCCGAGCGGCAACGCGCCGGCACTCACGGCATAGGTATACGGTGCGGTGCCGCCGGTGGCCGTGATGGTCTGCAAATAGGCCGTCCCCACGCGGCCATTGGTCACCATTGTCGGTGCGATCGTGATGGTCGGCGGCGTGACCACCGTGGCGCTGGTCGGCAGCGCGACGCTGTAGGGGAACGTTCCGCCGCTGCTGTCCGTGACCTGGACCTGGAAGGAGTACGTCCCGACTGCCGTCGGCGTACCGGACAGCACGCTGCCGCTCATCGCGGTGCCGGGCGGGGTGGTGCCGGAAATGTAGACGATCGTATACGGTGCAATACCGCCGCTGGCCGTCACCTGGCGCGTATATGACACACCCACAGCAGCGCCAGTCAGCGGATTGACCGTGATCGTCGGATTTGCTGGCGACGCCGAATAGGTCTTGGAAGTGGTTTCATTGGTGCCGTCGGTGACCTGCACCGTGATCGACGTGGTCGCACGGCTGCTGGGCGTACCGCTAAGCAGGCCACTGGGGGACAGTGTCAGGCCCGGGATGCTGCCCGCGGTGACGGCATAGGTGTAATTGCCGTCGCCACCGGAGGCGGATAACTGCTGTGAATACGGCACGCCAACCTTGAGGCCGGTCAATGCGCCAGGCGAAATCGTGATGGCGCTGGCCGGTGGCTGGATGGTGACATTGATGGTGATGTCGCCACCATTGCTGTCATCGATGACGAACTGGTCAGTGAGGTCCGCTCCGGTGCCGTTATGGGTGTAGGTCACATAATCGGAGAAGGCGCTGAAACTCACCGTGCCATGTTGCGGAGGGACTTTTACCGGGCCGACGCCAATGAAGGTGCCGCCGTCGCAGTAGCCGATGTCCTGCGTCTGGAAGCTGCCGTAGGGCACCGTGTAGCTCAGTGTCGGGCAATAAGGAGACGGGGCCGCCTGCGCCGCGGCGGCGGGCAGGAGCCAGCCGACGATAAGCATCACCCCAAGCAGGAGCCAGGACGTCCAAGCGCCCGGAATACCGCGATCCTTTGCAACAAGCACGTGCGTGCGAGCCAGTTCCATTGCCAATCCCCCTGACACAGCGACAGCCGACCAGCGCGTGCGCGCTGGCCCGTCCCCCTGTCTGATTGTCTGTCTTGAGCCATGCCCGGTCCGCGCTGCCGCGCCCGCCCGTCTACCGCCCC
>NZ_JASCOR010000010.1 GCF_029959445.1 Stenotrophomonas sp. PS02298 | reverse complement strand
CCTCGTTGATGTAGGCTAACCGGGGGAGGGGGGGGGGGCCGATAACAACACCGAGATACCTCACGACAGCCTCGGCGGGCTCACGCCCGCCGAATTCCGCCAGTACCACGAACCGGAAACCTCTAATTTAGCCTGGCATTGAATTACGGAAAGTCGACACCAGCAGCAGGCGAGTAGCAAGGCTGATGCAGGGATCGTCATCGATGCACCAGACCAGGCATCCGGCCAGCCGGGAGTCCATCTGCGGCTCCTCCGGCGGACTGACCGGCAAGGAGCCGCAGCCGACATCGCCCGCACCAAGCGCTAAAGATGATGACCCCAGACGCGGCTTATGCCGCTACATTAGACGCGTGACCTGAGCAGGAATCGGTGGGTCATTACATGACTGCAGATCAAGGTATGCGACGAGGTCCGATACGTCGTTGCCCTGCTTCGTAGCGACTGGCTCCGGCTGCGACTCGAAGGATAAATTCTCTGTACACGGGCTCGGCGTCGAATCGGCGCGATATCTCAGCTTGGAATCCAGCCAACTCCAACGACGCGTTCATCCATCTGTCTTGAAGGGAAGAGCATTCAGATTCTTCCAGTAGTGGTGACGCCCACGCGGAGTGGTACATTTCTTGGGTTGCGCTGGCTAATGCTTCGGCCACGCCGTAATGGCGGCATAACTCGGAGTAGGCGCTGCCGAGGCTGCTACTTGGGGTGTACCGAAGTGGTTCATAGGTATCTTTCAAGATGGTTGATTCAGTGCGCTCTTCGGCTGCGGAGTCGGCTCGGAAGCGGATGATATGACTCTCAATGGGCCAATCCGTAGTGGAGCCAATGTTGATATCAACCCCCCCGCGGTGCTGTCGTCGGCTAAGCGCTTCGTGCGTATGGCCAGAAACATACGTCCACCCCGTTGGGCTGCGCGAGCTCATTAGGCGGACCAAGCGCGTGCGGTCTCTTCGCTTGATAGAGTCGAGCGGGAAGTGGCCGGCAACGATGACGTGTCGTGCACCGGGAATCTCCGACAGCAGTTTCTCTATGACGTCGATCTGCTCTGTGCCAATCATGCCGTGAGTGCCGGCGTTCGTGAGTGGAAACGACAGGCCGCCTCGTGCAATAGCTCGCACAGATGTATCTATCAGTACCAACGTATGGGTCGTGCCGATATCCACGGCCTGAACAGAGAAGGACTGCCAAGAACGCGCGTAGTTGGCACTAGCACCCTCATCTTTGGGGTAGGGCTTGTACCATACGCCTCTAGAGCGGTAGTTGAGGTTGGCTAGTGACGATCCTGGTACGGCGGTGCCGGAAAACGTAAGCCCATCATTAGTAGTTGGTCCTTCGAAATTCTCGATTAGCCCATGTTTGGATAAGCTGGCTGAGTAGCGGGCGAGCCACCGAACCTTATTCATGGGTGTTCCAGCTGGAGTGTTAGCAAGACGTGGCGCATAACAGGCGTCCAGCCAGTTGCGACCACGCAGGCTCGTGTCTTTAAAAACTGGGGTGGCGCTTGGAGTCCAAAAGGCTTCGTCGACGGGTAGGTTTGAGTTCATCATCGCGCCCGGTTTCCAAGCATGTTCGCCGATGGGGCCATATGAGTTCACTGTACCCATCAGGTAGCTGTCGTGGTTTCCGTGTGCCATGAGCCGGATCGTGTTCGGACCCGTCCGATCGAACTCGGAATCGAACTTATCGGCTTCTCCGCTGCATCCGATGTTGGTCCCGTCGCCAAGGACCACTGCTAGTTGAGTGCGATCTCCGAGATTCGAGATTCCTCGTTCCAAAGACTGACGGAGAGTGAAGGGGGCGAGGATGTTGACTTCGGGTGGTCGAATTGCAACTTTCGAAACCCAGTCTGCTGTCCCAGTCATCTGCTTTAGAGATGTGCCGTAGAGGTTGTGTATCTGGCTGTCGGCCAAAAAAAATATCGGCACATCGGACTCTGTTTGTGATGTCGTTGAGGCCATTGCTGGAAAGGGACCAAGAACCGCTAGGCCGAACAACGCGATCAGATGCTTATGCATTAATGCTCCTTGTTGTTATTTACGGCAGAGGGGGGCTATCAAGGTAGTCAACGATTGACTGGATGAGAGCGCCTCGAGGGAAGTCATTGTTGATTCCCAGTGGCTTCATCTCAGTGGCGGTGCTTTCGGCAAAGGGCAGAGCGATGGACCAGTGATCGGCCCGAAAAATTCCTAGTACTGTGCTGCGAGGGATAACTGCATCTTCAAGTAGAACTTGGCCGTCATTACGCTCATCAATTCGTGACAGTAGACTATGGAACGGCCGTAAGAAGGGGGTGACGGGTATGTCATCCGCGACCGCTGCGATGCTGTAGCTAGGGAAGGGTGGATGGTTTTCCAGAAATGCATCAGCAACATTTCGCGCTTCTGTGTACGTCAGACTTTGTACTCCTCCGCCATCTTGCGGCGAACATGCGCGGAATGGCGCTTTCCTTGCTAAGCGGCGGTAAGCAGTAGAGCCATGATTGGCTATCGGTGACCCACCAGCTGTTCCTGCAATGGAAACGAAGGCGGAAACTCGATTCCGCCAAGATACGGACTCGAGTCTGCTAGCTGCCAACATGAAGTCACTTGCACCTTTGGAGTAGGCGATCACTATTGCTCCACTTGCGATATCACCTAAGTCTTCAAATTTTTCTTGGATGATGCTCGCATTGAGAAGCGATGAGCCCCTTCCCGATACGGGAACCACATAGATCTGATGTCCCTGGGACCGCAGATCTGCGTAATCCGCGGAGAATGGGGTGACCCACGGTGCTACGCATTCGCTGAAGATCCCCGGAATGATGATGATTGTCTTGCTACTAGCGCGGGACGATGCATTGCGCGGAGGATCAAGGTGTTTCGTGGAGAGGGTTCCAGATCCTGACATGTTCCATAGCCATTTGTCGCAGTAATTGGGTGGGCTATGTTTTGTCTGGGAGAGGTTCGCGCAGAACAGCTCGGAAAATTCTCGGCGGTTATCAACCACGCCGGCATTGCCCCAGTTGCTCCGTATAGTGGGAGTGGATATGTCACGCACTCGAATGCCTGGATAAGAGCACGCGCTGGCAAGTAGTGAAACAACAGCTATTGCGGTGACCCTTGGTCGCCACATGTTTGAAAATAGCATGCCCCCCCCCTCCTGCCTTGGGTCGTCGCCTATCTGCAGTATCTTGGCGGATTCTGCACTGCCACTTTGTTTGCTGACAACTACTATTCTGGGTCGCTGCTCTCAGCGGGTTCCACTGCGGCCGGGTTACGATAATTGAGGGCTCTGGTGACCTGATTGGATATCAGGTTCTATATCAATAGCAATGCTGTTGCGGCTCAGTGGCAGTGCTGTGGCGTTTTACCTTTCAACATTAAAGGTCCGCGACTTCTGGCCGATAACGCCTAAGGCTTTCCGTGCGCCTGGAGCTTCACTGACATGCAAGTCGTCGTCATCCTGATTGTGGTGATCATCGCCCTTTTGCTACTCGCTGGCCTGCTTTATATTGCTGCAAAAGGTGCACGCTTCCTCGGCAAGCTCCTGCTAATGACCGCCATAGGCATTCCCATGTTGGCTGGAAAAAGCAGTCACGCTGTTTCCGGTTGGATGGGCGCCAGCTGGCTTGCCGATCCGATTCTCTTCATTGCTGCCTCGCTTTCCGCGGGCATTCTGGCAGTCACTGGCCTCTACATTCAGTCCGCCGGCTTCGCTGTGATAGCCCTAATGGGGCTAGGTGTGGCCATTGTTCGTCAGCGTACCAGTAGCAGCACGCGAAGGCTGGCTTGGCAGGATGTACTACGCAGCCAGCGCATTCGGTACGACGTGGCATCCCACGTGGGGTTGTGGCTTACGATGCTCACCATAGGCCTTACGGTCGCCGCTCCCGCCGCAGGACAGGAAGGATTTTGGCTGCACGCTGCCGCGTTGACCTGTTGGCTCGTTACGATTGCCACGCTTGTCTTCACCATGACGCGCTACAGTCAGCTGTCAGCTCTAGCTAACCAGCTTGAGCGGACAGTCCGCAATCACCGCGGGGTTCCTCTGGATGGACTAATTGCACAGATGGGGCGGACTTACACGACGCTAGGTGATGAGTTGCCTCGGCTCGTGCGGCAGCATGTAGCCTTTGCCACGCTCAACGGGCGTATGGTTGAGGTTGAACTCAATGGTCGCCGTTTTCTGTTTTGTGCAGTGCAGTACAGCGGTTGTCGCGATGCCGTGGAAGCGGCATTTATCCAAGGCGTACGTTATCCGAGGGCAGCGCTGCAAAGCATCGTGAAGGCGCATCTTGCACTCGAGCACGATGATGGTGCTGACCTGCTTGTCCATCATTTGCGTTTGGGCGAGATGCATCAATTCGAAGATGGCAGGGCCTTCGTGCCGTACGTGAGCAACGAACACTTGCTGCGGTGCAGTGGTTGTGGCTCGTCCCGGTGGTTGGATAGGCCTGCCGCAAACGACGACGGAGTGGATTGGTTTTGCAGTCGTATCTGTCAACAGACTGACCGTGCCTGCCTGGAGATCCATCAGCAAGAACCGGCAAGCTTCCTCAACGATGCTGTTGTCAATGGTTTTGTGCTGATGGGAGGCACCGATGCTTGGGTGGCCAATCACAAACTATTTGCTGCAGGCGGGCAGGGGCATGGCCACGCTGCTGAGGTGGCAAATACCTATCTGGATAGGTTAAAGGGGCGCTTTGCCAAGGTCGTTGGCAACAATAATGCCAAGAACGGTGCTGACCGTTTGGTTGACGGTGAGCTGCTGCAGACAAAGTACTGTCGAAGCGCGGCAAAAAGCGTAAATCAGGCTTTTGATAACAAAAATACGGGCGACTATCGCTACTACGCGGCTGACGGGACGCCGATGAAGCTGGAGGTCCCGGCAGACCAATATCAGGCCGCTGTGAAGCATATGGAGGCTAAGATCCAGGCCGGTAAGGTGCCGGGGGTCGACGATCCTGCTGCGGCAAAGGAACTGGTGGTCCAGGGAGGGACTACTTACGAGCAAGCGAAGAACATTGTGCGCTTCGGTAGGCTGGAGGGGCTAGCTTTCGATGTTGTCGATGGCGCGGTGGTTGGTATTAGTGCGGCATCGGTGAGCTTCTGTTTGAGCGCAGCGTTGATCTATTGGCGCAACGGCGATGGTAAGGCGGCGCTGCAAGCGGCTGGTTGGCAGGCGGCGAAGGTCGGGGCGACGACCATGGGATCCTATGTCGCCATTCAACAGTTGCACCGCGTGGCGCCTGTGCAGGCATTGCTGAAGACGATAGACGTAAGTGGCTTCCCGCCAACGTTGCAAGATATGCTTGCTACGGGCATGGGGGTGAAGAAGACAGCGTTGAATCGTGCCTTGGGTGGGGTGGCGGTGTCGTCCGTGGTTGCTATCGGCATGGCATCCGCTCCGGACATCTACCGAATGATGCGTAAAGAGATTACCGCGGCCCAGCTGAAACGCACTGTGGTTGGTGCAGCTGCGGGCACGGCGGGGGCGTTCGTAGGTTCGGTCATTGGCGGCGCTATCGGTGCACCGGTAGGCCCACTTGGTCTATTCATCGGCCGTGCTGGTGGCGGAATATTGGGCGGCATGGCGGGTAGCTTCACTGCGGATTGGTTCTTTGCTGAACAACGCGAGCGCGAGCAGGCCCAAGCTAATCAGCGCTTCCGCGCGCATCTGTCCTACATGGCGCTGACCTTCGCGCTCACAGAGGCAGAGCTGCAGGTCACCGTGCGCAATTTTATGTTGTTGTCGAACAAACAGACTCAGCAGCGCATTCTCTCGGGCGAGTACGAAGGTCGTGCTTACTTGAACTCCTTGCTCAAGCCGTTGGTGGTGGGGGTGGTGAAGCAGCGCGATAGCCTGAAGCTTGGTGCGCATGTGGTTGAGGCTGAGTTGGCCGGGCCATTAGGTATGCAGGAGCGTGAAGTGGCTGCTTGATGAAGTGACCCACCCCCGATTACCGGTGCATTTCAAAGTGGAAAATCCGGCGTTCTACGGCACCTTGGAGTTCGCTTGGGACCCGTGTTTCAGGGCGAATTCCTCCGGGGTTTTCCATCCTGGTGCACTGTGGGGACGTTCCTCGTTATAGAAGTGCCGCCACCCTTCGGTCCTGCTCCGCGCGTCGGCCAGTGACAAGAACCAATGCTCATTCAGGCATTCCTGCCGAAGCCGGCCGTTGAAGCTTTCTACAAGCGCGTTGTCGGTCGGCGTGCTGCGTCGTGAAAAATCCAGCTCGACGGCGTTCTCATATGCCCAACGATCCATTACCTGTCCGGCGAACTCGCTACCGTTGTCTACCTTTATTGCGCCTGGCGATCCTCGCTGGGCTGCCAGCCTTGTCATTGCCTCGGCTACATGTTCGCCACGTAGCGACTGGTCCACGACGATGGCCAGACACTCATGCGTGAAGTGATCCGCAACACTCCTGCTGCTTGGGCAGCTGTCTGTGTTTCATCGAACATATGAAACCGCCACCCAAAGCGGACATCACGGGCGCCGACTCAGCGCCATTTCGTCGGCGATCCGGGTGATTCATCGGCGGCTTCTGTGACTTGGTCGCAAACGGGTTGCCACGCCACCCCCGCGGATGGCAGCTTGCAGCGGCGGTCACGTCGACCTGGAGCCCCGCATGACCCCCGTTGCCCTGTATTCGTCCGATCCGGCCCGCGGTTGGCTGCCCTGGGCTTGGCTGACGCCGATCCTGATGATCATGTTCAACGCGGTACCGATGATCGCGCTGGACGGGTGGATGCAGTCGCAGTATTGGTCGACGCCGCGCGGCGATCCGATCGGCCTCCCTGGCTTGTATGCGCTGCTGTGGATCGGCTTCGCGCCGACGCTGGCGGTCGTGCTCGCCTGGGTACGCTTCGTCGAAGGGCGCTCGCTGGCGAGTATCGGGCTGACCGGTCCGGCGCCGCTGAAGACCTTCCTGGGCGGACTGGCCGTTGGATTCGGCACGATCGCGCTGGTCGCAGTCGCGATCTGGATGGCTGGTGGCATGCAGGCGGCGGGCTTTGGGCAGGCCTGGCAGTCGCCCGTCAGTCTGCTGCACATCGGTCTGCTGCTATTGAGTTTCATGTTCCAGGCGAGCGTGGAGGAAGTCATCTTCCGCGGCTGGATGCTGTCGGTGGTGGCGCGCAAGACCAATGTAGCGGTGGCAGTGCTGCTGGTGTCGCTCGTTTTCTGCTTCCTGCATTTCAGTCCGCACCAGCCGCCCCGGGTCATGCTCGGCACGTTCCTGTTCTCGCTGTTCGCCTGCGCCTGGGCGCTGCGAACCGGCAACATCTGGGGCGTGATGGGCTGGCACGCGGGGTGGAACTGGTTGCTCGCGACCGGCTTCGAACTGCCCGTCACCGGCATCGATGCGCACTTGCCGGCGCTGCTGGTGGCGCTGCGCCCGCAAGGCCTCGACACCCTGAGCGGTGGCGCGGAAGGGCCGGAGGGCAGTTACCTGTGCAGCGTCTTCTTCGTCGCCGCGATCGCGTGGATCCAGTGGCGAAAGACGCGCGGAGCTCAGGACTTCTCGCCGACCAGCAGGTGACGCCACTGCCGGGGCGGCATCGCTCCGTCGTGATGCAAGTGCCACTACCGGCTGGAACCGAGACTGCCTTTGCTGAAGTGTCAACAAAGGGTGATCTGGCTTCCTCGATAAAACTCGACTAGGCCCACCGTCGGCTTACGTTTCGCGACGACTGCTCCTGGCAGGCAGCGGACGCGCGCACTGCGCGAGTCTCCTTGGGAGTTTTTTACGCAAAATAGCGTTGCTTCAGTCGGAGCGCGACATTCACCAGGATGATCAGCACCGGTACTTCGATCAAAGGGCCAATGACGGCGGCGAATGCGACGGGTGAGCCAATACCGAATGCAGCTACCGCCACAGCGATCGCAAGCTCGAAGTTGTTGCCAGCAGCTGTGAACGCGATTGCAGTGGTGCGCGGATAGTCTTTGGCGATCAACTTGCCCATGAGGAAGCTCACGGTGAACTGGACCACGAAATAGATCGCCAGCGGAACAGCGATTCGCAAAACATCCCATGGGAGTTTGACCACATCGCCCCCCTTCATGGCGAACATCACCGTGATCGTGAACAACAGGGCGACCAGGGTTATTGGGCCAATGGCAGGCAGGAATGTCTGCTCATACCAATGAAGCCCCTTCGATTTGGTCAACGCCCGGCGTACCAGATACCCGGCAGCGAACGGGATGCCCAGGTAGATCAGGACGGCCTCAGCAACTGGCCAGAATCCAACATTGAGTACGACTCCCTGCAACCCCAACGCAGGCGGCAACCAGGAGAGAAAGAACCAGGCATAGACGCTGAACAGCGCGATCTGGAACAGTGAATTGAATGCGACCAGTCCGGCGACGTATTGGTTGTCACCTTTTGCCAGCTGGTTCCAGACCAGCACCATCGCGATGCAACGGGCCAGGCCGATGAGAATGAGACCGGTCATGTAACCCGGTTGGTCGCGCAGAAAGATGACCGCCAAGGCGAACATCAGCGCCGGGCCTATCACCCAATTCTGGACCAGGGATAGCGTCAGCACACGCCTGTCCTTGAACACAACGCCTAATTGCCCGTAATCCACTTTGGCGAGCGGCGGGAACATCATCAGGATCAGGCCGATGGCGATTGGCAAATTGGTGGTGCCGACGCTCAGTGCGTCTATTCGGTGCTGCAGGCCTGGGAAGGCGACGCCCAGGCTCACGCCGACCACCATTGCCAGGAATATCCAGACAGTCAGGAAGCGATCAGGGAGTGACAGGCGCTCGCCAGGCGCCTGTGCTTTATCGTTCATCAGCACCGCGGCGGAGTGCCACAGGTTTTGTCGCCCGCGCAGCAGTTCTCTGTCAGGTAGTCGACCAGGCTGGTCATCACGTCGAAATTGGCGCGATAGCAAACGGTGCGGCCACGCTGCTCGGAAGTGACCAAGCCAGCGCCGGCCAGCTCCTTCAAGTGGAAGGATAGGGTGGCGCCGGGAAGTGTCAGCGCCTGGGCGATCTCGCCGGCCAACTTGCCATCGCGACCTGCCTCTACCAACAGGCGGTAGATCGACAGCCTCGTTCCATGACCAAGAGCGGCCAGAGCTAGTGTTGCGGACTTATGTTCCATAAAACTAGAATAATGGAAATGATTACCTGGGGCAACCATGCTCGACCTTCCAAATATCCACCCCGCCTCCCTGCAGCAGCCCATCAGTTCCGACCTGGAGATCGTCAGCGTCAGCAAGCACCGGCTGCGCATCCTGATCCTCTACGGCTCGCTCCGTCCCCAGTCCTATAGCCGCAAGCTGGCCTTGGAGGCACAGCGCCTGCTGCAACAATTTGGTGCAGAGACCCGGTTGTTCGATCCCCATGACCTGCCGATGCTGGACGCGGTGCCGGCCGATCACCCCAAGGTGCGCGAACTGCGCGAGGCCTCTCTATGGTCCGAAGGACAGGTCTGGATCAGCCCGGAACGGCACGGGACATTGACCGCCGTCCTGAAGAACCAGATCGACTGGCTGCCGCTGGAGGAGGCCGGCATTCGCCCCACCCAAGGCCGCACGCTCGCGGTGATGCAGATCAGCGGCGGTTCGCAATCCTTCAATGTGGTGAACGCGTTGCGGGTGCTGGGGCGTTGGATGCGCATGATCACCATCCCCAACCAGTCGTCGGTACCGAAGGCCTGGCAGGAGTTTGATGAACAGGGACGGATGAAGCCATCGGCGTACTACGACCGGGTCGTCGATGTGATGGAGGAACTGGTGAAGTTCACGCTGCTGGTCAGGGATCGCAGTGACTATTTGGTTGATCGCTACAGTGAGCGCAAGGGTGACGCAGCGGCAGCGGCAGCGGCTCTTGCGGCGGCCTCCGGCGCCAACTCTCCTCAAGCGGCCGCAGGAGCCCGAGCATGAAGGCAACCATCTACCACAACCCCAGCTGCGGAACCTCCAGGAACGTGCTGGCTTTGATCAGGCATGCGGGCATCGAGCCAGTGATCGTCGACTATCTGACCGATACGCCGTCCAGGGCGCGATTGGCTGAGCTCATCGGCAAGGCTGGATTGACCGTTAGAGAAGCAATCCGGCAGAAAGGAACGCCCTACATTGAACTCGGCCTGGACGATGCGGACCTTGCCGACGATCAGTTGATCGACGCGATGCTGGCGCATCCTATCCTGATCAACAGACCGTTCGTGGAAACTGACCTGGGAGTGCGACTTGCTCGCCCGTCAGAGGTGGTCCTTGCAATCCTGCCGGCGGTAGTTGGTCCCTTCGTGAAGGAAGACGGCGAGCTGGTCATCGGTGAGCATGGGAACAGTCCCGCATCTTGATCTTCACTGATACGCGCAGCCGTTGCAGAGCAGACGATGAAAACTTTCAAGACAATTTCCGTGAACGTTGCTGTCTTGTCCTTGCTGAAGGACGCCGCGCTGCCCGTAACCGACCTTGAGGACAGTGTGCGTAGGGTTTTCGGTGGTCTCTACGAAGAAGATGAACTCATCGGTGTAGTGGGTGTAGAGCTGCATCCACCGGCAGGCTTGCTACGTTCCTTGGCGGTCGCGCAGGGCCATCGAGGACTTGGCTACGGCTCGGTGCTGGTGCGCCATGCAGAACAGCTAGCGACCAATGCTGGCATCACCGAGCTGTTTTTAATGACGACCACGGCAGTTGCCTTGTTCGAGCGCTGCGGCTACAGATGTCTGCCCCGGGCGGCAGCGCCGGAATCAATCCGCACGTCTCAGCAGTTCGCTGGCTTATGTCCTGGAACTGCGGAATTCATGATGAAGCACTTATAGCGTCGATGTCTCCTTATTGCCAGAAGCAGCCTTTCGTAGCAGGCACTCAGGGCGATTCATGGAGCAGCTTCGACCTGGAAGAGCTGCTACGCCTGGCCCGCATCGGGGTCTGCGACAAGCTGCTGAAGCTGATCTTTGCTATGAATCCCGACTTTCTTGAAAAGAAAAATCATGTCCTCGATCGCCGAAGGACTCAGAACAAAGTCAGGCTCATCTCTGGATGATGGGTCGATAACTCCGGTTTCTACTTGATTCCAAAGGCGTCGAGCGGCTCTTCTCGTACTGCAATAGCCGAAGTGGTTGCACGCCATCTCTCTAATACGTGCTGCAAGCAGTTCCTGGTAGTTCAACACTGCTGAGCATTCTTGAAAGTGGCGTGCAAGCCGTATTGCAGTGCCCTTGTGTCCCATCTCAATCGCAATCTTGAGCAGTTCCTCCGGCGTTGGTGTGCCTGACGCATGTCGATAGGCGAGACGTGTCGGAAGATGGGAGCTTGCGGGACCACATGTTGGCAGCTGCAAGAGCGAGTGCCTGGACTGAGTGAATCCGAGGAGCAGCCTTGCCGTCGCGCGATGGCGCAGTTGCTGGCTTGGCCAGTGCTTTTGTTTTCAGTGCGCTCCCCGCGATGACTTGCGCATGTATCGAACGTTTGGCTGGAGCGCCACCGTTTTGCTACGAAGATTCAGGTTTCGTTCTGTTTGTCACTCTCGCTCTTACGATAATGTGATGAGTGTCCCGTTTTTAACATTTCAGGGGTACAGCGCATATATGATGCAGCGGCGAACAAATCGGTACGCGTAGCCTCTGGGGGAGGGGTCTTGAGAATTCTGTCTGTTTTCGGCACTCGCCCTGAGGCGATCAAGATGGGGCCATTGGTGGGGGCTTTGGCGAAAGCACCCGGTATAGAGTCGATCGTGGCTACCACTGGTCAGCATCGTGCGATGTTGGATCAGGTGCTGGGGTTGTTCCAGATCACGCCGGATCATGATCTCGATGTCATGGTTGGCAATCAGACCTTGAACGGGCTGTGTGCACGCCTGTTCGAGCGTCTGGATGAACTCTATGCACGTGTCGAGCCTGATCTGGTGCTGGTGCACGGTGATACAACCACGGCCATGAGTGCGGCGATGGCCGCATTCCACCGTCGCATCCGTATCGGTCATGTCGAAGCGGGTTTGCGCACTGGAAACCTGCAACAGCCGTGGCCGGAAGAGCTCAATCGCCGCGTCGTTGATCTGGTCAGTGACCACCTGTTTGCGCCGACGCCTGAAGCGGCACGGAACCTTGCAGGCGAGCGGCCGTCTGGGCAGCTCATCGTGACCGGCAACACCGTGATAGATGCCTTGAAGCAGACCGTGGAACGCATTGAGCGCGATGCCGGGCTGCGTGGTGCGATCGACGCTGGGTTGCCGTTGCGCGAGGGCCGGCGCCTGCTTCTGGTCACCGGACACCGTCGCGAGAGTTTTGGCAATGGTTTTGCCGAGATCTGCGCGGCGTTGGCTGCATTGGCACGCGAGCCGGGATTGGACATCATCTACCCGGTGCACCTCAATCCGAATGTGCAGGGGCCGGTGCATGCGCAGTTGGCGGGGCTGGAAAATGTCCATCTGCTGCCGCCGCAGGATTACCTCAGTTTCGTAAGGCTGATGCAGCTTGCCGATGTGGTGCTGACCGATTCCGGTGGTGTCCAGGAAGAGGCGCCTGCACTGGGGCGACCGGTGCTGGTCATGCGCGATGTCACCGAGCGCCCGGAGGCGGTAGCGGCGGGTGCGGTAACGCTCGTCGGAACCTCCGCCATACGCATCATCGATGGTGTTCGCCAGGCGCTCGCTGCGCCGGCAAAACCCGCCATGTTCAATCCGCTTGCCAGCCCCTACGGCGATGGCAATGCGAGTGATCGCATCGTAGCGGCGCTGTTGGGGGCGTCGTATTCCGAGTTCATGCCACAGCTGTCGTTGCGGGCAGCGCGGGCGAACGCACCACATCTTATCGAGCACGCCGAATGAGCAATCACGCATACCGAGCTGGAAACTTGAGTACGTCGCTATCGTTGGTGGCGCTTTCCATGGCCGTTTCGCTGCAGGCCTTTGCCGCCGATTCGGTCAGTGGTCAGTTCCGCGAATGGGGCGCAAATACAGTTGTTTCACGCAGTATGACGCTGCGCGACCTCGGTTTTACCGAGCCGGTCAGCCTGCGCGGGCAGGACAACCAGCGCGAGCTCTACCTGCCAGTGCCGGCGGGTGTCGCCACCCGCAATGCGCAGTTGCAGTTGGATGCGCGCTATCTGCGTGGCCATCCGGGCCGTACCTCGAACCTGTTGAGCATCGACGATGATGCCGTGGCCGCGCGCACCATCACCGACGCACAGGGCGACCTGAGCCAGTTGATCGGCATCGATGGTTTCCCGCGCGCAAGCGGTTTCGTGCGTTTCGGCATCGGTTGGTGGTCGGTGGTCTCGGATTACCAGTGCACGGACCAGAGCGCCCCCGCCAATGTGCTGCGGATTGGCCCGGATACACGCTTCAGCTATGAATTTGATCGGCGTGCGATTGATACCGTTGCCAAGGCCTGGACCGCGTTGCCGCGGCAGGTACGTTTGCTGGTGGATGGCCGTCAGCTGGATGCGGGCAGTTACGACACGGCGTGGCGGGTGGGCGCCGTGCTGGAAGCAGCTGGCAAGCGGGTAACGGTGCAGGCATTGCCGAAGGTCGGCGACACGGTGGACACCAGCGGCTTGCAGATCCCCGCGAGCCTGGCGTCGGTTCCGGCCTATGCGGCGCTGTCGTCGGCAAGCGCGCAGCACCGTATTGCCAACGAAGCGGAAATCGGCGCGTTGCTGTCATTGGGCAAGGACGGTGTGCTGCCGATGGATGTGGCGGTTGCCGGCCCGGGGCTGCAGGGTGCGGTCAAGCGCGCATTGGATGCGCTGGGCAGCCAGGTGGCTGCGACGGATGCTGATGGTGCAGCCGCGTTCAATGCGTGGCGCAAGGACAGCATGGCGACGCTGGAAGCCACCCTGCCGGGCAACGGTGTGGTCGCCGGCGTGGTCGCCGGTCAGCCAGTGCTGATGGTCGGTACCGGTGCCGCGGCCGAAGTGGCGGGGCTGTTCAGCGCGCAGTGGCGCGCCTATGCACTGGGCCAGAACCTGCAGGTTGCCAAGGCACAGCAGCTGATGACCGACAAGGGCGTGGTGTTGCTGGACCGCCTGGGTGCGTTCTCCGGCACCCAGGACATCATCGCGCGCAGTGATCGCACCGCCAATGCCGATCTTGGCCTGTTGTCGGGCGAGGGTCGCTTGCCGAAGGAAGTGGTCATTGACGTATCGGCCGCGCCCAACGCGAGTGGCGAAGGCGCAGTAGCGTCGATCTTCTTCAATGATTACCTGCTGGGCGCCAGGGTGTTGAACGCCGACGGCAAGCCGCAGCGTATCCGCGCAAATGTGCCGCTCTACGCAATCACGGCACGCAACCAGGTGCGTGTTTCCTTCCTGCGGCAGCCGGCGCGCCCGTACTGCCACGACCCGGCGACGGCGTATCCGGTGACGGTGCTGCCCAGCAGCCATATCGTGCTGGCCGAGCGTGGTACCGCACCGGATTTCGTCGGTGCGGCTGCTCATCTTTCCGGCCCGCACAAGGTGCTGGTGCCGGCTGCGTGGTTGCAGAATGCGCCTGCAACGCTGCAGACCGTCATCCGCGTCAGCGCTGCGGTGGGGGCATCGGCGGAACGCGCGACGTTGGAAGTGGTGAAGGACAAGAATGCTCCTGCCCAGAGCCAGTCGTATCTCGCGTTCAACGTGCCGCCGCAGGGCAGCACGAGCGCGGCCTCGGTCGAGGGCGGTCAGCTGCGCATCACCAGCAAGGATCAGGAAACGGTGCTGGACTTGGCGGGCCTGGATCGTGCAGCGCTGGTGGAAGTGACCGGTGATGGCGCCAACACCGGCGTCGTCTACCGTGAGCTGGGCAACGGCATTGCAAGCATCGCCGAACCGTTCCGGTTGGTACGGGGCTCGGTGGCGCTGCTGGATGGTCGCGGGCTTGTACAGGATTTTGATCGCGAGGATCCCGAAGGACTGCGTATTGCCGTGGATGGCAATCCGCAGCCGGTTTGGCAGCGGCACATGGTGCTGTTGCTGGTACTGGTGGGAGTGATCGTGTTGATGCTGCTGGCTGCACGCATTGCGCAGATCCGCCGCCGTCGCAAGACCGACGGTGCGCACTGACCGGTCATGAGCGCCGTTCTCTGGAACATTCATCTGGCCAACTACCACGCAGCCCTTGAAACGGCTGCGGTGGTACTGGCTGTGCTGATCCTGCTGTCGAGCCTGGACGACCTGTTCATCGACGTCTGGTACTGGACGCGGCATCTATGGCGCAGGCTGACGGTACTGAAGCGTTCCTCCTACCGGCCGCTGTCGGTCGATGCCCTGATGGAGCGGCCGCAGCAGCCCATCGCGATCATGGTGCCAGCCTGGGCCGAGTACGACGTCATCGCCCAGATGGTGGCGAACATGATCGACGTGCTCGATTACCAGGAGTACGTGATTTTCGTCGGTACCTATCCCAACGACACGCAGACCATTGCCGAAGTGGAGCGTATGCGCCGACGTTACCGCCGGCTGCAGCGGGTGGAGGTGCCACACCCCGGGCCAACCAACAAGGCCGACTGCCTGAACTGGCTGGTGCTGTCGATCTTCGAGTACGAAAAGCGCAATGACATCGAGTTTGCTGGCGTGGTGTTGCACGACAGCGAGGACGTGCTGCATCCGTGGGAGCTGCGTTTCTACAACTACCTGCTGCCGCGGAAGGACATGATCCAGCTGCCGGTGACGTCACTGGACCGGGAATGGTACGAGCTGGTCGCCGGCACCTACATGGACGAGTTCGCCGAGTGGCATGCCAAGGACCTGGTGGTGCGTGAAAGCCTGTCCGGCACCGTTCCGTCGGCGGGCGTCGGTACCTGCTTCTCGCGCCGCGCCTTGCTGGCGCTGAGCGAGGAAACAAACAACCAGCCCTTCAATACCGACAGCCTCACCGAGGACTATGACATTGGTGCCCGCCTTGGGCGGATGGGCATGCACTCGATCTTTGCCCGCTTTCCGGTGGAATTCCGTGTGCGGCGCCCGTCGTCATGGTTTGGTTGGGGCGGTGCACGCGAGCGCACGGTGAAAATGGCGTTGTGCGTGCGCGAGTATTTTCCCGACAACTTCCGCGCTGCGTACCGGCAGAAGGCGCGCTGGGTGCTGGGCATCGGAATGCAGAGTTGGGAGACGCTTGGCTGGGGTGGCAGCCTGGCCAACCGTTACCTGTTGCTGCGTGATCGCAAGGGCATCATCACTTCGTTCGTCAGCATTTTGGCCTACATATTGTTCGCGCAGTTGCTGCTGTTCTGGTTGTTGAAGGTGACTGGCGTGTGGACGATTGAATTTCCCACGGTGTTCCAGGCCGGTTCCTGGCCGATGCGCATCGCTTTGTTCACCACTGCCGCGTTGGGCATGCGTGTGCTGCAGCGCATGTATTTCGTCAATCGCCTGTATGGCTGGGAACATGCGTTGATGTCGGTGCCGCGGATGATCGTGGGCAACGTCATCAACTGCGCGGCCACGGCGCGTGCCTGGCGTCTGTTTGCTGGTTACCTGCTGCTCGGCAGGCAGTTGGTCTGGGACAAGACCATGCATGACTTTCCCAGCAACTCCCAGTTGGTACAGACGCGCCGACGTCTGGGCGAGCTGTTGGGCGTATGGCAGGCGGTGGAGCCTGCACGCCTGCAGCAGGCGCTTGATGAGCAACAGCACGGACGACAGCAGCCCTTGGGTCGAATCCTGGTGTCGCAGGGTTGGTTGGACGATGAAACGTTGGCCGAAGCGATTTCCTTCCAGGAAGAGCTGCCGCGCGCCAGCATCGACGTGGACTACCTGAAGCAAGGCTATTTCCCGCTTTCGGTGGATGCGTGCGTGCAGTGGCGGGTACTGCCGTTGCCCAGTGCCAGCGCGGATGTACTGCGCCTGGCTGTTGCCAGCGCGCTGCCCGAGGCGACGCTGCAGGTACTGGCCCAGCACGCCAAGGTGGAGCAGGTCGAGCAGTTTATTGCCCGCGAAAGCGAGATCAATGCCGGCCTTCGTTTGATCTGCGGCGCGGACTATCGGATCAATGCCGTGCCCCTGCTGGGCGACCTGCTGGTGGAAATGAAACTTATCTCGCGCGAGCACTTCCAGGCTGCCCTGGACGAGTACCGGCCGCATCGCGACGGCCGCATCGGTGACTACCTTGTGCGTCGTGGTGTTGCCAGTGAGCAGGCCATCGCTACCGCCGTGGAAGAACAACAACGACGTGCCGATGGAGCGCGTCTGCACCCGGATGTGTTCCTGGCATGAGCATGAAGTTGCTGAAACCCCTCGTTGCTTTCGTCCTTGCCGGTGCCAGCGTGACGGCGCTGGCGCAGGAATTGCCGTTGTCGGGCGCTGCGTATCGTGTGGCTGAGCAGGCGTATGCGGCGTATGCCCGCGGTGACTATGCGGAAGCCGCGAGGCAGGCCCGCGAAGCGGTGCGTTTGCGCCCGGATGTGCAGCGTCTGCACGACCTGCTGGCGCAGTCGCAGGCCCGCGCTTCAGGCCGTGGCGCCACCAATGCCCCACGCACGCCGGGCCGTGCCACAGCGGCAGGCACGCCACGCCAGGCTGCCCGCCGACAGGCGGCTGCCGCAGCGCCGGTGACGCAGACGCCGTTCGAGAAGGGCTATCCCCTGGCCACCGAGGCCTACGCCAGCTACTACCGAGGTGAGATGGCGCTGGCCGAGCAGCAGGCCGAACAGGCCTTCCGGATCGATCCGACCCAGGGCACCTGGGCCATGTTGTGGGTGGATTCGCTGGAAGCCCAGGGCAAGCCGGATACCGCCTTGCAGGCGTTGCAGACCGCAGTGGACCTGGGGGCGCAGAACATCACTGACCTGGAGGCGCGAAAACTGCGCATCAAGCGTGCGCAGGCGGTGGCGCCGGCGCAGGCAGGTTACGCGGCCATGATGGCGTTTCGTCCTGCCGATGCCGTGGCACCAGCCCGCGAAGCGGTGGCATTGGCGCCGGAGTCGGCAAGTCATCGGTTGCTGCTGATCAGCGCATTGATGCTCGACGATCAGCTGGAGGACGCCGTGCAGGCCGCCACGGACGCACTGGTGCAGGACAGTGAAGACATCAATGCACTGGTGTTGCGTGGTTACCTGCTGCAACGGCTGGGGCGTGATGCCGGTGCCAATGCCGACTTCGACCGCGCACTCGCACAGGATTGGCTGGATGAGCAGCAGCTGCACAACATCCGGCTGCTGGCGGTGGATGCAGCCTTGGCCGCCGGCGACGCTGAGCGTGCCGGGGTATTGCTGGGTCCAATGGATGCCAACGACGAGGCGGTGATCAGCCGCCGTACCGCCTCGCGCAAGCGCTCCTTGGCGCGGGAATTGGATGCAACCCATTTCCCCGCGCCACTGCAGGCCTGTCGTGACACGCCTTATGGCACGCAATGCGAGATGCGGCCGGCGGACCAGACCCTGGATACACCGGCGGCCCGCGCCTATGCAGCCTATGGCCGCCAGCAATGGGCTGAGGCCATCACCCAGGCACAGGCGGCCGTGCAGGCGGCCCCGGATGATCCGGCCATGCAGCGACTGCTGACTTCGACGCTGGCAGCGGGCAATGCCGGCCAGCGGGCGCAGGCCGTACAACGATTGAATACAGGCCTGCAGAAGGAGCCAGACAACGTCGACATGCTGATGCAGCGCGCCAACCTGCACCAGCGTGCGGGGGAGGCCGAGCTTGGTCTGGCTGATCTGGAAGCGGCAGCGGCCACGGGCAAGGCACCGCCAACGATCGAGCTCGACCAGGCGTATGCGCGCATTGGCATGGGTGAGCGCGGGCAGGCATCACAGCAGATCCGGAAATCGCTGGAACGCTCCGAGCGCGGTGAACTGGCACTGACGCCAGAGCAACGGCGCTATGCGCGCAGTTCGTTGACCGAACTGGAACGACGCTGGGGCATCACCGCCAGTGTCGGCTGGCGCGGTGCGCGGCAGACCACGGCCACGCTGGGCGGGGCGGCGCTGAGCACGCCCGGCGATGCGGCCTTCAGCTCGGTTGAAGCCTATTGGCGGCCGATCGCCTACCAACCCAACGTTGAGCTCTACGCGCGGCTCACCAATGTGTTGTACGACGGCGGCGGCAAATACGAAGCCTTGCGCAACATCGACCCCTGTACCGGCGAGGATATCGGCGGGCTTGATGACACCCGGAATGGCATGACCACGCGCACCGCGACCGGTTGGCCCAGCAGCATCGCAGCGCTGGGTGCACGCTTCCGGGTGCCGGACACCGGGCTGGGGTTCGGTATCGAGCGACGCCAGTTCATTGGCTCCGCCAACCGCCATGGTGGGCTCTACGCGCAGACAGCAGCCGAGCAATGCCGTCTATCCGCAACCGTGGGCAGCGGAGAGGCCGTGCAGGGGCGTTACCAACTTGACGATGCCGCCGGTGGCTGGATGACCTATGTGTCCTATGGCTGGTACCACGGTGCTGCCAGCAGTCCGGATGACCGCAGCTGGCCGAGCATGCAGCTGTACGCGCAGGGTGGTTATGCGTGGAGCAACAACGATGCGGACTTCCGCGTGGGCCGCGTGGACTTCAACGGCACGCACGTGCAGGAAGTACGTTCCAGCGGCCAGCTCAAGCGCAGCCAGCTGTTTGCCTCCAGCGAGTTCCGCTTTGGCTGGAGCTATCGCCCGCGTACGGCCAGCGACAACTGGACCATTAATCCTTTTGCGGTGGTGGGGGCTGACTGGTACCGGCAGCGTGATCGGGCAGAAGGCGTGGTCTATCCGGACGGATCACGGCAGAGCTTCCGGCTGGCTGCCGAAGATGGCGACCTGGCGCTCGGCGCTGGTGTCGGCATTGGAGTGCGTCGACTGTTCCGCGAGGACCGCCTGCATGGGCCGCGTTCGTCGTTTGATGCCAGCGTGCAATACCGCTTCGCGCTCAATGGTGACCAGGCAGAACGGAACCGCGGCCTCTTCATCAACATGACGTTGTCTTACTGAGCATGACGATTGGATTGGGAAACATGGGCATGAAGAAAGCAGGATGGATGAGGCGTACCGCCGCTGCGATGGCGCTGGTTGCAGCAACGCTGGCTGCACCGCTGCAGGCGCAGCAATCGGACGTGGTTATCGTCGGCAAGGAAGGTTGGCTGTTCCCGGCATGGGGCAGCTTGAGTGAGGTGGATGAGGCTGCAGTGCAGTCCTCGACCGCGCTCATTGCCGAAGCCAAGCAGGCGTTGGCGGCAGGTGGCGTGCAGCTGGAAGTGCTCGTACTGCCGGACAAGGTCACGTTCTATGAAGATCGGCTGCCCGAGGGCAGGGTGATCAGTGATTCAGTGACCAGGCGCTACGAAACCATCCGCAACGCATTGCAGGCGGCCGGCGTGGATACGCTGGATGCGCGCAAGGTTTTGGCCGATACCCGCGCCAGCGGCAAGGATGTGTTCTACCGCAGCGATCAGCACTGGACCCAGCCGGCGGCCGACGCCATCGCCGACGCCATCGCCGCGCGCATCAAGCAGAAAGTGCCGAACCTGGCCGGTACGCCAGGCACCGGCATGCCGTTGGGCAGTGAAACCCGTGAGCGCCGCTATGGCGACCTGGCCGAACTGTTCCTGGACCCCGCGCAACGCGCGGCAATTGGCCGCGACACCTTCGTGGTACGACGTGCAGCCGAGGGCCAGTCGTTGCTGGACGACGACAAGGCACCGGTGCATGTCACCGGTCATAGCATGGTACAGGCGTACTTTGGTTTTCCGCAGAAGCTGTCCAACGACATCGACCGTCCGGTAACGGTGAACTGGAAATCCGGCAATGTCGGGCCGTGGGTGGTGTTGCTGGAATATCTGGAATCGGCCGAGTTCCGAGACAATCCGCCGCAGGTATTGGTGTGGCAGATGTTCGAGCCGGTATACGGATTTGGCCCGGCTGCGCAGGGGCAGTGGGACAACGCCTCGATCATGACTGCCGCGCAGTGGCAGGCACGACTGCACAAGGCGCTGGGGCGTTGATTCGATGAGTACTCGTCCTGGCGCGCCGGCGCCATTGCCGGCCGCAGCCCCGCCGCGTGCGCACCGTGCCACGTCCTGGGTGGTGTTCGTGCTGCTGCTTGGTGGTTTCTGTGCCGGCGCCTGGATGTTGGCCAAGGCGCAGTTGCCGGCGGACAAACTTGCACCGTCGCAGTGGACGGATGGCGCGGCGGGCAAGGTCATCAACGACGCGTTGAAACTGCCGATGCAAGGCAGCGCCGATACCTGGAATGCAGCCTTGCGCTATCGCCTGCTGGGCGACACCGGGGCGCAGGTAGCAATGGGCTGCCCAGGCTGGTTGTTCTATCGCGACGGCTTGCGTCCGCAGCCGGGTGTGGGCAACGAGGTGCTCGAGCAGCGGATCAGGTTGATGCGGCACTGGTCGCAGCAATTGCAGGCGCAAGGCGTGCAGCTGCTGGTGGCGGTGGTGCCGGATAAATCGCGGGTCGAGCAGGCGCATGGCTGTGGCCTGCGCCACTGGGCACCGATGCGTGAGCGTTATGGCCGCTGGCAGCAGGCGCTGCAGGCCGCTGGAACTGGCGGCGTGGATCTGCTGCCGGCGTTGCAGACCGGCGATGCGCCGGTGTTTTTTGCAACCGACGTGCACATGAATCGCACGGGCGCACAACGCGCTGCCGATGCGGTCGCCGCGCAGGCCCTGCCGCTGCTTGGTGGGCAGGGCACGCAGGCGTTCGAGGTGGGGCCGCTGGGTGCGCCGCAGCCGCGCATGGGCGACCTGATCGTGCTGGCTGGCCTGGAACACGCACCGCCGGCATGGCGACCGGCGCTGGATATGGAGCCGGAACAGGTGATCGCGCCGCTGCGTGGTGGTGGACTGCTGGACGACACCCCGCCGGTGGAGGTGCTGCTGCTGGGCAGTTCCAATGGTCGCCGCAGCCTGTTTGCCGAGCGTCTCGGCAAGGCCTTGGGTCGCGAAGTATGGAACCAGAGCCTGGATGGCGGCCAGTTTTCCGGGGCGCTGCTGGCCGCATGGCCGCAGCGGGCACAATGGCCTCCGAGCCTGAAACTGGTGATCTGGGAATTTTCCGAGATGGCGCTGTCTTTGCCGTTGACCGACGGCGAGCAGGCGGCATTGGCCGATATCGACTGAGCGCCTGACGACGATGCTGTTCAACTCTTTCCTGTTCCTGCTGATTTTCCTGCCCATCGCGCTCGGCGTGCACTACCTGCTGGGCGCGTTGCGGCCTCGGTTGGCGGCGCTGTGGCTGTGCGTGGCCTCGCTGTTGTTCTATGGCTGGTGGAACCCCCAGTTCGTGGTGCTGTTGTCGGCCTCGATCTTGTTCAACTACCTGGTCAGCCTGGCTATCCTGGGTCTGGCCAAACGTCCGCGCATGCAGACGCTGGTGACTGGCCTGGGCATCGCGGCGGACCTGTTGCTGCTGGTGCACTACAAGTACGCTGCAGCGATGGTGACTTTCGTCCATGACCTGGGTTTTGCGGTCGGGCCAATGGATGCGCTGATCCTGCCGCTCGGCATTTCCTTCTTCACCTTCACCCAGATCGGTTACCTGCTTGATTGCCGAAGTGGCGTGGTCAATGACCGCAGCCCACTGAGCTACGTGCTGTTCGTGACGTTCTTCCCGCATCTGATTGCCGGCCCGATCCTTCACCACAAGGAGATGATGCCGCAGTTCAGCAAGCCGGAAAACTACCGTTTCAACGCCGACAACCTGTCGGTGGGCGGCATGCTGTTCGTGATCGGTCTGGCCAAGAAAGTTCTTTTGGCCGACAGCATCGCACCGTATGCCGACGCGGGGTTCGCGGGTACCGGTGAGCTGCAGTTCTGGGGTGCCTGGGCCACGGCAATCAGCTACGCCTTGCAGCTGTACTTCGATTTCTCAGGCTACTCGGACATGGCACTGGGCCTGGCGCGGATGTTCGGAATCCGCTTCCCGCTGAATTTCAACTCGCCGTACAAGGCCACCAGCATCATTGATTTCTGGGCGCGCTGGCATATCACCCTGACCCGTTACATCACCGCCTATCTGTACTATCCGGTGGCGATGGCGGTGACGCGTTGGCGCAGTCGCCATGGCCTTCCCGGTGGCCCTGCTGCCGTGGCAACCGCCGGAGGCTTTGCCTCGTTGATCGTATTGCCCACCGTGTTTGCGATGGGACTGGCGGGTATCTGGCATGGCGCTGGCCTGCAGTTCCTGATCTTCGGCCTGCTGCATGCAGGCTATCTGGCCATCAATCACGCCTGGCGCATCTTCCGTGGCGGACCCATGGCCGCGGCGCGGCGCAAAAGCAATTGGTTGCAGCACGTGGGTTACCTGATGTTGACCTTCGCTGCAGTGCTGGTGGCGCAGGCGTTCTTCCGTGCCGATGGCGTGGCACAGGCGTGGCAGCTGGTGCAGGGCATGGCCGGCGTACGTGGCTGGGAGAGCATGGAGAGCCTGGGCTACCTCGCCGGCATGGGCGTGGCCGATGGATGGCGCCTGCTGGCGGGCCACCATGTGCAGTTGCTGTACGTTGCGGTGTTGTTGGCTATCGTGTGGCTGGCACCCAACGCGCACCAGATCATGGGCGTGTACTCGCCAGCGCTGGCCAAGCCTGATCCGGCGCCGCGCACGTGGATGCGTTGGCAACCCAATTTCCAATGGTTGCTGGTGATGTTGTGCCTGCTCGCGCTGTGCCTGCTCAACCTGCACAAAGAAAGCCGTTTCCTTTATTTCCAGTTCTAGGCAAGGAGTAAAACGATGGACATGCAAGCACTGCAGGCCCAATTGATCGACACCGTGGAGGCCGTCATCGGCGTACGCGTGCAGCCCGACGAGTACATGGAGTCGCTGTTCGACTCGATGTCCAAGGTGCAGTTGATGGTGGAAGTGAAGGACCGCCTCGGCGTGACATTGCCGGTCGATGAGATCGATACGCTGGTCGAATCGGTGCAGGTGCTGGCTGACTACGTGGCCTCGCGCCGCAACGCCTGATCACTGGACCGGGAGCGGCAGCCATGCGTTTTGATTTCGAGCATTGCCGGTTCGCTGAATGTGACGTGGCCGCTGCCGCGCCGGCGCTGTACAGCAGTGACGGGGTGATGGATTGGGGCAGCCTGCAAGCTGCTACCGATGCCTGGATGGCGCGTGCGCAGGCCGCCGGTGTCAGCGCGGGGCATGCGCTGGTGATCAGCGGGCACAAGCAGGCGGCCTTTGTGGTGGCCATGCTGGGTTGCCTGCGCCTGGGCGTGACCTACGTGCCGGTGGATACCATCAACCCGGAGGCGCGCCTGCACAAGATCACCCGGCTGGTACATGCGCAGGCGGTGTATGACGCTGGTGCCGATGTATTTCTGCCCGGCGCGGCGCAGCCAAAGCCGCTGGCCGAGCGCGATCTGGCTTACATCATGTTCACCTCCGGCAGCACCGGCGACCCCAAGGGTGTGCAGATCGGGCGCGACAGCGTGGCGCTGTTCACCGGTTGGATCCGTGATTGCCTCGGGTTGGGGCCAGCTCCGGCTTTCATGAACCAGATGCTTTTCAGCTTTGATTTCTCGCTGTTCGACCTGTGCGGCGCGCTCGGCCTGGGTGGTAGCTGCGTATTGTGTCCGCGTGAGGTCATTGCCGACAGCAACCAGTTCATCGATCACCTGCGGAATGCACAGGTGGCGGTGTGGGCGTCCACGCCGTCGTTCGTACGCCAGCAGATGCTCAACCCACAGTTCAATGCCGAGCACCTGCCAGCGCTGAGCATGTTCGTGTTCGGTGCGGAATCGCTCACGCCTCGCGTTGCCGAGGAGCTGTGGGCTCGGTTCCCGCAGGTGCGGATCATCAATTCCTACGGGCCGACCGAGGCGACCTGTTCCACCACCTGGGTGGAGATCGACGCGGCATTGCGCGCAGCTGCGCCCAATCCATTTCCGATCGGCGTGGCCAAGCCATACGCGGAAGTGTTCATCGACGATGGTGAAATCTGCATGGCCGGGGACCATGTGATGCGGGGTTACCTGGAGCGCCCGGACCTGGATGCAGAGGTGCTGTTCGAGCATCACGGCAAGCGCGCCTACCGCAGCGGTGACCTCGGCGACGTGGACGCACAGGGACGGGTGTATTTCCGCGGTCGCAAGGATGACCAGATCAAGCTCAATGGTTATCGCATTGAACTTGCCGAAGTGGATGCGGTGCTGTCCACCTTGCCGGGCGTCATTGCTGGCGCCACCGTGGCGATGCGCCGTCCCGACGGCACGCTGGTGCGGATGGTGGGGTTCGTCGAACTGGCAACGCCGGGGGAGGGAGCGCTGCAGGCGTTGCCACCGGCGTTGCAGGATTGGAAGGCGCAGCTCGCCGAGCGGGTGCCGCCCTACATGATTCCGTCCGAACTACTGGCGGTGGACAGCTTTCCTTCGACGGTCAGCAACAAGGTTGACCGCAAACAATTGGAGCAGCGCTACGCATTGGCGCGTACGCTGCGCACGCAGGAGCCAAAATGATCACGTCCACCAAATGGATGCTTGCCGCAGCGTTGTCGTTGTCGCCGATGTTTGCCAGTGCACAACATGCAACCGGAGAAGGCCGCTTGGCGCAGTTGTACGCCGCGCGTCCGCCGGCCGGGTCGGCCTTCGTGCGTGTGGTCAATCCCGGCACTGCCACGCTGACGGTGGCAACGGGCAGCGGCGCCGCACAGCAGGTGGGTCCGGCCAGACGTGCCACGCGCTATGCCATCGTTGAAGGTGGCAAGCCGTTCACCGTGCGCGTAGCGGGCCAGGCGCGCACGCAGCCTGCGGTGGCGGCCGGGAGCTTCACCACGCTGGTGCTGGATCCCGCCGGAGTAGCCCGGCCGCTCCAGGTGATCGCCGATGGCGGTGGCAGTACCGATGCACTGAAAGCGGAGATCCGTTTCTACAACCTTGCCGGTAGCTGCCCGCAGGCCAAGCTGGCAATGGTCGACAACGGCCCGGTGGTGTTCAATGCAGTGCCGGCAGGCAACGGCGTTGCCCGCGCCATCAACCCGGTCAAAGCACGCTTGGTCGCTGGTTGCGGCGCAAAGGACAGCGCGGCGTTTGAGTTGCCGGCTCTGCAGCCGGGGGATCGCTACAGCCTTTTCCTGACCGGCAACGCCGGCGCGCCGGTATTGCAGGGGCAACCCGGCAGTACCGATGCAGCAGGGCGCTGAACCATGCCCGCGCGCAGCATCTTTGGTGAAGACCACGCGTTGTTTCGCGAGCAGGTCAGGCGCTTCATCGCCGAACAGATCCTGCCGAACTACGCGCGTTGGGAACAGGACGGCATCACCCCGCGTGCGTTGTGGCGCGCGGCCGGCGACGCGGGCCTGCTCAACTGCCAGTTGCCTGAACCCTATGGCATGGGCGGTGACGTTGGCCACGCCGCCTGCGTGATCGAGGAACTGGCACGTGCCAATTGCCTGGGGATCGGTTTCTCCATCCATTCGGACATGGTGGCGCCGTATCTGCTGCAGTACGGCAGCCAACAGCTGCGTGACACCTGGTTGCCGGCCATGAGCCGCGGCACCGCCATCGGCGCCATCGCAATGACCGAGCCCGGCGCCGGCAGTGATCTCAAGGCGATCCGCAGCCGTGCTGAGTTGCGCGGAGACCACTACCTGCTCAATGGGCAAAAGACCTTCATCACCAATGGCGTCAATGCCGATGTGGTGGTGGTGGCTGCCACGGTTGCGCCGGAGCTGGGGGCGCGCGGGCTGACATTGTTCTGCGTGGACATGCGTCTGCCTGGTGTCAGCAAGGGCCCACCGATGGCCAAGATCGGGCAGCACGCGCAGGACACCGCCGAGCTGTTTTTCCAGGATGTGCAGGTGCCGCTGGACTGCCTGCTCGGCGAGGAGCAACGCGGCTTTGAGTACATGGGCGAGCAACTGGCCGGCGAACGCCTGGCCATTGCCCTGCGCGCGGCGGCCTCGGCCGAAGGCATGCTCGATGAAACGCTGGCATACGCGCGTCAACGCAAGGTGTTTGGTCGCCTGCTTGTTGATCACCAGAACACCCGCTTCGTCCTGGCTGATGCGGCGTCACAACTGGCCATGCTGCGCAGCTTCCTGGATCACTGCCTTGGCCTGCAGATGCAAGGCGTGCTGGATGCCAACACGGCGGCCATGGCCAAGCTCAACGCAACCGAAATACAGGGCCGCGTGCTGGATGCATTGCTGCAGCTGCACGGAGGCTACGGTTACAGCAGCGAGTACGGCATCGGCCGGGCCTGGGCAGATGCGCGTGCGCTGCGCATCTTCGGCGGCAGCAGCGAGATCCTGCGCGAAATCATCGGTCGTGCGCTGTAGCTGCTACAGCCGCCAGGCACGCCGCAGTGCTTCTGCTTGCGGCGTGTCCTGGGTAAGCCAGGGCTCCAGTGCGTAGACCAGCACATTGCCGGCACCGCTGTTGCGTGCCCACTGCAGCTGCTGTTGTACGCGTGCGAAATCGGCACTCTCGCCGCGAAACTGGGTGCCGTCGCCCCCCGCCGTTGGCAGTTCGTGGAACAGCTCGACGATGGCATCGAACGCGACGCCGCGCTCTTTGAAAAAAGCCAGCAAGGGCGCCAATGCCAGGTGGTCGTCTTCACCGGGCACGCCGACGCCATCCTGGATCATCGGCCGCAAGGTGGTCGTGGCCAGCACGCTTTCCCACAGGCTGACCAGGCTGCCATCGGTGGCCAGCCTGCTGTAGTAGGTGGATATGGCGCAGTCACCGCCGCGTGCCACTGCCGCCCGCTGCAAAGCCTGCAACCACTCCGCCAGCCATTGACAGCGTTGCGCGTCGGCCCAGTGGTATTGCTCCAGCTCATATGGCACGTACCAGCCGGCGAAGCGTCGTTGGCGCGGCAGGGTGGATTGCTGCAACCACTCATGTGCGCGTTGCAGGCTTTCTTCAAAGAAGGCGCGAAGCGCGGTTTCATCGGCGCTGATTGCCTGCCACCAACGTTGCTCGAATGGCAAGCCGACACGAATGTTGATGCCTGCCTGGTCGGCTGCGTTGAACAGCATGCGGAAACTGAAATCGGACAATTGCCAATCACCTTCGGTGCCGCCGAGGATGCCGCTCCATTGCACGACCAGCTGCCGACAGCCCACGCGCCGGGCCAGGTTCATCGACCGTTGCCAGTCCGCGGCTGTCCAGTTTGTGTGGTCCAGCCAAGGCTGCAGGAATGTGCCGTCTACCTGTTCCGGAAGCGAGCACCCCGGCAGGCCGGCCAGGGCCGCCATCGTTGGCGCCAACAACGCTGCCTGCAGCAAGCGGCGACGTCCAGGGGAGGTCGGCTTGGACAAAGGAGTTTCTATCATCGTGCGTATGATCGCAGGCTGGCGGGGACCATGACTACACAGTTCAGTGTTTCTTCCTGAACGTCAAGCCGGGTTGGAGCGTCATGGGTGGTTTGATATGACTGATCAACAACCGTGGCAGATGAAACACAGGCGTGGAAAACGTGTGTTTGCGCGGCGGTGCGGCATCGATGTTGATCGTACATGTCGCCTCCGCGTGAACCTGATCCAGACACTATCGGAGATCTGCGGTGGCGCAGGTTCCAAGGGAAGCGGCGACGTGCAGGCAGGAAATCACTCAAAGCCGATGGCGCCGCGGCTGATTGCCGCCATCGGCCTGATCGATACCGAGCGGAAGTGCCTCTGGTGGAAGTTCCAAAACCCTTCCCTGGCATGGGCCGGTCATGATGAGGCTCCCGTGTCGATGCATTACCGCGCCGACTGCGGCACCCGTCGCAGCCTGCTGACGTCATACCCCATCGCCTTGATGCGCTCCACCGCGCCCTGGTAGTCCGTTTCCGAAACCTGCGGGGTGCGCGCCATGTACCAGACGTAGTCGCGCTTGCTGCGGGCGACGATGGCCTGGCTGTAGCCCTCGTCCACCCAGGCGATGATGTATTCGGCCTGGATCGGCCAGATGAACTGCATGCCCCAGACTGCGCCATTGCCTTCGGCCTCGACCTTGCCGATGGGGTGCATTGATTTCAGCGGCGCCCGGAAACTGCCCTTGCGGTAGGTGAAGGTGGTCTGGATACGTCCGTCGGGCCGCGGTGCATAGCTTTCAACCGCATCGAAGGCGTAGCGTTCCGGACGCGACGGAATATGCGCGATCACATACCAGTCGCCCATGAAGCGCGGCACATCCACCGATGCCGGGCGCGGGATCGGGCGCGTGTCCAGGTTGCTGCAGCCAGCGCCGAACAAGGCGATGGACAGCATCGACAGCAGTGGGAGGGTTCGCATGCGCGTGTCCTTCTTCAGCGGGGACGGAACAGGTAGTGCGCCACCAGCCATTGCTGGCCGTCGTCGTAACCGAACAGCTCCGCGCAGGCCATCCAGAACATGCGCCAGCGCTGCCACCAGATACGTGCCGCGGCATCACTGCCGTAGGTCTGCGCCAGCAGCGGCATGAGCTGCTCGCGGGCGGCATCCTGGCGCTGCAGCCAATGGTTGGCGGTGCGTTGATAGTGGCGGCCATCCAGCAGCCAGCGCTGCTGCAGCTGCATGTCACGCTGGAAATGCAGCAGGGTATCGGCAGCCGGCATCAGCCCGCCGGTGAAGAAATGGCGCCCCATCCAGTTGTCCTCGCCCATCGTGTCGAACGGATACATATGCGTGCGATGGGCAAAGATATGCACGAACAAGGCGCCGTCCGGCTTCAGCCAGCGCGAGATGCGGCCAAGCAGGCGTTCGTAGTTGCGGATGTGCTCGAACATTTCCACCGAGACACAGCGGTCGAACGTGGCGGCAGGCAGCTGCAGTTGGTTGACGTCGATGGTCAGCACCTCGACGTTGTCCAAGCCACGTGCCTTGCACTGGGCGAGGATGTGCCTGCGCTGGCTGTGTGAGTTGGAGACTGCGGTGATGCGCGCGCCAGGATAACGCTCGGCCATCCACAAGGTCAGTGAGCCCCAGCCACAACCCAGCTCAAGGATGTGCTGGCCATTGGCGAGCCCGGCGCGTTGCCCGTACAGCTCCAGCATTGCGTCCTCGGCCTGATCCAGGGTCTCCGTGCCGGTGTGGTAGTAGCAGCTGCTGTACTTCAAGCGGTGGCCAAGGCAGGCCTGGAAGAACGCAGCAGGTACTTCGTAGTGCTGGCGGTTGGCAGCATCCACATGCAGGGCGAGTGGACTGCTGGACAACTCGGCGATGCGCCGGCTGAACCGCTCCGATTGCGCTTGCAGGCCTTCCTCCGATTCCTCCTCCAGTCGCTGTGCGCACAGGCGGCGGATACCCCAGCGCAGTGCGGCATCCGGCAGCCAACCGCGCTCGGCCCAGCCGGTCAGGCCGGGCTCGGCATGGATGGCGGAATCCAGTTGCGTGGCTGCATTCATGGTGATTGCTCCTTGGCGGTGCGGGGAAACCAGGGGAAGAACATCGGGGTGCTGCGCTGGTAAGCGCGGTAGTCTTCACCGCGGCTGCGTAACGCCTGCTTCTCGGTGAACGGCACGCCGCTCAGGTAGCGCAGGAACAGGTACATCAGCACCGGCCCGGTCCACGCCAGCCACCACAACGGCGAGCCGACGGCCAGCAGCACGTAGGTGAACCAGTGCAGCCATTCGAAGAAATAGTTCGGATGCCGCGAGTAGCGCCACAGCCCCTGCCGACAGGTGCGGCCTTTGTTGGCTGGCGCTGCACGGAAGCGCGCAAGTTGACGATCGGCGATGGACTCGCCGAGCACGCTCAGCAGCCAGACCAAACCTGCTGCCATCACCCAGATGTAGCCATCGGTGCGCGGATTGCTGGCCACCGCGAGGAACGGCAGCGCGAACAGAACTATCAGCAACGCCTGGGCAATGAAGAAGCCGAAGATCTTGCCCTGATGGCTGTGCCAATGTTCGCGCAGATACGTGTAGCGACCATCTTCGGACTCGTGTCGCACGCGCTGCCATAGATGCAGGGCAAGCCGGCTTCCCCACAATCCGCCGAGCACGGCCAAGCTGATGCGCGGCAACGCTGCGCCGTCGCCAAGCCACGCGAGCAGCAGCGCGGCGGCAGCCAGGCCCTTGGCCCAGAGCACATCGACGATGCCGATGTTGCGATGGCGGCGCTGCCAGGCCCAGCCCCAGAGCATGATCGCCACGGCGTACAGCAGTACCCAGCCCAGATTGTTCATGTGCAAGCACCTGTTGGTTGCCCTTGGGTTGAACTGCGGGTCCACCTGCGCGCGTTCGTGACCAGCAGCGTCAGCGCCACACTCCAGCCGATGCCAAGCAGCAGCAATCCATGCCAGGCGGGCGCGGCAAAATGCACGGCGTCAAAGCCGCGTGCAGCGGATAGATAGGCCAGCGGCGCCAACAGCAGGCCGAACGTTGCTGGCAGCGCCCAATGCCGTTGCAGGAAGGCCATCGACGAGGTCAGTGTCATCGCGAACGCGGCCCACAGCGCCATGATCCAGGGCGGCGGCGCCCAGCCGAACGGCGCAGCGGCATAGCCGACACGGCTGCTTACCGCCGCGAGCCCATCGACCAGCCAGGCGCACACCAGTGCGAGCAGCAGCAGGCGCAGCTCGGTCCGCGGCTGCGCGGCGCTGTAGAGCTGGCTGACGATGTAGAGCACGGAGGCCAGCAGCGCCGGCCACTGCCAACCCCGTCCGGCGCCGGCCACGGCGCACAGCCAGACCAGTTGGTTGCCGAGCAGGTTGAGAAGGGGCCGGCGCATGTCAGCTGATCAGCCCGGCGTTGGCGGCGGGTTGATGGCCGGGCCGGGCCAGCAACAGGTGCGAGACGCCGATCGAACGTTCCAGGAAGCCGCCCTCGCAGTAGGCAAGATAGAACTCCCACAGCCTGCAGAAGCGTGCGTCGAAGCCCTGTGCGTGTACCGCAGGCAGCTGCGCCATGAAGCGCTGGCGCCAGGCGCGCAGGGTCAAGGCATAGGAGTAGCCGAAGTCGTGCTGGGCCACCAGCTGCAGGTCGCTGGCGCGGGTCTTCGCCGCCAGGATCGCTGCGATCGAGGGAATGAAGCTGCCGGGGAACACGAAGCGCTTGATGTAGTCCACGCTGCGCCGAGCCTGTTCGTAGCGATGGTCCTCGATGGTGATCGCCTGCAGCAGCGCAACGCCATCGGGCTTGAGCAGGCGCTGCAGCGTGGCCATGTAGGTGTCCAGGTATTCGGCACCGATGGCCTCGATCATCTCGATCGAGACCAGCTTGTCGAACTGGCCCTCAAGATCACGGTAGTCCTGCATCAGCAGGGTGATCCGGTCCTGCAGCCCGGCCTCGTGCACGCGTTGCACGGCCAGTGCGTGCTGTTCGGCCGAGATCGTGGTGGTGGTGACATGGCAGCCGTAGTGCCGTGCGGCGTGCAGGGCGAAACCACCCCAGCCGGTACCGATCTCGATCACGCGGTCGCCGGCTTGCAACTGCAGTTGCTGGCAGATGCGATCGAGCTTGCGCTGCGAGGCGTGCTCCAGCGAGGTGCTCTCGTCGGCGAACAATGCCGACGAATACATCAGGTCTGGCGACAGGAACAGCGCGAAGAAATCGTTGCCGAGGTCATAGTGCGCGGCGATGTTGCGGCGGCTGCCTTCGCGGCTGTTGCGCCGCAGCCGGTTCCAGCCACGCAGCAGCCAGCCACCAATACGCGCGGGGCCGCGTTCCATGCCATCCAGCAGGTCGCGGTTGCGCACCAGGATGCGCACCAGCGTGACCAGGTCATCGCAACGCCAGTCGCCGTTGATATAGCTCTCGCCAGCGCCGACGCTGCCTTGTGCAGCGACCTTGCGATAGAACGCGGGATCATCAATGGTCACCGTGGCCTGCAGCTGAGCGGAAGCATCGCCGAGCACCACCTCGCCGAGCACGTCGTGCACGCGCAGGCAGCCCTCACGCAACGGTGCGAGTTCGGCCAGCAGCCGGCGCCGCAGCAGTGCATCCAGCGCACCGGGCTGTGGCAGGGCCACCGAGGAAGTCATCTGGTTCATCGCGTTTTCTCGGCGAGGGAAGGATGGTCATGGACCGGGTTGCGCTTGAGCCACAGCCGCAGTGCCTGCCAGTGGATGGCGGCGACCACCTGCAGCGTCATCAGCGGGTAGCAGGCCAGCACCCGCGCCAAACCGGCGCCATTGAGCGGGTGGCGCTGCATGGACTGGGTTGCGTCGAACTGGCGCTTGCCTTCGCGCCATACCTGCATATGCACCTGCAGGTCGTCATCGGGCGCGGTGAGGCGCCAGTCGTAGCGGCAATCCATCGCCATGAACGGCGAAACATGGAAGCACTTGTCGAACTGCCAGCGCAGCGCCCGGCCGTTGCTTAGCGCGGTTGCCGCGGGCAGTACATAGGCGTGGCGTTCTTTCCATGGCGTGTTGGTGATGTCCGCCACGATGCAGTCCAGGCTGACGCCATCGGCCCGGTAGCAGTAGTAGAAGCTGACCGGATTGAACACGTGGCCCGCAACGCGCAGATGGGTAAGCAGGCGCACCGGTCCGGCCGGCCGATGGCCAAGCACGGTTGCAGCGTGGTCTCTCACCGCATCGGCCAGCGGCTGCGCCGGATCGCCGAAATAGTCGCTGCGGCGGAACTCGGCCAGGTTGCGACGGTTCACCGACCACAGCCAGCGCCCGGCAAAGACCTGCTCCAGTTCGTCCAGGTCCAGCAGCAGCTGGGCGATCGGATAGCGGAACGCATGTGGATGCGGCAGATGGCGACGATGCACTACATGGCCGAGGTAGATCGCGCTGCTGGTCATGCGGTCGCCTCCGGCTGCGGCAGCCAGAATGCGTTGGGCCTGCGCGCAGTCAACGCATCCACCACGCGGCGGGCACTGCGTATGCCATCTTCGTGGAAGCCCCAGCCCCAGTACGCGCCGGCGAACCAGGTGTGGCGCTGGCCCTGGATATCGGCCCAGCACTGTTGTGCCGCCACGGCGGCGTGGTCATGCACCGGGTGTGCGTAGCGCATGCGCCGCAGCACCTTGGCCGGATCGATCCGTGCGCTGTCGTTGAGTGTCACTACCAGCGGCGTATCGCCTGGAAGTCCCTGCAGCAGGTTCATGCAGTAGCTGACCGTGCATGGTGCGTCGGTTGCGTCCGGCACGTGCGCATTCCACGCTGCCCACGCCTTGCGGTTGCGTGGCAGCAGGGACGCATCGGTATGCAGCACCACGTCGTTGTGCTGGTAGTTGATGGCGCCCAGTATCTGCTGCTCAAGCGGGTCCGCGTCATCGAGCAGGCGCAGGGCCTGGTCGCTGTGGCAGGCCATGATCACTTCATCGAAGCCCTCAACGCCTGCGGCGCTGTGGACCCACACCCCGTCCGCTTCGCGCTCAACCTTCCAGACCGCGCATTCAAGCCGTTCGCGCACTTGCCAGCGTGCCCGCAGGGCGTCGATATAGCGCGCCGAGCCGCCTTTCACCACGCGCCATTGCGGGCGTCCGCTGATCTGCAGCATCTGGTGGTTGGCCATGAACTGGACCAGGTAGCGTGCCGGGAAGTCCCGCACGGTTGCGGTCGGCGAGGACCATAGCGCTGATGCCATCGGCAGCAGGTGTTCCTCGACGAAGGCCTCGCCGTAACGCTGGCTGCGCAGGTACTCGCCCAGCGTGGGGCCGGCACCGCCATCCAGCAGCGCCGGTGCATCACGGTAGAAGCGACGCAGGTCACGCAGCATGCCCCAGAAGCGTGGCGACAGCAGGTTGCGCCGCTGGCAGAACAGGCCATCGAGCGAGGTCGCGTTGTATTCCACGCCGCTGCGCTCGCTGCACATGGAAAAACTCATCGTGGTCGGTTGCGAATCCACCCCAAGCTCATCGAACAGCGCGCTCAGCAGCGGGTAGTGCTGCGGGTTGAAGACGATGAAGCCGGTATCCACGGCCATCGGTATCCCGTCCACCTGCAGCGCATGGGTATGGGTGTGGCCGCCGAGGTAGTCATTGGCCTCGAACAAGGTGACTTCATGCGTGCCATCCAGCCACCAGGCGCTGGCCAGCCCGGCAATTCCCGAACCAATGACGGCGATACGCATGTCAGTTCCTCGCCTTGGCCAGCACCCAGGCCGGGATTGGCTTGAGCTCCTTGACCAGGCCCAGCAACGCCATCAACCGCAGGCCATACCAGGTCAGGTCGATCTCCCACCAGCGGAATCCCTGGCGCACCGTGCCGGGAAAGAAATGGTGGTTGTTGTGCCAGCCCTCACCGAAGGTGAGCAGCGCCAGCCAGAAATTGTTGCGGCTGTCATCGCGGGTGTCGAAGCGACGGTGACCGAAGCGGTGGGCCAGTGAATTGATGGTGACGGTGGCGTGGAACAAAACCACGGTGGAGATGAAGAATCCCCAGACCAGCAATTGCATGCCGGAGGTCTGCAGGGCCGGTGCCCAGCGTTCAAGCGTCGCGCCCAGTGCGTACAGGGCGGCGGCGAGCAGCAGTGGTACCACGGTGTCGAAGCGGTCCAGCCAGCGCAGTTCCGGGAAGCGGGCCAGATCCGGCACGCGCTGCAGGTCGGTGGCGAAGGCTTCGCGGGTCAGGAACCAACCGACATGGCTGCGCCAGAAGCCTTTCTGCTGCGGAGAATGTGGGTCCAGCGGCTGGTCGGCGTGCCGGTGGTGGTGCCGGTGGTGCGCCGCCCACCACAGCGGTCCGCGCTGCACGCTGGAGGCGCCGACAAGGGCGAACAGGAACTGCACCGCGCGCGATGTCTGGAAGGTGCGATGGGAAAAATAGCGGTGATAGAACGCGGTGATCGCGAACATCCGCACGGCATACAAGGTCAGCGCGACAGCAACTGCCGTCCACGACGCCCCGGTCCAGATCACCCCCAGGCAGCCGATGTGCAGCAGCGCGAAGGGCAGGGCGCGCATCCAATCGATGCGGTCGGCCAGCTGCGCATCACCAACGACGTCAGCGCTATCGGCGGTGTCGAACCAGCGCTGGATCGTACGCAGCAGGGCCACGCGTCGGCGGGGAAGGGGCGCTGCGGATGCCATGGCGCGTATCTCGAGAGGTTTCCTACCCTTCTCTACGGCGCGCGGCGCTGATTGGATGCAGCGTAATGAAGATTCCATCAGGATCCGCCCCGCGTGGCGATACAGCGCGGCACCAGCACCTGCTGCAGCTCGGCCTGCCATTGCGCCTGCGGACGCTCCACTGCCTTCTGTGCGAAGCGCACCGTCACCACCGGGTAGTCACCGCGGGCATCGCGCAGGTTGCTTGTTCCGTGGAACTCCAGCAGGCGCCGATCAGCATCGGCATAGACCAGCGCCAGACGCGGCGCGACCACCCCGTACCAGGCATCCAGTTGCACCTGGATAGACTGGGCATCGAGCCCCTGCCAGCGGATGCTGCCGACACGCTGCACCTGCACCGGGTAGTAGCGTTGGCGGCCGGGGACCAGGAACTGCAGGCTGAGCCGCTCGCCCTGCATCAATTGCTGCCAGTGCGCGCGCACGGCGGCGTCGAACCCTGCATCGATCACCGCATCGGCCGGAAGCGGAAGCCGCTGCGCCCGCGTTTTCGCCGCCGCGTCCTCTTTCCAGTTCAGTTGTACGACGCCTCCCGTCGCAGCAACGCTGGCGGTCTGGCCACTACGGCGATCCTCCCAGCGATAGCTGGGTGCCTGGGCGGAACCGTTGACCTGCATGTGCTTGCGCGCGAAGGGCTGGCCGTCGGGGCACAGGTAGTGCACCCAGCGCTCGGCTGCGTCCCCGGCGCCGCGTTGCCAATGTACCTCGCGGTAGGCCACTGCCCCGTCGCGGGTCGTGGCAACGCCTTCACCGCGCAGCAGCGGCGCTGCCGACGCCATGAAGGGCAGGAACAGCAACAGGCAGGCCATGCGCATTGGGGCATCCCGGAATGAGCTCTCCCTGCCTACGGGCGAGGCCAGCCGCTGGATGCAGGCACGGCGGTGCATCCAAACGCCGCCACCACGCGTAGGAAGGACAACACATTCACTGCAGCCCTGCCCACGCAGATGTACCCTGATCCCCGCAACCTCCCTTCCCCCTTAGACACCGCCCGGATCGTGTCCAGTTCACAGCAGCTGAGCAAAGAGCCAATGAACTGGGCCGGTGACATGGACGGTGTGGCGCGGCTGCGCGATCGCGACTGCTTCATGCGCATCTACGACCACTTCATGCCACGCCTGTGCGTCTACCTGCGTGGCCTGGGTGCGCCGGAGGCGGTGGCCGAGGAGCTGGCGCAGGAGTGCCTGCTGCGCTTGTGGCTGAGGGCCGCGGAATTCGACCCGGCACAGGGTGCGCTGAGTACCTGGCTGTACCGCATCGCGCGCAACCTGCACATCGATCGTGTCCGCCACGAGCGCAGCTGGACACTGGTGCAGGCGGCGGTGGAGAACGCGGCCGCAGCCGATGTGCTTGATCGCAGCAGCGCCGAGCAGTTCGCCGATCATGCGAGATTACGCCAGCGCATCAACGAGTTGTCGGCGGTGCAGGCGCGGTTGGTGCGGATGTCCTATTTCGAAGCAAAGAGCCACGGCGAGATCGCGCAGGCGTTGGGAATGCCCTTGGGTACGGTCAAATCACATCTGCGGCGGGCCTTCCTGCTGCTGCAGTCCAAGGTCGGAGGTGCGTCATGAATCCGCACCACCACCTGCACGAATCCACCTTGATGAGTTACGCCGCCGGCGCACTGCAGGCGCCGTTGAGCATTGTTGCCGGTACCCATCTTGAGCAGTGCCCGCACTGCCGTCAGCGTCTGCGTGATGCCGAGGCGGTCGGCTCGGCGTTGCTGGAGCAGACCCAGCCGGTGCTCGACGATACGCGGCGCGAGGCACTGCGCGCCGCCATGCTGGCGCAGCTGATGGACGTGGCCCCGCCCGCGATGCCGCCACCGGCGCGGCAGGCACCGCCGGAGCGGCCACAGGCCGACCCGGAGTATCTACCGGCATCGCTGCATCCGTATTTCGGCGACTCGTTGGCGAGCCTGCGCTGGCGCTGGATGGCGCCGGGCGTGCATTGCATCCGTGCACGGCAGATGCCGTCGCTGATCATGTTGAAGATCGCGCCGGGTAAATGCCTGCCCATGCACAGCCATGGCCGCAGTGAACTCACCCAGGTCCTGCGTGGTTCGTACAACGACGCGCTGGGGCTGTTCGCGCCCGGCGATGTGGCGGACCTGGATGCCGAGGTGGAACACCAGCCGGTGACCGCGCCCGGTGTGCCGTGCATCTGTGTTTCGGCACTGGATGCACCGCTGGTATTCAGTGGCTGGTTGGCACGCAAGGTGCAGCGCTTCGTCAAACTCTAGTTCGTACGGAGGGGTCAATGGTGAACGATGGTGGGCGCCTGAAGATCGTGTTGACCGGAGCCAGTGGACTGGTTGGTCAAGGCGTCGCGTTGGCCTGCGCTGGCTCCGTGCATGTAAGGCGCACGGTCGCGCTGGTGCGACACGCCGACGGCCTGGTCACGGCAACAGAGGAGTTGGTGTTGGAGAACTTCCTGCAGGCCCATCGTCGCCAGGCCGACCTGGTGGGCTTCGATGCCTGCTTCTATTGCGCCGGCGCTCCGCCCCTGGGCACAGCGGAAGACGCGTACCGGCGGGTCACGCTGGACACCACACTGGCTGTTGCGCAGACCTGGTTCGCAGCCAATCCACAAGGAATGTTCCTGTATGTATCGGGTGCGCACGCCAATCCAGAAAGCCACTTGATGCCGCTGCGCATCAAGGGCGAAACGGAGCGGGCACTGGCCCGGCTGACGGGACGTACGGTGATGCTGCGGCCGGGTGGCATACGGCCGGTCGCTGGCACCGGCAGCCGGCATGCGCTGTTGAAGCCGCTGTATGTGGTTGGTGGACCAATGATGCAGCTGGCAACAGCTGCCCTGCCGTCGGTGTTTACCAGCAATCTGGTTCTGGGCCGCGCGATGATCGCGTTGGCACGCATGCGTGATCCGCCCGCCGAAGTGGAATGCTCGCAGATCAATCAGCTCGGGAATGCCGACGCAGCCTAGGCCTGCTGCGGCAGCACGCCGACGCACGGGCTTTGCCGTTTACAGCAGCCCGGGATTCGCCTGCCAAACCGCGTAGTTGAGCATGCTGGCAAAGCCCACCCAGGCAAGGTAGGGCAGCAACATGCAGGCCGCGACCTTGTGGATACGCCAGAACGCAATCAGCGTGCCGACGATCAACATCAATAGCAGCAGGATATCGGCGAAAGCCAACGCGCCCTGTTTCCAGCCGAAGAACAGCCAGCTCCACAGCGTGTTGAGGCCGAGCTGCAGCAGGTACAGCGTCAGGGCCGGTGTCGCCGCACGCCAGCCGCGCTCTCGCCAGACAAGGAATGCCGCCAGCGCCATCAGCGCATACAAGGCGGTCCACACCGGCCCGAACAGGCTCGCCGGTGGCGCCCATGCAGGCAGCGCAAGACTGGCGTAGAAACTGGCGGCGGAGATGGAGGCCCGCGCACCAAGCGCTGCGGCGAGGAAGGTGACCAGGAACCAGCCAGAGAAGCCAAGGAGCTGTCTAGGTATCTGCATGGCGCTTGCTCGTCCTTTCCGGCGTGATCAGATGCCGCTTGTACGCAGCAGTGCAGGGTTTGGATGCAGTGATGACAGCCAATGATGCTGATCGGTGCCTGGATCACCTCGGCAGGCCAGCCCACCTGCCTTGCATCCTGGCCTGAATCGGGACGGTTTTCAGGACGCGCACGGCTGCATGTGGCAGCCGTGCCGTCCCGGCGGTGGTTACTGCTTGTCGATCGCGGAGATTCGTGTCTTGCCGATTCGCCTGCCTTCCAGATCAATTACCTGCAGGCGCCAGCCAGTCGACTCAACGGTATCGCCAGCCACCGGCAGCCGCTCCAGCGCATGCAGGAACAAGCCGGACAAACTGACATACATCGGGCTTCGTTCCAGCGTGATGCCGGTGATGCGCTCCACGTCTTCAATCGACATGGACGCATCCACGATCCAGCTGCCGTCCACCTGTTCGGCGCCGAAGTCGGCGTCGCGGGTATCGGCAAGATCGCCCGCAATCGCCGCCAGCAGATCGTTGGCGGTGACCAGGCCCTGCACGCTGCCGTATTCGTCGACCACCACCGCCAATGGAATCGGATGCTGCTTGATCCGCTCCAACGCACGCAGCGCGGTCGCGCCTTCCGGCAGGGTCAGCGGCTCGCGCAGGTAGTCGGCCAACACCAAGGGCTTGCCGGCGAGCACGCCCGCCAGCAGGTCGCGGCTCTGCACCACGCCTTGCAGGTTATCCAGCTCGCCATCGGCCACCAGCAGACGGGTATGCGGCGAGGCCATCAGCTGCGCGGTGGTGTGCTCCGGTCCCTTGCCCAGATCGATCCATTGGATATCGGCACGCACCGTCATCACGCTTGCGACCGAGCGGTCGGCCAGGGCCAGCACGCCGCGGATCATGTCGTGCTCGGATGCCGCAAGACCAGATGGCAGCTGATCCGCTGGCTCGTGGCTCTCACCGGCAACGGCCTGCGTCGGGCGTGAGCCCAGCAGCTTGAGCACCGCGTTGGAGGTGCGCTGCCGGAAGGACAGGTTCTGTGCGTGCTTCTCGCGGTTGAACTGCGTCCACTGGTTGAAACCCTCGATCAGGATCGAGAAGGCGATGGCTGCGTACAGATAGCCCTTGGGAATCTTGAAGCCCAGGCCTTCGGCCACCAGGCTGAAGCCGATCATCAACAGGAAGCCAAGGCACAGGATCACCACCGTCGGATGACGGTTGACGAAACTGGTCAGCGGCTTGCTGGCCAGCATCATCACGGCCATCGCGATGGTCACCGCGGCGAACATCACGCCGAGGTTGTCGACCATGCCGACCGCGGTGATCACCGAGTCCAGCGAGAACACCGCATCCAGGATGACGATCTGCGTCACCACCAGGCCGAAGCTGGCGTATACCTTGTTGTCGCCGGCTTCATGCGAGCGTCCTTCAAGCCGCTCGTGCAGTTCCATCGTCGCCTTGAACAACAGGAACAGGCCGCCGACCAGCAGGATCAGGTCGCGGCCGGAGAACGCGTGGTCGAATACGGAGAACAGCGGCGTGGTGAGCCGCATGATCCAGGACAGCGTGGCCAGCAGGCCCAGTCGCATCAACAGCGCCAGGCTCAAGCCGATGAGGCGGGCCTTGTCACGCTGGTGGGGAGGAAGCTTGTCCGCAAGGATCGCGATGAAGACGAGGTTGTCGATGCCGAGGATGATTTCGAGAACGACAAGTGTAGAAAGACCCATCCAGATTGTTGGGTCGGATAACCATTCCATGCAGTGTTGGGGTAGCGGAGGAACCCCGATCATCGCACGCTGCGGCGACGTGATTCATTCAAGTCAGCCGATTTGTACGATTGTTCATTTGCGCATTCATGCGATTTCAGTGGCGCTGAATTGTCATGCAGGCAACGACAAGCGCAGCTGCAGGGAGTCCATCAAGACCTGCCACATCGCGTCGCGCCGGGCTTTCATCGGTTCCGGTCCATCGTAGACAATTTCAACGTACAGGCTCTCGACGATGCCGACGTAGGTGAGGCCATAGCGTTTGGCGTGGTCGTCTGACAATGGCGTGGATGAGCATTCGTGCAACTGGCGTAGGAAACCCTCACGGACAAGTTCAAGAAACTGCACATACGTCCGGCCGATGATGTCCCTGTACGTTGCCGGTGGCAGGAACACCGTGCGCAACAGATAGCGCAGGTGCACCGATTCCTCGTAGCGGTGGGCAATGGCGCGCACATAGACCGCGCCTGGGCCTGCCGCTGTGGCCGCGCCGGCCAGCGCCTGCACCACGTAAGCGCTTTCGATTGCCATGGCGTCTTCCAGCACCTGCAGATACAGCGCGTCCTTGCTGGCGAAGTGCGAGTACAGCGAGGCTTTCCTGATTCCGATGGAGGCGGCGATGTCATTCAGCGATGCGCCGTCGTAGCCATGGATGGCAAAGTGGGCGACGGCAGCTTCACACACGCGATCCGCTGCCGGGGATCGATTGCTCATTGATGTTTTCTCCTGCAGGTCCATCAGTGTTGCAGATCGACCTGGATTCCGCTCCTGCTAACCATCCGTGCGCTGGCGCAGGTCAGCGCTGCGGCGACGATGCCGGATGCCGCCAGGAGGCCCAGCCAGTATGCAGGGCCATTGGCGGCCATCATCGCAGTGAGCGGTGTTGCGATGGCACCGAGCATCAGCGGTACCGCACCGAGCACGGCGGCGCTGGCGCCCAGCGCGGTGCTGCGGGTTGCGAGTGCGATCGACATCAGGGTCGCTTCGGCAATGCCAAGTCCACCAAGTGCCAGGAACATGCCCGCGATGATGCCGGGCAAGCCGGTCCCGCTGAGGCTGGAAACCAGTCCTATCAGAGCACCGGAAAGCATTGCCAATACCCCCGTCAAAGCCAGCGTATCGATGCGGAAGCGGGTTACCAGCTTGGCGCTGCCCAGCGCGCCAAGCAGCACTGCCAGGCCCGTTGCACCGAACAACAGACCGAAATCACGCGGGGAAATCCCGTAGTTGGTCTGGTACACGTAGGAAGCGCCACCGATGTATGAAAAGAGGAAGAAGAACACCAATGCCAGCGACAGGCCTGGCAATACGAAGCTCCGTGAGGACAGGATCTCGATATAGGTGCGCAACACGCCAGCCATGTTGAGTGCGGAACGCTTCTCGCGCGGCAGGGTTTCCTTGAGGTTGAGCAGGCAGTTGGCCAGCACCACGGTGCCGAGCAGTGCCAGCGTCACGAACACCGCCCGCCAACCGTAGCTGTGGCCTATCAGTCCGCCAACGGCGGGGGCCAGTACCGGGCCAAGCCCCTGAATGGTCATCAGCAATGCGAACAACTGGGCCGCCGCCACGCCCTCGGCAATATCGCGCACGCTGCTCATCGCGGTGACCAAGGCCAGTGATGCGGCAAGCCCCTGGATGAAGCGAGCCAATACCAGACTTTCCACAGAGCCTGCTGCTGCAGCCCATAGCGAGCTCGCCACGAACATCAGCACCGCCACCAGCAGCGGCCGCAGCCGGCCCAGCGCGTCGATGACCGGTCCGAATACCAGTTGGCCGGCGCCCATTGCCAGCAGGAAGACGGTGAGCGTCAGTTGCATGGTCGAGAAAGACGCGCCCAGTTCAGTGGCCATCACCGGCAGCGACGGCAGGTACATGTCGATGGCAGCGGGCCCGAGCAGGGTGATCAGACCAAGAGCGAGCGTGATGTTCGAGCGTGGCTGGGGACTAGGGGCAGTGGTCATTGCAGGTTTTCCGGAAGACGTCTGTTGTTGCTTCGGGTCGATTCAATCAAAGACTACCTATCGGTAGGTAGTCTCCGGGGCGTAAGATAGGCTGTGCTTCCCGGGGTGTCAATTGTTCAGGGCTTCAGCTGCAAGCCGGCCGCTCGGGCACGCCGGCGTTGCGATCACGTGATTGGGTAAACGAGCCACACCGATGCAGGGTCTGGCTTGTGGCTGACGAGCTACGGCGCCAATCCAAAGACGAGCCGGCAAAGCAGGCCGTCGTGGGTTGTTGGGCGGCCTCAGGTCCGTTGGCAATCATCGCTGGCACGTTGCTGCAGGGCCCGGTTGGAAACGCGCGCATCCGTAGCAGCAGTCAGCGCCGCAGCGACGTCAGCCGTCATTTCAATTCCCGGTGATGCAATGCTGCTGTCATCTCCGCGCGCCACCATCTGCCGCTTTATCGGCGGCGGGACCTTGGGTTGTCGTGAAAAGCGCCAGGATCTGGGAGCAGGGCTATGAGCTGCGCCGACGCTTGCTGCGGGGATTCTTCCTGCGCCGGGGCTCCCACGCCGATGATGCCGAGGATCTGGCGCAGGAGGTCTACCTGCGGCTGCTGCGTCGCAGTGACGACGATGCCGAGGCCATTGCCAATCCAGAAGGCTATCTCTTCGCGGTCGCCGCCAACCTTGCCCGCGAGCACGCGCGCACGCAATCCGCGCGTCCACCGCTGGACGATGTCGATCTGCTTGCCGAGGTGCTGAAGAGCGAGGAAGACATCGAGGGCGAGTTCGAGCAGGTGCAGCGTTGGAGTGATATCCGCAGCGCCATCGCGCGCTTGCCTGCCACCACCCGCCGGGTGATGGAGCTGCACTATCGCGAAGGCGTGGAATGCCTGCAGATCAGCGCGCAGCTTGATGTGTCCGTGCACATGGTGCGCAAGCATATAGGCAAGGGGCTGGAAGCCTGCCGGCAGGCCCTTGGCACCAGGGAGGGTGCATGAACCCGGATATCACCGATTGCATGGATGGAAGTGTTGCCGAGCAGGGCGTGCAGTGGTTCCTGATCAACCGCGACGGGGCGCTGAGCGACGTACAGCGGCGCGCATTCCTGGCCTGGCTGCGGCGTTCACCGGAGCATGTGCGTGCCTATCTGCGTGCGCTCGATCTGCACCGGCAGGTAGGCGAGGCGATGCCGGCAGCATCTTCCGACCTGCTCGAAGGCATGCTGATGGAGGCGGGCGCACGCCGACCGACGGCCAAGGTGGTGCCCTTGTTTGCCAGAAACGCTGTCAGCAACGCAGTTCCGGCGCGACGTGGACGGCGCCGCTGGGCTGCCTTGGCCGCGGCTGCCTGCCTGGTGCTGGTGCTGGGGGCGTCATTGTCACGCCTTTGGCCGCAGGAGCAGGTGTTGGCAGCAGGGCACGGTGAACTGCGTGAACTGGTGCTGGCAGATCGCACCGAGGTGCGGTTGAACGCGGACAGCGCCATCCGTGTGCGCATGGGCTGGTTGGATAGACGGGTGGAGCTGCTGCGCGGTGAAGCCAGTTTCGATGTGGCACCGGACCGCCGCGCATTCGAGGTGCAGGTAGGCGAGTTGCGGGTGCGCGATATCGGCACCGTGTTCGATGTGTCGCGGCGGCTGCAGAACACCCGTATCGGCGTGGTCTCCGGCGAAGTCGAGGTCTGGCGGGGTGACTCGGATCAGCAGCGTCTTGCCCGGCTGGTCGCGGGCCGCGTGGTGCTGGTGGACAACGATACCGGTGCGGTGCAGCCCTTGGACATGCCTGCATCGATGCTGCTGGATTGGCAGCATCGCAAGGTCTCCTTCCTGGACGAACGTCTGGATGAAGTTGCGGCAGCATTCAATCGCCATAACCGGGTGCAGGTCGTGATCGAGGACGACGCAGCGGCGGCCATGCGCCTGTCCGGCAGTCTGGATGCAGACCGTATCGTGGCGCTGCAGGCATTCCTTGCCCGCGACCCGCGCTTCAAGGTGCAGCGCCGTGGTGACACCGTGCATGTCCATAGCCGCTGAAGGCAGCGCGTTGGGCCTGTAAGAAAAAATTCATCGAATCAGCGTTCTCCACTTCGCCGCAGCACCGCTCTTACTAGGGGAAGCCGACGTCACCTGCCGACGCGGTACATGCAATCTCCCTCCTTAGGAACCGTGATGCGGAAGAAGCTCTACCTGTCGGTCGTACTTGCACTATCACCCTGCATTGCCGTGCCGGCACTTGCCGCCACGGATGGACTGGAAGCGAAAGTGACGACCGCGATCCCGGCGCAATCGCTGGGTCATGCGTTGGAGCAGTTGTCGCGCAGTGCCGGCGTGCAGTTCCTTTACTCACCCACCGGCGCGCCGCGCATGGCAGCGGCGGTGCCGAGCGGCGCCACCGTCAAGCAGGCGCTGGAGGTACTGCTGGCTGGCAGCGGGTTGAGCTACAGCGTGGTGGACGGCAACGTCATCGCCATCGATCCAGCGCCCGCCAAGCCAGCCCCTGCGCAGCCCGCGCCAGCGGTGCCACGTGCTGCAGAGGCGGCCGCCGCGCCTACCCTGGGGACGGTGACGGTGATTGCCGCACATGAGGTCATCGACCAGAAGAAGCAGTCGCCGGTGATCAAGGATTCGGTGATCTATGACGAGATGGACAGCTATGGCGACGAGACCCTGGCCGAGAGCCTGATGGCCGCGCCGGGCTTGAGCGCGGTGGAGGACGCCGGCGAGCCGCGTTACGTCACCGTGCGCGGCGTGCAGGCCAACCTCAACTACACCACCATCGACGGCATCGCCATTGCCAGCGTCGGCGGCAGCGGCTCCGGCGAGCGGATGAACAACCTGCAGCTGATTCCCAGCGACATCGGTACCCGCACCGATATCTACAAGAGCTTCAGTGCCGAGCAGGCACCGGATGCCATTGGTGGCGTGATCGACATCATCAGCCGCAGCGCGTTTGATCGCTCCGGGAAATATGTATTCGCCGACGTGGCGGGTATCTACTCAACCGCCGAGACCGATGTCGGCCGCAGTGCCGGCGGTGACCACAAGACACTTGGGCACTTTGGCAAGAGCGCCAAGATGGTGTTCTCCAACCAGTTCGGCGCTGACCAGCAGTTCGGCATCGTCGCGGTGGCCCGCTATGAGCAGCGTTCGCGCAACAGCATCAAGCGCTGGGTCGAGTCCAACTACTACTTCAACGACGCGGGCAAGTACCTGACCGATGGCACCACCGCGCCTACCGAAGCGGCCGGTTGGAACGGCCTGCGTGCACCGGGAAACTTCAGTACCGGCACCTATACCAACTTCATCACCAACTTCGGTGGCTCGGCCAAGCTGGAATGGAAGCCGAGCGACGATCCCTTCTACGCGTCGTTGTTGCTGTACTCGTACCGCTTCTACGAGAACTCGACGATGAACAAGACCGATCTGTATTCCAACGCGAAGTTTGCGATCCGTGATCAGACCGCCGATGGCGGCACCACCCAGATCAACAGCATCTACATCAAGAACCGCCACGATCGCTGGGACCGCAACAACCGCGGTGCGATCGCCAATTTCAACTGGGATATCGGTGCGCTGACCAGGCTGACCCTGCGCGGCGGCCACACCGAGGAGACCTTCGACAATACCCAGGTCTATTGGGGCGTGCGCGCCTACCCGAGCAATCTGTTCGTGGACTACGCCAATGACAAGCACGGTTTCCCGAACGCCGTGGGCGTGTCCGACCCGAGCCTGCTGACCAGTTCCAGCTTCAAGCTCAATCCGGCACAGGCCTATGTGTCGCCGCGCGAAGCGAAGGAGACCATCGACAACCTGCGCCTGGATTTCAGCCACAACATCGATGCCGATGCGCGCGGATTCGGGCTGGCCGCGGGCGCCGAGTACCGCCACCTCAACATCTGGCAGGACATCGATTTCAACTACTACAAGACCAGCGCGACCTTGAATGACTACCTGTATCCGGGTTCGACGCTGCTTGGCTCGGTGCCTGGCTTTCCGCTGATCGACAACAGCAAACTCACCGAGGAGCTGGTGCCGACGCTGGACAACAACAACTCGGCCTATCCGAACGCGAACTTCACCAGCGACTACAAATACGTCGAGGACATCGCCAATGCCTATGTGTCCGCCCACTATGCATGGGATCGGCTGCTGCTGATCGGCGGCCTGCGCTACGACCACACCCGCTTCGATGCGTTCAGCCCGTACAGCAACAACGGCGGCAGCACTTACACCGCCGATTTCCTGAAGACCAGTGGCGGCTACAGCGACCTGCTGCCTTCGCTGAACGCCAGTTTCAAGCTCAGCGAGAACCAGCGCCTGCGCTTCTCGGCGAGCCGGACGTTGGGCCGCCCGACTCCAAGCAACATCGCCCAGGCCACCAACAGCAGTTGCGCGGACGATGACGATGGCCGGGGCTATTGCACGATCAAGCAAGGCAATGCCGGGCTCGATCCGCGCCGCTCGACGAATCTGGACCTGGCCTGGGAGAAGTACTTCAACGGCAACAACGGCATCGTCTCGGTTGCCTTGTTCGACAAGGTGATCAAGGACGACATCTATACCTTGACCACCTTCGAGGATATCGGCGACACCACCTACCGGGTTACCCAGCCGATGAACACCGACGAGTCGCGGCTGCGCGGCGTCGAGTTCGCCATCGCCAACCGCAACCTGCGTTGGGGACGTCACCGCTTCGACATGTTCTTCAATGCCACCGGCCTGGACGGGCAGACCAACTACAGGATCAGTGACGGCACATCGCGGCGCCTTGATCGCCTGTTGTACCAGCCGGATTGGTCGCTCAATGGCTCGGCGATCTGGCGCATGCCGTGGAACAGCGCCCAGCTGCGGGTTTCCGGCAACTACCGCAGCCGCATGCTGGTCGACTTCGGTGATACCGAATGGCTCGATTCCTATTACGACCCGTACATGACCTTCAACCTGGCTTTCAGCCACAAGATCAGCAAGCACGTCACGCTGAAGTACGAGGCCAAGAATCTTTTCAACATGCAGCCGACGTACAGCACCGGTCCGAACGGTCGCTTCCGTACCGAGATCGATGACTACGGCCGCTTCTACTACTTCCACATCATCTACAACTGAGGACGCGGCCCGTGGACAACTTCAATCGCAGGCGTTTCCTCGCGCTGTCCGGTCTGTCGGCGTTTGGTGCGTGGATGGGCACCGCATCGCTGGCCGCACGGGCCGACGCCAGCGCGCTGAATCCGCGCAACCTGCTGGCATCGCCGCGCTTTGCCAGCTCGCCGTTCACGCTCGGGGTGGCGTCCGGTGACCCCAGCCCCGATGGCATGGTGTTGTGGACGCGGCTGGCGACCGAACCCTTGGTCTTCGGCGGCGGCATCACGCCGCGGCCGATCCCCGTGCAATGGCAGCTCGCTGCCGATGATGGCTTCCGTCGCGTGCTGCGGCAGGGTTCGGCACTTGCGCATCCCGAGCTCGGTCATGCCTTGCATGTGGAGCTGCAAGGGTTGGAGCCTGGCCGACCGTATTGGTACCGTTTCACCGTTGGCGGCCATGAAAGCGCGGTAGGCCGCACCTGCACCTTGCCTGCGGCAACGGCGCAGGTGGACAGGGTCCGCTTCGCGGTGGCTGGTTGCCAGCACTTCGAGGAAGGGCATTTCACTGGCTGGCGCTGCATCGCCGAGGAGCCGCTGGATTTCGTCTTCCACTATGGCGACTACATCTACGAGGGCGAGAGCCAGCCTGGCGTGCGGCGGATGAATGGTCAGCCTTTCACCAACCTGCGCAACCACGTTGGGCCGCAGATCTACACCCTGGATGACTATCGGCGGCGCTATGCGCAGTACAAGAGTGATGCCGACCTGCAGGCCGCGCACGCCGCCGCACCGTGGTTCGTGACCTTCGATGACCACGAGGTGGACAACAACTGGGCGGGAGCGGAGGACCAGGATGGAACCCCGAGCGAAGTGTTCCTGCTGCGGCGCGCACAGGCGTTCCAGGCGTACTACGAGAACATGCCGTTGCGCCGTTCTGCATTCCCGGTCAGCGGGCATATGCAGCTGTATCGGCGTGCGCGCTACGGCAACCTGATGGACCTGCATCTGCTTGATACCCGCCAATACCGCAGCAAGCAGGTGGACATGGCCGCGCGCGAGCAGGTCGAGTCGCCGGCACGCAGCATCGTCGGTGCGCAGCAGGAGCGCTGGTTGTTCGATGGGCTGGCGGATGCGGCGCCACGTTGGCATACCATCGCCCACCAGGTTTCGCTGGGCAATTACGCGCGCGAGAAGGATGGACAGGTGGTGTCATCGGATGACCAATGGTCCGGCTATCTGGATAGCCGCCGGCGGCTGCTCGGCCATATCCAGACGCTGGGCTTCAACAACGTGGTTGCCGCATGTGGGGACGCGCACCGGCACTACGCGAGTGACCTGGTGCAGGACAACGCCGATTCCGGGGTGATCTCCAGCGAATTCCTGGCCACGTCGATCAGCTCCGGCGCCGATGGCCAGGGCGTCGATGCGATGGCGCGCACTACGCTGCAGCACAGTCCGCACCTGAAGGCCACCACCGACAAACGCGGCTATGTGTTGTGCGACGTGACCCGCGACGCCTGGGTGGGCGACATGAAGACGCTCGACCAGGTCATGCAGCCCGACGGCAAGCTGGAGAGCTGGAAGCGCTATGCGGTGGCGCATGGTCGGCCGGGCTTGCAGGAGGCCTGAGAGCACCGTCATCCGCTGAAACTCACGGATCATCTCGCTGCCAGCAATGCGGGCGTGATGTGGGAAGCCGTGGTTCCAGCGGATGGCCCGTTCCTGTGCGCCAGGGCTCCCTATCGTCACCGTGTCGCTGATAGGCTACGGCGGCGACCACAGGAGCAGGCCATGAGAATTTCACGCAAGGCGGTTTTCAGCGGATTACTGGCTGTAGGTTCTTTCGCAGCGCAGGCGCAGGCGGCACAGCTCGATGCGCAGTTGCGGGCAGCGGCGACGGCCCAGCAGCCAGCAGTGATCGAGACACTGCGCGAGCTGGTGCTGATGGAGTCCGGTTCCACGGATCATGAGGGGGTCGGCAAGGTGATGGCCTATCTCGACAAGCGGCTGCAGGCGCTGGATGCGAAGGTGGAGCGGGTCCCGTCGGCAACCGGCGGCCCGGATCTGGTGCGTGGCACCTTCAACGGCACTGGCAAGTTGAAGGTGATGTTGATCGCCCACGCCGATACGGTCTACGACCGCGGCATCCTTGAGAGGGAGCCGTTCCACCAGAAAGGCAACCTGTTGTATGGCCCGGGTATCGCCGACGACAAGGGTGGCATCGCGGTGATCCTGCATTCGCTGGCCTTGCTCAAGGCGCGCGGGTGGAACGATTACGCGACGGTTACGGTTTTGTTCAATCCGGACGAAGAGATCGGCTCGCCGGGCTCAGGTGAAACCATTGCCAAGCTGGCCGACGAGCACGACGTCGTGCTGTCCTTCGAGCCATCGGCGGCCAAGGCGGTGATCGAAAGCGAAGGCGTGTTGCTCAGTGCCGCCGGCACTTCGCAGGTGCGGATGACGGTGCAGGGCTTGTCCGCACACGCAGGTGCGGCGCCGGAACAGGGCCGCAACGCACTCGTCGAACTGGCCCACCAGATCATCCAGACCAAGGATGTGGCCGTCGGGGTGCCGGGTGCGCAGCTCAACTGGACGACGGCCAATGCCGGCACGGCGCGCAACCAGATTCCGGAACGCGCCGAAGTGGGTGGCGATGCACGGGTCACTCAGGCCGACAGCAATGCCAACCTTCTGGCCGCATTGCAGGCCAAGGTCAAGCAGAGCCACGTGGTGCCGGATACCACCACCACGGTGACGCTGGAGCCGCTGCGCCCGATCTACGTTGCCGGTGAGCGTGGTCGAGCGTTGGCGGACCTGGCGCAGGAGATCTATGCCGAACTGGACGGGCGCAAGCTGCTGATGCATCCCACTACCAACGGTGGTACCGATGCGGGCTTCGCTGGCCGCTCTGGTCATGCCGCGGTGCTGGAAGGCCTGGGGCTCGCAGGCTGGGGGTATCACGCACGCAATGAATTCATCGAGATCGACTCGATCCCGCCACGCCTGTACCTGGCATCGCGGATGTTGATCGAGCTTGCCAAGCGCGCGCCGAACTGAATTCTCGGCGCGTCAGTTGGCCTTGTGCAGAGCAAACCGGGGTCAGAGTGGGGTTTCGACACGAAACCCCACTCTGACC
>NZ_JASCOR010000109.1 GCF_029959445.1 Stenotrophomonas sp. PS02298 | reverse complement strand
GCCATGCTCGGCATGGGCTTCACCGGTAAGGCCTCTGCCGAGCATGGCTCGGCACTACAGTTGAGGCTGCGGGCAATGCCAAGGCTTAGACCCGGCGCAGTTCCCAGGCGCGGTGGATGCGGGCGTTGCGCTCGAAATCCGGGCCGATGGTCTGTGTAGAGATCTCGCGGCAGATCGCGAACTCGGCAACCGCGTTCTCGTCCAGCTTGAAGCGGCGGAAGTTGTTGGAGAAGTACAGCACGCCATCAGACGTCAACCGCGCCATCGCTGCACGCAACAGGCGCACGTGCTCACGCTGGATATCGAAATCTTCAGCGCGCGCCGAGTTGGAGAAGGTCGGCGGATCGCAGAAGATCACGTCGTAACGATTCTTCTCCGCTTCCAGCCAGGTCATCGCGTCGCCCTGCACCAGCGTGTGCTGGCTGCCGCCCTTGCCATTGAGGGCCAGGTTGTCGGCACACCACTGCAGGTAGGTACCCGACAGATCCACGCTGGTGGTTGAGGACGCACCAGCAACCGCGGCTTCGACGCTGGCCACACCGGTGTAGCAGAACAGGTTGAGGAAGCGCTTGCCGCGTGCTTCCTGCGCCATATGCGTGCGCAGCGGGCGGTGGTCGAGGAACAGGCCGGTGTCCAGGTAATCGAACAGATTGACCCGCAGCAGCGCGTCGTTCTCCCGTACCAGGATGAACTCGCCGCGCTGTTCGAAGCGGCCGTACTTGCTGCCGCCCTTGCCACGCTCACGCGACTTCAGCGCGACCTGCTCGGCCGGCACCTGGAATACTTCGCGGGCCGCAGCGAGCAGCTCGTTGCGGCGACGGCGCACGTCCACATCCGGAATGGTGGCAGGTGCGGCGTATTCCTGCACATGCAGGAAGGTGCGGTTCTTGCCGCCGTCTTCGCGGTAGACGTCGATGGCCGCCGCGTATTCCGGCAGATCGGCGTCGTAGGCGCGGAAGCAGGTGATGCCTTCGCGGTTCAGCCAGTTCTTGAACTTCTTGAGGTTCTTGCGCAGGCGGTTGGTCACCATCTGCGCGCCTTCGCTGAGCTCGCGCGGCTGGCCGGCGTTCTCACGCTCCGGCACAGCGATCGGATCGCAGACGATCAGCGCGCACTCGATGGCGCCATTGAACATCTGGTACTTCTTGGCCGCACGCAGGCCGGTGGCGAATGCCAGATCGGCGCTGCCGCACAGCAGGCTTGCGCGCCAGGTCGGCACCGCCCGCTTGAGTGCGTCGCCAATTCGGCGGTACAGCACGGTGTCGGCAGCCAGGCGCTCGTCGTAGGGCGGGTTGCAGACCACGCAGCCAGTCTCCTGCGGCGGCACCTGCACGTCGGCGACGTCACGCACGCCGAACCAGATGGCTTCGCTGACACCGGCTACTTCGGCATTTTCCTTGGCCGCACGGATTGCCTGCGGATCGATATCGCTGCCGTGGATGACCTGCTTGAGCGCAGCACGACCGGCCTGCTCACGCTCGCGCGCTTCGGCCATCAGCTCCTTCCACTGCGCCTGGTCGAAACCACGCCAGCGACTCGGCGGGATGCTGCCATGACGCTGCAGGCCGGGCGCCACGTCGGCGGCCATCAGGGCGCCTTCGATCAGCAAGGTGCCGCTGCCGCACATCGGGTCGAGCAGGCCACCGCCTTCGGCGTGGATCTTCGGCCAGTTGGCGCGCAGCAGCACGGCGGCAGCCAGGTTTTCCTTCAGCGGCGCGTCGTTCTGCGCCATGCGCCAGCCACGGCGGTGCATCGGGCCACCGCCCAGGTCGATCGAGATCGTGGCCCGGCCCTTGCGCAACGACAGGTTGATGCGCACGTCCGGGAACTCGACGTTCACCGATGGCCGCTCCATGCCCTGGTCGCGCAGGCTGTCGACCACGCCGTCCTTGACCCGCTGCGCGGCAAAGCGCGCATGGGTGATGGCGGTACCGGACACGTGTGCGTCCACCGACAAGGTCAGCTCGGGAGTGATGTGCTGGTCCCACGGCATCGCTGCCACGCCCTGATACAGCGAGTTTTCGTCCGGGCACTCGAATTCCTGCAACGGCCACAGCACGCGGCTGGCCAGGCGCGACCACAACACCACGCGCTGCGCATCGCGCAGTTCGCCCTCGGCATTGACGCCGGAAATGGTGGCGGTTGCCCGCGGCAGGCCCATCGCCAGCAGTTCGTCGGCAAGCAGGTATTCAAGGCCTTTGGCGCAGGAAACAAAGAAATTCACGGGAGATATCAACTTTCAGAAAGGGAATCAGGCCAGCCAGACGGACGGGCACGGCGACCGGCCCCGGGGCATCCAAGGGGTCTATTGTAGGCAGTTGCCCGTCGCGCCGTCGGATTCAGCCGACGGCCGCGTTCACAAACCGCGCAGCAAGGCCTCAAAGGCCTGGCAGGACGCATCCACATGCCGCATCAGGCGGTGGCCGTCATCGACAAGCAGCAGCCGTGCCGAGCGCTGTGCGGCCCAGGCAATCACGTCGGCGGCCGGGATCAGCTCGTCGTTCCAGGCGTGGACCACGCTGATCGGCACCGCGGCAGCATCCAGCGCCGGCATCGGCCCCATCGTGGTTGGAGGCACCATCAGGAACAGCCCGGCTACCGGCACCTGCAGCGAGGTGATCGCCGAGATATAGGCGCCCAGGCTCGAACCAGCCAGCACCAGCGGGCCATGTGCGGCCTTTTCGGCTGCCCGCTCGATCAGCCGCTGCAGCCGTGCCGGCACATCGCCAACCCGGCTGATCTCGCTTCTGGCATCCAGATCGGTGTAGTCGGGACGTTCGTGGCTCCAGCCCAGGCGTTCGGCCACATCGGCCAGCGCGGTGACCTTGGTGGCGTCCGGGCCGCTCTCGAAGCCGTGCGACAGAATGCAGTGGCCGCGGCTCATGGCTGGCGGCAAGTCATGGGGGAATTCATGTGTGAATGCTAGCATCCACGCATGCACCTGCCGCCTCCCATCATTGCCAAGCCGCTGCCCTACGAACACCAGTTGGCGCAGCGCAAGCTCGCCGACATCGACCTGGTGGTGATCCATTGCACCGAGTTGCCGGACCTGGCCACAGCCCGCGAATACGGTGAGCGTGCGCTCTACGACAACGGCAGCGGCAACAGCGGTCACTACTACATCGACCGCGATGGCAGCATCCAGCAATACATCGCACTGGACCGCGTTGCCCATCACGTTCGTGGCATCAACCCGCGCTCGATCGGCATCGAACTGGTCAACCGCGGGCGCTGGCCGAACTGGTTCGACTCCAACAACCAGGCCATGAGCGAACCCTACCCAGAAGCGCAGATCGCCGCCTTGGTGAGGTTGCTGGAATGGCTGCCGCAGGCAGTACCGTCGCTGCGCTACATCGCCGGCCATGAGCAGTTGGACACGACCCTGGAACCGGCCAGCGACAACCCCAGCCTCAACGTGCAGCGCAAACTCGATCCGGGCCCGATGTTCCCGTGGGAACTGGTGCTGCGCGCGATTGATCTGCAGCAGCTGCCGGACTAAGCAACTCCCGGCAGCCGCCTACTGCGGCAGGTACTGGAACTTCTCGCCTGCCGTCACTGCAAGATCCAGGCGATTGATGGCCGGCGCGATCGGGCACACCACGTGCGGGGTGAACGCGCAGGGCGGGTTCTCGGCGCGATTGAAATCCAGCTGCACCACGCCGTCGGTGGGCATGGCCGCGTACAGGTAACGCGCACCACCATAGGTCTCGCGGCCGCTGGTGCGGTCCGACAGCAGGAAGAACAAGCGTCGTGATGCTGGCGCAGCCTCATCCAGCACCGGCTGCAGGTGATAGCTGCGCCCATTGACCTCAAACACCGCCTCGCCCGGCACGACGGCCGGCAACGGGGTGCCGATCGAGGTCAACAAGACTGCCTGCTTGGGTGCCGGAAACGGCCGCCATTGCGCGCTGACGTTCCATTTCGGATCGACCGGAAAGTGCTCGATAGCCGTGAATGCGAGGCGTCGCGGCGATTGCGGGTCGCGGTAGCGCCAGCCCAGAATGCTGCCGGTGCGCACCAGATAGAACTCCGAGTCACCCACTTGAACGCGGCTGGCTTCGTTGACATGGGCAACCCCTGGGACCAAAACCGCCCGCTCCAGCGGCTCGCCGTTGATCCGGGCACCGGCGCGGCTACCTGCGGTGAACATGGCTTCGCCGTCACGGTCGACCTGCAGGAAACCAAGCTCCGCAGGGCCACTGGGCAGAACCACGTCATTGGCCGCGGCACTGCCCACCCGGTAGGCACCGGTCTTGAGTCGGCCCGAGCCGGTATAGCTGAGCCAACCCTCAGGCGCGCGCAGTTGGGCCAGGCGCTGCGTCCGCCACTGTTCAACCTCGCGCAGATACTCACGCACTGTATCACCGGACAAGCCATTGCCTGGCGCATTGCATGCACCAAGAACTGCCGCCACCAGCGCTACGCCTAGCCATTTCAATGAACGCACGCTTCCCCCGAAGCATTCATACCCATCGGCACCGCGCCCACTCGCGGTGTACTGATCACTCAAACCGTAGCAACCGGCCTGTTTGCATCACTGGACCAACCACTCCAGGAATCACTGAACACACGCAGACCTGGCATACCCGCATGCGCAAACGCCAGGGCGAGATGACAGGCGGTGACGCCCGAACCACACATCACCGCCACCTGCGCCGGTGCCTGCCCGGACAACAGCGGCTCCAATTCAGCACGCAGCTCCTGCGCAGGACGGAAACGGCCATCGCGCAGATTCATGCCGAACGGCCGGTTGAGCGCACCAGGCACATGCCCGGCTACCCGATCCAGGGGCTCGACTTCGCCGCGGTAACGTTCACCTGCACGCGCGTCCAGCAACCATGCCGGCGTCTGCGACAAGCGCGACTGCACCTCATCGGCACTGACTACCTGGGTCATGTCGAACTGACCGGGATAGGCCGGCAATGCAGGCACCACAACCGGGGCCGCATCAACCGCGTACCCTGCCGCCTGCCAAGCGGCCAGACCGCCATCGAGCACGGCGACCTTGCGGTGGCCGATCAGGCGCAGCAGCCACCACAGGCGCGCCGCCGCCATGCTGCCATCGGCCGCATCGTAGACCACCACCTGGGTATCCGGCGCAATGCCCCACTGTCCCAGACGCGCTGCAAAGACCTCGCTTTCCGGCAACGGGTGTCGGCCATGCCCCTGCTTGCCCATGTCCGACAGATCTTTCTCCAGATCCGCATGGAGCGCACCGGGAATATGTGCGGCGGCGTAGCCAGCGGCACCTGCCTGCTTGTCCGCCAATGAATAGCGCGCATCCATCACCCGCACCGCAGTGCTGGCGGTGGCGCGGGCATCGACCACGCGCAATTCGGGCTGTGCCAGGGCATTGGCCAGCTCCGCTACATCCACCAGCGTGGTCCACGAAACGCCAACCTGGCTCATGCCACCTGCTCCAAACGACGACGAAGGTTGTAGAGGATGGCTGCGGTCGCGCCCCAGATGCGCTGCCCGGGCCAGCTGTACTCCATGACATGACGGACGCGCCCGCCATGCTCGATATCCACCTGGCGCAGGTTGGCCGGGTCCATCAGGTAATCCAGTGGCACCTCGAACACCTCGGCCACTTCACCGGGTTCGGGACGTGCGATGAACGCCGGGTCCACGACCGCGACCACCGGCGTCACCCGGAAGCCGGTGATGGTGATGAAGGGGTCCAGATAGCCCAAGGCCAATACCTGGCTGCGCGGCAAGGCGATTTCCTCGTCGCTCTCGCGCAGCGCAGCTGCCAGCGGATTGCGGTCCAGGGTTTCGATGCGGCCACCAGGAAACCCTACTTGACCGCCATGGTTGCGCAGCGCTTCGGTACGACGGGTCAAGATCACCTGCGTGCCCTGCGCGCGCGGCACCAGCCCAGCCAGTACCGCCGCTTCCACCGGTGGCCCCGGGGGCAACAGATCCTCCAGCTCCGAGCGGTTCCAGCCCGGCCCGGTTGGCGTCTGGGTCAGTGGCATCAAGGCCTGCTGCAGCCGATCACGACCCTGCAGTTGCTCGGCAAACGCCTGCGCCTGGCGTGCGCGCCCTGGCAGCTCCTGCGTCATTACCCGCCGCCGCTCGTCCTCGCTCATGCGCATCCAGGCACCGATCTCGGCACCATTGCGCCAGCAACCACGGCAGTAGCCCTGCTCATCAAGCGCGCAGATGCCAATACAGGGGCTGGAGATGACACGAGCAGGTGCATCCATCAATTCCGACATCACGCTAGCGTAACGCGAGGCGCACCCGCGGACCAGTTATCGGCCTTCGTCAGCAAGGAATTTGCCCAGCCCGGATGACAAACCCGAGGACAAACACCCAAGCCAATCCAGCATGCCCAGGCAATGCTTAGGCCCATTCATTATGTGACCCCCATCAAACTATGGTTGAGGAATGGTTCATCTCCGGGCACACTCCAATTGCCGACAGGGGGAACACGAACCATCCAATGCGCGTGACGCGCGTTCGATCAGCGTGGCTGTTGGACGCCTGCCTCGCGCGCGCATGGATGGAGCCTTATCGCTTTTCACTCTGTAAGCGGAGCTCGGAAATGAGAATGGCAAAACCTTCCTTGTTGTTATCGGCGCTGGCACTGTCCGCCAGCCTTTCAGTACAGGCCCATGAGCCGCCAACGGACGGCAACCCAAGTACCCCTACCGAAAGCGGCATGGTCGCCGGCATCGATGCCAAGACCGGCAAGCTGCGCAAACTCACCGATACCGAGATCCGGGCTCTTTCCGAAAAGGCAAACGCAATGCCTTCGGCAAGCCGCAGCGCCGCCGGCACCAACGCCGCCTGGGCACGCATTCCGCAGACCGGCACCGATGCCGCCAAGACCATCCGCATACAGAGCAACGGCATGAGCACCGCCGACCTGCCGCTGTCCGCGTTGAGCTCATTGAGCGTCGAACGCGATGCCAACGGTGAAGTACAGATTCTGGAGAACGGCGCACCGCTTTCGCATGGTCGACAGGAGGTGTCCGAATGAAGACGCTGCTGCTTGCCGCCGTCATCGGCAGCGCCGTGCTCGGCGCATCGGCCAACGCCGCCATCATCACTCCGATCAACCAGGATCCCGCAGGCAAGGGCCTGAACGACACCACCGTACGCGCACCTGAAGGCGGCAACCCCGGCAAGACGGTCGGTGAGCAACGCCGCATCGTCTATCAATTCGCCGCCGATCTATGGGGCGCGGTGCTGCAGAGTGACGTGGAGACCTTCGTCGGCGCCAGCTTCCAGGACCTGACCTGTACCGCGACCGGCGGCACCCTCGGCTCGGCCGGCGCCTCCTGGATCGCAACCACGCCGCCCACCGCCACCGAACTGGGCATGATGTACCACGCCCCGCTCGCCAATGCCCTCAACGGCAGCCGCATCACCATCAGCAGTTCCGGCACCGATATCACCAGCCGCTTCAACGCCAACCTGGGCGGCAGCAACCCTGACGGTACGCCATGCATGACCGGCTCGGGCTGGTACTACGGACTGGACGGCAAAGCGCCCGCCAACCTGATCAGCTTCCTCGACGTGGTGATGCATGAAATCGGCCACGGCCTGGGCTTCTCCGGCTTCGTCGGCTACACCACCGGCCGACTGGGCGAGCGTGCCGGCATTCCGCAGTACTACGGGTATTCGGACGTCTATACCGAGAACGCGTTCGACAACCTGTCCGGCAAGCGCTTCACCGAAGCCAGCATGACGAACGCGCTGCGCGCGACGTCGGTCAAGACCCGCGGCGCTCCGGCATGGAATGGTGCGACCACCAAGGCACAGACACCGCTGTGGCTTGACCCTGCGGTAGTGCTGTCGGTCAATGGCAGCAGCGTGGTCACCCAGTTCTATGGCACTGCATCCTTTGGCCCGCCAGCCACTCCGGCCAACTTCGCTGGCGCAGTTGCCATTGCCAACGACGGCACCGGTGCTGACACCGCCGACGCCTGCGAAGCGATTCCCGCCGGCAGCCTCAGCGGCAAGGTTGCCTACGTCAATCGCGGTGGCTGCGCATTCGAGATCAAGGCAGCCAATGCGCAGGCGGCAGGCGCGGTCGCAGCGATCATCGGCAACGTCGCCAGTTCCGGCGATCCGGGCACCGCGCCGGGCATGGCCGAAGACGCCAGCGTCAACGCCACCATCCCAACGCTGAGCGTCAACCTCACCGATGCCAATCAGATCAAGGCAGCGGCACAGGCGGGCACGGCGTTGACCGCAAGCCTGGGCCAGGTAGCCGGCCGCTATGCCGGTGCCGATGCCAGCGGGCGTCCGCTGCTGTATGCACCGGCCATCGTTGCCAGCGGCTCTACCTTCTCGCACTTCGAGAGTGTGCTGGTACCCGACGCGTTGATGGAACCGGCCAACAGCCCCAACACTGACGCGGGCCGCATGGTCGACCTGACCTTGGCGGTATTCGCCGACCAGGGCTGGGACTTGAACGCTGGCACGGCGCGCATCGGCAGCTGCGATACGGGCGTGAAACTGTTCAAGAACCCGGGCTTGATCGCCGGTGCCAACGTGCAGGCGCAGGACCGCTTGTGCCGCACCACCGCCAACGGCAACCGTGCGCTCTACCTGCGCTGCATGAACGACACCGCTGCTTCGCTGAAGGCCGTCAACCTGATCAGCACCGTCGAACAGGCTGGCATCCGCACCTGCGCGGCCAAGGTGACGTCGCCGTAAATCCAGTGGAGCAAAGATTGCCTGTAGTGCCGAGCCATGCTCGGCAGAGGCTCTACAAGCGAAACCACCAGCTCGTCCAGAAACAGCACTGGATGGTGAACAAAGAGCCGGTGCCTTGATGGCGCCGGCTCTTCTTTTTTCACGGCACTGATAGTTACCTGGCCTGCAACAACCCAGCTTGCGATGGTCGGCTACTGCGCCCTTGGCCAGTTGCGCGCCTGCACTGGGCTGATCGTTGATGAAGCGCAACTGCTGGCATCGCCGGGAAAGCCCTTGCCGAGCATGGCTCGGCACTACATGTGCTTGCAGACAAAAAGAAAGCGCCGGTGTTGCCACCGGCGCCTCTTGTTGCATCACTGGTTTGCGCTTACTTGACGCTGACCAGCTTGATCTCGAACTGCACAGCCACGTTCGGCGGGAACGGGGTGCGCGGGTCGGCACCGTAGGCCTTCTCCGGCGGCAGGGTCACTTCCCACTTGGCGCCGGCCGGCATCTGCAGCAGGGTTTCGCGCATGGCAGCCATTTCCACTTCGCTCAGCTTGATCGACGGAATCGACTGTGCCGGGCGAGCTTCGGTCGGACGCTGGCCGTACGGGAACGGACCGGCAACTTCCAGTGCAACGGTGCTGGCCTGGGTCGGCTTGGCGCCGGCACCGGCTTCGATCACGCGGTACTGCACGCCGCTGGCCAGGGTCTGCACGCCGGCCTTGGCCTTGTTGGCGGCAATGAACTGGTCACTGCGGGTCTTGTTTTCAGCAGCAGCCTTGTCGTACTCGGCCTTGGCGGCCTGGGCACGGCCCTGCTCGCGGCGCTGGAAGGCTTCAACGGCCGGCTTCAGCTGGTCGGCGGTGATTGCCGGCTGCTTCTTGGCGTAGGCATCCTGCAGGCCCTTCACCACCGAAGCGATGTCCAGCTGCTCGCCGCGACCGGTGAGCTCAGCCAGGTTGTTACCGTAGTCATAGCCGAAGTAATAGCTCAGCTTGCCCTTTTCGGACGCGATGTCCTGGGCGAAAGCGGTGCCGGTGACGGCCAGGGCGGCCACGGCGACCGCAATAGAACGCAACTTCATCAAACAGTTCTCCAGGAATGGTGTCTCAGGGCAAACATGCCGCTAGAGGCGACGGGTTAGGATAGCCGTCACAAAGGCTGTCCGCCACTGACGACGCTCATCTCTGACCGTCGCCAATTGAAAGAGTTCCATTCATTACTTTTTTTTAACGTTTTGAGGCTTTCACCCTTATGTCCGAATCACCGGTTTCGATCAGCACCCACGCAGGCGTCCGCACCATCACCGTGCAGCGCCCGGAAAAGCTCAACGCCCTCAACCGGCTGACCCTGGAAACCCTGGATGCTGCCTTTGCCGACGCAGCATTGGCCCAGGACGTAAGCGTGGTTGTCCTTACGGGCGCCGGTAGCAAAGCCTTCGTTGCCGGCGCGGACATTGCTGAAATGAATACATTGACCCCGGTTCAGGGCCGCGACTTCTCGCTGGTCGGGCAGCGCCTGATGCGCCGCATCGAGCGCCTGAACAAGCCGGTCATCGCAATGGTGAACGGTTTCGCACTGGGTGGCGGCATGGAACTGGCCATGGCTTGCCACCTGCGCATCGCCGCCGACAGCGCCAAGGTCGGTCAGCCGGAGATCAACCTGGGCCTGGTACCGGGTTTTGGCGGCACGCAGCGCCTGTTGCGCCTGGCCGGCCGCGCGGCCGCGCTGGAACTTTGCCTGCTGGGCGCACCGATCAGCGCCGAGCGCGCCCAACAGTTGGGCCTGGTCAATCGCGTGGTGCCGGCCGCCGAGCTGGAAGCGGAAACCACCAAGCTGGCCGAGCAATTGGCCAGTGCGGCACCGCTGGCGCTGCGCGGCATCCTCGACGCGATCAACGTCGGTGGTGAGTGCGCCATCGAAGAAGGGCTGGAATACGAAAGCGCACAGTTCGGCCTGGTGTTCTCCACCGACGACATGCGCGAAGGCACTACTGCATTCCTGGAACGCCGCAAGCCGGAATTCAAGAATCGCTGAGTTGTCCATGTCCAACGCAAACGCCACGCCCCGCCAACTGTTGCAATTCGTACTGGACGACGATCTGGATACGGCGCTGCACGCCGGGCTGATGGAGTACCTGCCGCAGCCCGGCGATGAACTGCTGGATCCTGCGCAGCCGCAATTGCCACGACTGCTCACGCAGGCCCAGCAGCAGCTGCGCACGGCCTGGGCCGCGCGTGAGCGCCATCGCGCCCGCGCCGCGCGACTTGAACGCCGTGATGCGGAACGTCAGGCACGTCGTGCGCCGCCGCCGGCAGCTGACAGCAAGCCTGCCCTGCCCTCTGCGGCGGCGGCAATCCTGGCGCGTGCCAAGGCGCGCGCCGCAGAAAAGCCGGGCAAATGAAGGCAGTGGCAGTGAAGAAAGCTACAGTGAAGAAGACGGCCGACAGAAAGATCGGCGCGAAGAAGATCGCGGTAAAGAGCGCTCCGGCAAAAAAAGCCGCAGCGCGGAAAAGCACGTTGGCTCGCGGCAGCAAACGCATGAGTGCGGCCGAAGTGTTGGAGATGTTCACCCGCCTGCGTGAGCTCAACCCGCACCCGACCACCGAGTTGGAATACAGCTCGCCGTTCGAACTGCTGGTGGCGGTGACCTTGTCGGCGCAGGCCACCGATGTCGGCGTGAACAAAGCCACCCGCAAATTGTTCCCGGTAGCCAATACCGCCCAGGCCATCCTTGCCTTGGGCGAGGAAGGACTGAAGCCTTACATCGCCACCATCGGCCTGTTCAACGCCAAGGCAAAGAACGTGATTGCCGCCTGCGCCATCCTGGTCGAGAAATACGGTGGCGAAGTGCCGGCCGAACGCGCCGCGCTGGAAGCCCTGCCCGGGGTCGGCCGCAAAACCGCCAACGTGGTGCTCAATACCGCCTTCGGCCAGCCAACGATGGCGGTGGACACGCATATCTTCCGCGTCTCCAACCGCACCGGACTGGCACCTGGCAAGGATGTACGGGTGGTCGAGGATGGGCTGGTGAAGGTGATTCCGGAGGAATTCCTGCAGGATGCGCACCACTGGCTGATCCTGCACGGGCGCTATGTCTGCAAGGCGCGCAAACCCGATTGTCCGCAGTGCGTGATCCGGGATCTCTGCCATTTCAATGACAAGACCGCCGACGCAGCATGAGCGTCGGCGGCTGCCATCTGCACGACACTTTCCCGTAACAGCCCCAAGGCCCAATACGCAGACCCTTGCGCCACAAGGCCAAAGCTCGTCGCTGAACTGTCACATTTACGCAATCTTTACGCCCTAGCCTTCGCAGCAACCTCCAACCGCCTGCAAGGCTACCCACCCAATGAAACTGCATCGCCAACTCCTTACCGCGGCCGTGGCTGCTGCACTGTTCGCGCCGGCTGCACACGCTGAAGTCGCCATCGACGTTATTGGCGGTTCCGAAATCACCTTCGAAGGCCTGGTCCAGGCCGACGGCAACTGGTTCAGCAATGACAAGGCCGACCTCAATGGCGTTGCCAAGAACGGCAAGGACAGCGAGTTCGAACTGCGCCGCGCCGAGCTGGTGCTGAAGGGCAAGGGCCCGGGCAACATCGAATGGGTGGTCGGCTACGACGCCAAGGCTGACAAGTTCCTCGACACCAACGTCAAGTACAAGCTGGGCGGTAACAGCAACCACGTCCTGCAGGCCGGCCAGTACAAGCAGCCGAACAGCCTGGAAGAACTGTCCAGCACCAAGAACAACGACTTCATCTCCAAGGCCACCGTCACCAACACCTATGCAGTTGCCCGCCGCCTCGGCGTTGGCTACGGCGTTGGCGATGCCAACTGGTCCGTCACCGCTTCGGCCTTCGGCCGCGAGCTGACCCGTGACCTGGCCCATGGCAGCGGCTACGGCGTGCGCGGCACCTTCGCCCCGATCAACGAGAAGGGCAACATCCTGCACCTGGGCCTGAGCTACGTAAACTACGACACCGACGCCGACCTGCTGCGCCTGCGCGCCCGCCCGAACGCCGACCTGGCCACCGTGCGCCTGGTCGACAGCGGCGACCTGAAGGACACCGACCGCCTGAGCACCATCGGCGCCGAAGCCATGTATGTGCACGGCCCGTTCAAGGCCCAGGGCGAGTACTACAGCTCGAAGGCCAAGCGTTACGACCACGACAACTACAGCACCGACGGTTACTACATCAGCGGCGTGTGGAACGTGACCGGCGAGACCTGGGGTTACAAGGGCGGCACCCCGAGCCTGGGCCTGCCGGATGAGCCGGGCCGCGGCATGTGGCAGCTGGGCGCACGCTTCGACAGCATCAACCTGGACGACGGCGGCCTGCGCGCGCCGGCCGTGGTTGGCGGCGCACCGCTGGTTGACGGCGTGCTCGGCGGCAAGATGGACATCTGGACCGTGGGTGCCAACTGGTACTGGCGCTCCAACTTCAAGGCCTCGCTGAACTACGTGATGGTCGACAGCAAGAAGTATTCGTCGAGCGCCCGCAGCTTCGTCAGCGACAAGCCGGACATCCTGGAAGCGCGCCTGCAGTTCTTCTGGTAAGCATTGGCTGCATGCACTACCACGAACGCCCCGCATGGGGCGTTCGTCGTTACAGCGATTGTGATTTTGTAGGCGCGGCGTAAGCCGCGAGGCAAGCAACGTCGGCGCCCAAGCAATCGCCGCAATCTGAAGGCCTGTCAGCTTCGCGGCTCACGCCGCTCCTACAACGGCGGGCGCCGCTGCGCTTGCTGAAGCTGTGTAAGCTTCGCGGCTTACGCAGCTCCCACAACGCATCGGGGGGCGCTCCAACCGGATGGATCCCATGCGCACTTGCCTGCTGGCACTACTGCTATCCCTGCCCGTCACCAGTTTCGCCCAGGACTGTGGTGATGACGCTGCCGCGCGTATCACCCAGGCCTACCAACAGCGCGACACCGCTGCCCTGCCCGACCGCTCCGGCTGGTCCATCGACGCCGAGCGCGGCGCTTGCCGGGTATGGCCGGCGGATACTTCCTTGACCTTGATCGCGGTACCGTTCCTGGGCCCGGAGGGCCCCGATGGTGACTCCCAGTCGGGCGACCTGGATGTATTGGTGGTCGACAGCACCAGCCTGCGCCCACGCGCCGGGCTCCGCCTGCCCGAGGTGATGAGCAGCGATGCGATCCATGTTGACAGCGTCGGCCTGGATACCGCGCGCTACAACCTCTCGCCGAGCGTACGTGCGTTCGGCGTACGCAGCTCACGCAGCAACTCCTCGCAACCCAACCCTTTCAGCGAAACCCGGCTGCAGCTACTGGTACTCAACGGCAACAACCTGGAAGCAATTACCGGGCAGATCGTGGTGTCCAGCAGCGGCGGTGAATGGGATACCCGCTGTGCCGGTGAATTCCATGAAACAAAGCGCACGCTGGAGCTTGGCCCCTCCTCCGCGCAAGGCTGGGCATCGCTGACAATCCGGGAACGCGGCAGTTCAACCGTGAGCCATGAAGACACCAAGGGTGATTGCGTGGAAGCCCGCGAAGAGCTTCCCCTACGCAGCTTCAAGTTGCTACCAAGGGGCCGCAGTTACCCGCTTCCCAGCGAGGTTGAAGCAACGTTCTGATCACAAGCGCCGCTGTCATATGTGCGTCATATGACAGACGCTGCGCTGTCATCAAATGGTTATGGAATAGGCGCCGGGGCGGAAACCACCGCACATCAACTCCCAGGAGCCATTCGTGATCCACGCCATCAAATCGCGCGCCGCTGTAGCCATCCTCGCAGCGTCGTCCGTGTTCGCCGCCAATGCAGCCGATGTCACCGGCGCCGGCGCGTCCTTCATCTACCCGGTCATGTCCAAGTGGTCGGCCGATTACAGCGCCGCCACCCGCAACCGCGTCAACTACCAGTCGATCGGCTCGGGCGGCGGTATTGCCCAGATCAAGGCCAATACCGTTGACTTCGGCTCGTCCGATGCGCCGCTGAAGCCGGAAGAACTGGCGTCGGCTGGGCTGGTGCAGTTCCCGTCGGTGATCGGCGGCGTGGTGCCGGTGCTCAACGTGCCGGGCGTGGACGCCGGTGCGATGAAGCTGGATGGTCCGACGCTGGCCAACATCTTCCTGGGCAAGATCACCAAGTGGAATGACCCGGCCATCGCCGCGCTCAATGCCGGCCTGACCCTGCCGGACACCAAGATCACCGTCGTCCACCGTTCCGACGGTTCGGGCACCACCTTCAACTTCGTCAACTTCCTGTCCAAGGTCAACGCTGACTGGAAGACCACCGTCGGTGAAGGCACCAGCGTCCAGTGGCCGGTCGGTATCGGCGGCAAGGGCAACGAAGGCGTGGCCGCTTACGTCAAGCAGATCCGCGGCTCGATCGGTTACGTCGAGTTCTCCTACGCCCTGCAGAACCGCCTGACCTTCTCGCGCATGAAGAATGCCGCCGGCAACTTCGTGCAGCCGCGTGACGAGACCTTCTCGGCCGCTGCCGCCAGCGCCGACTGGGCCAATGCACGTGACTTCTACCTGGTGATGACCAACGCTCCGGGCGAGCAGGCATGGCCGATCACCGCCACCAACTTCATCCTGATGCGCAAGCAGCCGAAGAGCGCCGAAGGCGCCAAGGCCGCGGTTGAGTACTTCCGCTGGATCTACGCCAACGGCGACGCCCAGGCCCGCCAGCTCGACTACGTGCCGCTGCCGGACCCGCTGGTCCGCCAGATCGAAACCTACTGGCAGCAGAACCTGCGTTACTGAGTAAAGAGCCGGCGGGTCCCTCTCCCTCGCCGTCTCAAGCGCGGATCAAGTGATCCGCGCTTTTTTTTGTTTTTTTGTAGGAGCGGCGTCAGCCGCAAAGCCGGAAGTCCAGCCCCTGCGGCATTGCCGGGACCACTCCCTGTAGAGCCCAGCCCTGCTAGGCTGAGGCTCTAACCGTGAAGCCCCAAGCCGACCAAGG
>NZ_JASCOR010000108.1 GCF_029959445.1 Stenotrophomonas sp. PS02298 | reverse complement strand
GTCCTGGTCCGCTGCCACTAAGGCAGCGGAACTCCGTTCAAATCAACGACCGGCGTGACTCAGGCCGGCTCGCCAGGCGCGGGCGCGGGCTCGCCGTCCCACCATGCGTGTCCGGCTTTCTTGCGCAGCCTGGCCAGGCGCGCCTCGTGCGCCTCCTGCTCGGAGGCGGTCACCAGTACGCGGGGGCGCGGCAACAGCGCCGACACGTCGAACGTCTGTACAACACCGCCGGCACTGGCCGATTCGGCTTCCGGCTGACCAAAACCAATTTCCTCCTGGCCCGAAGTCAGCGCGATATAGACGTCGGCCAGGATCTGCGCATCGAGCAGGCCGCCATGCAGCGTGCGGTGGGCGTTATCCACGCCCAGGCGCCGGCACAGCGCATCCAGCGAGTTGCGCTGGCCGGGATAGCGCTCGCGCGCCATCGCCAGGGTATCGGTCACCGTCACCCGGCTGGCCAAGCGGCCCTTGCCGGCCAGGCTCATCTCGTTTTCGAGGAAGCCCATGTCGAACGAGGCGTTGTGGATGATCAGCTCGGCACCGTCCACATAGGCCAGGAACTCATCCACCACTTCTTCGAAGCGCGGCTTGTCGGCGAGGAAATCCAGGCTCAGGCCGGTGACTTCGGCGGCGCCGGATTCGAAGTCGCAATCCGGCTTCAGGTAGCGGTGGAAGTTGTTGCCACTGGGGCGCCGCTCAAGCAGCTCCACGCAGCCGATTTCGACCACGCGGTTGCCCTTCTTCCATTCCAGGCCGGTGGTTTCTGTATCAAGGACGATCTGGCGCATCTGCTACCTCAGTTGCTCGCGGCGCCAGCGCGCACGCGGATTGCAGCATCGCGGGCCAACTGGTCCACGCGTTCGTTGTCCGGGTCACCGGAATGACCTTTGACCCAGCGCCAGTCGATCTGATGGCGCTGCGTGGCCTCGTGCAGGCGTTCCCACAGGTCACGGTTCTTGACCGGGTCACCGCCGGCCGTCTTCCAGTTGCGCCGCACCCAGCCCGGCATCCATTCGGTGATGCCCTGGCGCACGTACTGCGAATCGGTGAACAAGGTGATGTTGCAGGGCTCGCTGAGCGTCTCCAGGCCCATGATCGCGGCCATCAACTCCATCCGGTTGTTGGTGGTGTGGGCTTCGCCACCGGCCAGCTCGCGCTCGTGGCCCTTGTAGCGCAACAACGCGCCCCATCCGCCGGGGCCTGGATTGCCGAGGCAGGCGCCGTCGGTATGTACTTCAATTGACTTCATAGTGTTCCGTTGAATTCAGGTCGCCACCGGGTCGCGCCAACTGACGCGACTGGCCTTGATCGGGCCGATATATGCCTCGGTGCGTTTTTCAGCTTCCAGCACGCACAAGGCGCGCAGGGCCGGCAATGCCGTACCCGGGGTGTTGCCTGACTGCGTCCACAGCGGGCCATAGTGCCGCAGCGAGCGACATCGTATGCCTTGCCGCTGCAATAGTGTCCTGCAACGTGTCACCGAAGGTGGCCGTGCGCCCTGCCACTGCCAGTGTGCGCGGTAGGGACTGCAGCGGTTGAGCAGGGTCACCCAGACCCGCCCGCCGGGCATCAGCACCCGCGCGCATTCGGACAACAAGGGCTCCAGCTCCTCTGCCGCCGGGTGCTCGATGACGATGGCCTTGATCGACTCGCTGGGCAGCGGCAACGGCAGGCTGCAGCGCAGATCGCCAGTCCAACCAGGCGTTTGCGGGTTGCGGTGCAGGCGCAGGCCACGGCCCTGCGGCGGGGAATCTGGCTGCCAGCAGGCGTTTGGCGCCAGCCACAGCCATGGCGGCGAGGGAAATCCGCGCATTTGTTCAGACAGCAACCGCTGCTCCCATTCGCGCATCGCCTGTGCCCCGGCTTTCTCAAACCAGGGCGAGACTGCAGCTTGACGGGGGGACTGGGCGGCAGGCATTTTCCAATTCTATGCGACTGATCGCCCTGCCCGCATTTCAGGACAACTACATCTGGGCGCTGCAAACGCCCGATGACCGCACGATTTTCGTCGACCCCGGCCAGGCCGGTCCGGTTTTCGAAGCCGCTGCGCAAGGCATGCAGCCTGCAGGTGTCCTGCTCACCCACCACCACGACGACCATATCGGCGGGGTGGCGGAGTTGCGTGAGCGCTGGCCGCGCTTGCGGGTCATCGCCCCGGTAGATGAACGCATCGCATTGGAATGTGAACGAGTCAGCGAAGGCAACCGGGTAGAATTGTCCGGCTTCGACTTCACCGTGATGGAAGTTCCCGGTCACACCCGAAGCCATATTGCCTACTACGGCCACGACCATTTGTTCAGTGGCGACATGTTGTTCAGCTTGGGCTGTGGACGCATGTTCGAAGGTACGCCGGCCCAGATGTTGGCCTCGCTCCGGCGAATGGCCGCCCTGCCCCCACAGACACTGGTCTGCTGCGGGCACGAATACACGCTGGCCAATGCCGTGTTTGCGCGGCATGTCGACCCCACCAACGCGGCATTGCAGCGCCGCCAACAGGAAGCCTCGGACATGCGCAGCAGTTCCCGTCCTACCGTTCCCGCCATCCTGGCGAGCGAACTGGAATGCAATCCGTTTCTGCGGACTGCCGATACCGCCATCGTTGCAGCGATCGCGGCCCGGCTTGGTCGCGCGCCCACCGACCAGGTGGAAGTCTTCGCCGAATTGCGGCGGTGGAAAGACGGTTTTCGCGCATGAGGCGGCTTTGTCTGCCGTTGGCGCTGGGGATGTTGTTGGGCACGGGCAGCGGTACGCTGGCCGCGCAGACGCTTCCCGTCAGCGCCGGCATGACCCAGAACGTCGCCGCGCTCACTGCATTACCGTTGGACCCGGCCTCGCTGCCGGCCCCGACTACCCGTAACGGACGCGAGATCTTCGCCAACTTCCGTGAGGGCCTGGCCGCACCACAGTGCGATGCCGAAGCCACCAGCCCACGCTGGCGCAAGCAGTTCTCGCACGCCCCTTCGCGACTGGGCAATGTCGAGGACGACGCGCTGCCGCTGTTCGGCTACGTCGTCGACGAGCTGCGCAGTGCCGGCCTACCAACCGAATTCGCGCTTATCCCCTTCGTTGAAAGCGGCTACCGCCCCGGTGCCCGCAACGCCAGCGGCCCGGCCGGGCTGTGGCAGTTCATCGCCACCACCGCGCGCAACCACCGCGTGCCGATGGAGAAGGGCTATGACGGCCGCCTGTCGGCCGTGGACTCCACCCGCGCCGCGGTGCGCTACCTGAAGACCCTGCACGGCATGTTTGCCGGTGACTGGCAGCTGGCGGTGATGGCGTACAACGCCGGTGAGTACCGCATCCTGCAATCGCTGCGTCGTGGCGGCATGAACGCACAGAACGCCACCGCTTCCGAACTGCCGGGCCTGTCGCCGATCACCTACGCCTATGTTGAAAAGCTGCACGCACTGGCCTGCGTGCTGGAACAGGCCGAGAACGAACCCGACCTGATGGCGGCGCTGGACCGGCAGGTGCCGATCCTCAAGGGCCACACCCTGCCCGCCAACACCACCTTGGCGGCCTGGTCGGCACAGAACGCACTGGACCCGGCCCGCATCGCCCGCCTCAACCCCGCCCTGACCAGCTCCCGCTCCGGCACCCGGGTGCTGGCACCGGCTGCGGCCATGGGCAGCGTGGAGAGCGACAACAGCGAGAGCGTGCTGGTAGCTACCCGCGATGCGGCGCCTGCCGCAGCGCCGCCCGTCGCCAGCCGCCGTCCTGCTGCTCCCTCGCGCGCGGTCGCCTCGGCCAGCACTGGCAGCCGCCACACCGTACGCAGCGGCGAATCGGCCTGGACCATCGCCCGCCGCTACGGCATTTCGGTGAAGACCCTGCTCTCGTCCAACAACCTGGATGCCAGCGCGGTGCTGAAGCCGGGCATGGTGCTGCGTTACGACGAGGCGCGCTGAGCCATAGCTGCCACAGCAGAACGAAAGCAGAAGCCCGGCCAATGGCCGGGCTTCTGCGTTTGGTGTTGGGCTTCTGCGTTTGGTGTTGGTTTTTGCGTTTGATGTAGTGCCGAGCCATGCTCGGCAGGGGCCTCACCGCTGACCTACCCGCTTGTGGGAGCGGCATAAGCCGCGAAGCTGGTGATCGTTACGATTGCGCGGATGCAGGCGATTCCATTGCTGCCGGCTTCGCGGCTCATGCCACTCCTGCAAAAGAGCTGGAGATTGCCGGTAAAGCCCCAGCCGAGCATGGCTCGGCACTACCACTGCTGCTGGCTGTATCGGTAATGCCCCTGCCGAGCATGGCTCGGCACTACCAATGCTGCTGGCTGTATTGGTAAAGCCCCTGCCGAGCATGGCTCGGCACTACCACTGCTGCTGGCTGTATCGGTAAAGCCCCTGCCGAGCATGGCTCGGCACTACCAATGCTGCTGGTTGTATCGGTAAAGCCCCTGCCGAGCATGGCTCGGCACTACATGAACAAAAAGCCCGGCTTTCGCCGGGCTTTTTGTTGGGTGCTGCTCAGATGCTTAGAGCTGGGATTCCTGCACCTGCACCTTGTAGCGCTTGCGCATGCCGTCGACGTAGGCCTTGGCTGCGGCGGCGCCGTCGATCTGGCTCAGCTGGTCCTTGAGCATGGCCTGCTGCGGTTCCGGCACTTCGGCCGGGTTGCCCGGGGTCACCTTGGTGACCGCGAACACGGCATAGCGACCCGGCTCCATCTCGACCTTGCCATAGCTCGGCTTGTCGCCGACCGGAGCCGCTGCAGTGAACGCAGCGCGGTTGGCTTCAACGGTCGGCATCGGCGCGGTGCGCGGCAGGCCCGGCATCGGCAGCAGCTGCAGCTGCTCGCTGCCAGCCAATGCCTGCAGGGTCTGGCCAGCGTTCAACTTGGCCAGCAGCGCGTCCGCAGCCTTCTTCGAGGCTTCTTCGGAACGGTGCGCACGTACCGCGGCAATCACCTGCTCACGCGCCTGCGCAAGCGGAATCGCCTGCTCCGGGGTGTGTGCGGTAACGCGGACCATGACCGTGTGGTTCGGAGCCAGTTCGATCGGGTCGCTGACCGTACCGTCTTCCTTCAACGTATCGGAGAACACAGCCTTCAGCACGGCCGGATTGGCAGCGATGCCGCTGGCCGTGGCACGGTTGAACGGGCCCAGGGTCTGCACCGGCAGGCCAACTTCCTTGGCTGCGCCACCCAGCTCGGTCGGGTTCTTGTAGACCAGATCGACCAGGCGACCGCTCAGCTCATTGAATGCCTTCTCGGTATCGGCCTGCAGCTGCTCGGCAGCCAGCTGGTCACGCACCTCCTCGAACGGACGGCCTTCGCCACCCTTGATCTCGCGCAGCTTCAGCACGTGGTAGCCGAACTCGGTCTTGACCGGGCCGACCACATCACCGGCCTTCATCGCGAACAGCGCGTCTTCGAACGGCTTGACCATCACGCCCTTCTCAACCCAGCCCAGGTCGCCACCGGAATCCTTGGAGCCCGGATCTTCCGAGTTGGCCTTGGCCAGCGCGGCGAAATCGGCACCCGGCTGCTTGGCCTCCGCGGCCAGCTTGGCGGCCTTGGCCTCGGCGGCCTTCTCATCGCTGCCCTTGGCAATCAGGATGTGCGAAGCCAGACGCTGGTCGGCGCTGACAAAACGCGCCTTCTCGTCTTCATAGCGCTGACGCAGCGTGGCTTCGTCAGCCGCCGTCGCGGCCGGCATGCTCGCAGCATTGAGCTCGACATACTCGATGGTGACGCTTTCCGGCTGGCGGAAGTCCTTCGGATGCGCCTTGTACCACTGGTCGATCTCGGCGTCCGTGACCGCTGCAGTATCAGGCGCAACGACCGGCAACAATGCGAATTCCACATCACGGGTTTCGCCAAGCAGCTTCAGCAGACGCTCGCTTTCGCCCTTGGTGGTGAAGCCCGATTGGGCCAGTGCCGAAGGAATGATCGACTGTTGCAGGCTCGAGCGCACCAGCTGCTCGAACATCGCCGGCGTACGCGGCGGCATGCTCTGGGCAAGCGCCAGGCGGTACTGGTCCGGATCGAACTTGCCATCCTTCTGGAAGCCTGGAATCGCCGCGATGTAGTCGCGCACGGCCTTGTCGCCGATGACGATATGCGCGTCTTCAGCAGCCAGGCGCACAACCTGCTCGTCGATCAGCTGATCGAGCACGAGGCGCTTGTTCTCGGCGGTTTCAAATTCGCGCGGGTCGAAGTTGTCGCCCTGCTGCTCACGCGCCTGCATGCGTGCCTGCTCAAAACGGGTACGGAAGTCCTCGACGCTGACTTCGTGGTGGTTCCACAGGAACGACATCGGCCACCATGACGGTGCCGAGGTCCACCACGACGGCGGCGCCGACACTTTGGCAACGTTCTGTGCGCCGACGCCACCGAGGTAGCTGTTGTCGATCACAAACAGGAACGGGATCATCAACAGGCCCATGATCACCGTAACGATCCAGCCTGAGGTCTTGTCGCGAAGTTTCTGCAGCATGGGCAAATCGAGGCCTGAGTGGCGAGCCGGGCAGTTTAACCCGCTTCCTGCCCCGCGCCCAACTCGGCCGCTGCCAATAGCGGGGCAAAAAAAAGCCCCCGGCTTGCGCCGAGGGCTTTGAGACATCTGGCGGAGCGGACGGGACTCGAACCCGCGACCTCCGGCGTGACAGGCCAGCATTCTAACCAACTGAACTACCGCTCCACATTTGACTCGACCACCACCGGTTGCCCGGGGCGCGCGCTCCGAAAAGCGACTTGATTAAATGGCGGAGCGGACGGGACTCGAACCCGCGACCTCCGGCGTGACAGGCCAGCATTCTAACCAACTGAACTACCGCTCCACATTTAATTTTTTAGCTTTCCCTCCCTCTTGTGGAGTTTGAGAAAACAAGGCCCCCGATTTTGTCAGGGGCCAATTTGAAACTGGCGGAGCGGACGGGACTCGAACCCGCGACCTCCGGCGTGACAGGCCAGCATTCTAACCAACTGAACTACCGCTCCACACTTTCAAACTGTACTGCAATGCTTAACTTGGTGGGTGCTGAGGGTTTCGAACCCCCGACCCTCTCCGTGTAAGGGAGACGCTCTACCGCTGAGCTAAGCACCCCAGCTGAGCCGCTTAGTTTACAGCGTCTTTCAGAGCTTTACCAGCCTTGAAGGCAGGATTTTTTGCAGCGGCGATTTTGATCTCTTCGCCGGTCTTCGGGTTACGGCCGGTGCGCGCAGCGCGCTCACGAACCTGGAACGTACCGAAGCCCACCAGAGTCACGGCATCACCCTTCTTCAGGGCCTTGGTGATCTCGGCGATGACGGCATCAACCGCACGGCCAGCTTCAGCCTTGGTCAGGTCAGCAGCACCGGCAACGCCATCAATCAATTCGGTCTTGTTCATTCTGTAAAACTCCCTTTGCGGTAATCCGCGGAATTATTGAGTGGCACCCGTACGTCCCCAAGACGCACGACTGCCGAAGAACCTGCAAACACGCCGACAAAAAAACCACTGCCGCGTGAGTCGCACTTTTATACCAGCGCCCCCCTACCCGCGCAAGCTGAAAAGCCTTTAATGACGCGGGTTTTGAGGGGTTTTACGTTCACATTTCAGTGCTTGACGCGGGCGGTGGGAGCTGCCTTTGCCTTGCCGCGAACTGCGACACGCTGCGCACTTTTACCTGCTTTCTTCGGCCTCAGCGGCGTTGCCAATGCGATATCCAGCACTTCGTCGATCCACTTCACCGGCACGATGGTCAGATCGCGGGTGACATTGGCCGGGATATCCACCAGATCCTTGCGGTTCTCTTCGGGGATGACCACGGTGCGGATGCCGCCGCGCAGCGCAGCCAACAGCTTCTCCTTCAGACCACCAATTGCGGTAACGCGACCACGCAGGGTGATCTCACCGGTCATTGCCACTTCGGCCTTGACCGGCACCTTGGTCAGCGTGGATACCAGCGAGGTCACCATCGCGATGCCGGCGCTCGGACCATCCTTCGGCGTCGCGCCATCGGGCACGTGCAGGTGGACATCGTGCTTCTGCAGGAAATCCACGTCGATGCCGAGTGCCTCGGCACGTGCACGCACCACAGACAAGGCAGCCGTGGCCGATTCCTTCATCACGTTGCCAAGCTGGCCGGTGAGCGTGACCGCGCCCTTGCCCGGGATCAGCGTTGACTCGACCTGCAGCAGCTCGCCGCCGACTTCGGTCCAGGCCAGGCCGGTGACCAGGCCGATCTCGTTTTCTTCCTCGGCACGGCCGAAGTCGAAACGCTGCACGCCCAGGTACTTGGCCAGGTTCTTCGCGTCCACCACAACCAACGCCTTCGGCTTCTTGGCCGACTTCTTGGCAGCGGCCTTCTTCACCGGCTGCGGGCCGGCCAGGGCGATTTCCTTCACTACCTTGCGGCAGATCTTGGCGATTTCGCGCTCGAGGTTACGCACACCGGATTCGCGCGTGTAATAACGCACGATGCCGCGGATGGCATCTTCTTCGATCGCCAGCTCTTCCGCCGTCAGGCCATTGGCCTTGAGCTGCTTGCTGAGCAGGTAGCGGGTGGCGATGTTGAGCTTCTCGTCTTCGGTGTAACCCGGGATGCGGATCACTTCCATGCGGTCCAGCAGCGGACCGGGGATATTCAACGAATTGGAGGTCGCCACGAACATCACTTCGCTCAGGTCCAGGTCGACCTCGAGGTAGTGATCGTTGAAGGCGTTGTTCTGTTCCGGGTCCAGCACTTCAAGCAGTGCCGAGGACGGATCGCCGCGGAAGTCCATCGACATCTTGTCGATCTCATCCAGCACGAACAGCGGGTTCTTGCTGCCGACCTTGTTGAGGTTCTGCACGATGCGACCCGGCATCGAACCAACATAGGTACGGCGATGACCACGGATCTCGGCCTCGTCGCGCACGCCACCCAGGCTCATGCGCACGAACTTGCGGTTGGTGGCCTTGGCGATGGACTGACCCAGCGAGGTCTTGCCCACGCCCGGCGGACCGACCAGGCACAGGATCGGGCCCTTCATCTGCTTCACCCGCGCCTGCACTGCAAGGTATTCAAGGATGCGATCCTTGACCTTGTCCAGGCCGTAATGGTCGGCATCCAGCGTGTCCTGCGCGACCTTCAGATCCTTGCGGACCTTGGTGCGCTTCTTCCACGGCACGCCCAGCAGCCATTCCAGATAATTACGCACCACTGCGGCCTCGGCCGACATCGGCGACATCTGCTTGAGCTTGTTGAGCTCGTTCTTGGCCTTGGTCTCGACCGGCTTGGGCATGCCAGCTTCGGCGATCTTGCGCGCCAGTTCCTCCATCTCACCCGGCGCTTCATCCAGGTCACCCAGTTCTTTCTGGATGGCCTTCATCTGCTCGTTGAGGTAGTACTCGCGCTGGCTTTTTTCCATCTGCGATTTGACGCGGCCGCGGATGCGCTTTTCCAGCTGCTGCACGTCGATCTCGCCGTCGACCAGGCCGACCAGCATCTCCAGGCGGTCGCCGACCTGCAGGGTTTCCAGCAGCTTCTGCTTGTCGGCCAGGCGCACGCCGATGTGCGCGGCGATGGTATCGGCCAGGCGCGTTGGTTCTTCGATGCCGGCCAGGGTCTGCAACAGCTCCGGCGGCAGCTTGCGGTTGGTCTTGACGTACTGCTCGAACAGCGACATCAGCGAACGGGCAATCGCCTCGATCTCACGCGGCTCGCGCGATTCGTCCGATTCGATTTCCACGCCATGGCCCTGCAGCGAGCCGTCCTGCTCATGGACCTTGTCCACGGCAACGCGCGACAGGCCTTCGACCAGCACTTTGATGGTGCCGTCGGGCAGTTTCAGCAATTGCAGTACCTGCGCCAGGGTGCCGACCGTGTACAGGTCGGCAGCCACCGGGTCGTCGGTTTCGGCCGACTTCTGCGCAAGCAGCAGGATGCGCTTGTCGGCCTCCATCGCGCGCTCCAGCGCCTGCATGGACTTGTCGCGGCCCACGAACAGGGGGATGACCATGTGCGGGAACACCACCACGTCGCGTAGCGGCAGGACCGGCAGGTCGAGGACTTCGAGTTGGGACTGGGCCATGGGGGCTCCGAGATTCGGTGGAGGCTAAATAAAAAAGCCGATGGCCCCGTTATGGGGCCATCGGCGAGGTGTTGCAAGAGCTGTCGAAAGCTGAACGTGAGCGGCGCAACCGCCTATTCACTTCAGTTCGCCCGGGTTCACTCGCCAGAGGCGGTTTTGACCGGTTCCGGCGGCGCCTGGTAGACGATGTACGGCTCGGATTTGTTCTCGATGACCGACTCGTCCACGACCACCTTGCTGACGTTTTCCTGCGAGGGCAGCTCGTACATGGTGTCCAGCAGTACCGACTCGACGATGGTACGCAGGCCACGGGCGCCGGTCTTGCGCTTCAGCGCCTTCTTGGCGATGGCCGACAGCGCATCGGGGCGGAACTCCAGCTCCACGTTCTCCATCTCGAACAGCTTCTTGAACTGCTTGGTGATGGCGTTCTTGGGCTCGGTCAGGATCTGGATCAGGGCCGCTTCGTCCAGCTCTTCCAGGGTCGCGACCACCGGCAGGCGGCCAACGAACTCCGGGATCAGGCCGAACTTGATCAGGTCTTCCGGCTCGACTTCAGCCAGCACCTTGCCCACTTCCTGCTTGCGCTCGGCACTCTTCACCTTGGCACCAAAACCAATGCTGCTGGTATCGGTGGAACGGGCCTGGATCACCTTGTCCAGGCCAGCGAACGCGCCGCCGCAGATGAACAGGATGTTCTTGGTGTCGACCTGCAGGAATTCCTGCTGCGGGTGCTTGCGGCCACCCTGCGGCGGAACGCTGGCCACGGTGCCTTCGATCAGCTTCAGCAGGGCCTGCTGTACGCCTTCGCCGGACACATCGCGGGTGATCGACGGGTTCTCGCTCTTGCGCGAGATCTTGTCGATTTCATCGATGTAGACGATGCCCTGCTGTGCCTTCTCGACGTCGTAGTCGCACTTCTGCAGCAGCTTCTGGATGATGTTTTCCACGTCCTCGCCCACATAACCGGCTTCGGTCAGGGTGGTCGCATCGGCCATGGTGAACGGCACGTTGAGCAGGCGCGCCAGCGTTTCGGCCAGCAGCGTCTTACCCGAGCCGGTCGGGCCGACCAGCAGGATGTTGGATTTGGACAGCTCGACGTCGTCGCTCTTGGAACGGCTCTCAATGCGCTTGTAGTGGTTGTATACCGCAACCGCCAGCGTGCGCTTGGCGCGGTTCTGGCCAATCACGTACTGGTCGAGCACCTCGAGGATCTCGCGCGGCTTGGGCAGCGAACTGCGCGCCGACTGCGCCTTTTCCTCAAGTTCCTCACGGATGATGTCGTTGCACAGCTCCACGCATTCATCACAGATGAATACGCTCGGGCCTGCGATCAGCTTACGAACTTCGTGCTGACTCTTGCCGCAGAACGAGCAGTACAGAATCTTGCCACTGCTGTCCCCGGTACGACCTTGCCGGTCTTCGCTCATGCTTCGCTTACCCAGTTGCTTCCCCCTCTGAACAGGGGGTTCAATTTCGAGAATAGCACAGGGCCGGAGGGACACCAGTCCGATTCCGACCCTGCAAATTAGGCCGATTTTCTGGCCGTTCAACGCATCAGGAGGCCTGGATGCTCTCTTCCGGACGGCGCTCCAGCACCTGGTCCACCAGGCCGTACGCCGCAGCTTCGGCCGCGCTCTTGAAGTTGTCACGCTCGGTATCGCGGGCGATGGTCTCCAGGTCCTGGCCGGTGTGCTTGGCCAGCACTTCGTTCAGGCGCGAACGCAGGGTCAGGATTTCACGGGCGTGGATGTCGATGTCCGTGGCCTGGCCCTGGTAGCCGCCGAGCGGCTGGTGGATCATCACGCGCGAGTTCGGCAGCGCGAAACGCTTGCCCGGCGCACCGGCAGCCAGCAGCAGCGCGCCCATCGAGGCGGCCTGGCCGATGCAGGTGGTGCTCACGTCCGGCTTGATGTACTGCATGGTGTCATAGATCGCCATGCCAGCCGTGACCACGCCGCCCGGCGAGTTGATATAGATGCTGATTTCCTTCTCCGGGTTTTCCGATTCAAGGAACAGCAGCTGCGCGACCACAACGTTCGCCATATGGTCGTCGATCGGACCGACCAGGAAAATCAGGCGCTCTTTGAGCAGGCGCGAATAGATATCGTAGGCGCGCTCGCCGCGGCTGGTCTGTTCGACCACCATCGGAACCATGTTCAGAGCTTTGGTTCGGTTGTCCATTACGTGAGGCACCTATTTTGGGAGGGAACTCCCCGCGCCGTGGCGCGGGGATGAAACACCGTCAGCTTACTGGCGGATGGCTTCCTGGAACGTCAAGGCCTGCTCGGTGTGCTGGGCACGCTCGGCGATCCAGTCGATGACCTGCTCTTCCATCACACGGTTCTGCAGACCCGACATAAGCTGGGGATCATTGCGGTACATCTCAATGACCTGCTCCGGCTCTTCGTAGGTCGAAGCGATCAGGCGCATGGTTTCGTTCAGGCGCTTCGGGTCCAGGCGCAGCTCGTTCTTGCGGGCCACTTCGCCGACCAGCAGGCCGACCAGCACGCGCTTGGAAGCGGCATCCTTGAAGCCTTCGTGGGCATCGGCCGGCACTTCGCCCGGGTTGCCGCCCTGGCGACGGATGGCATCGATCTGCTGGGCCAGCATCGAGCGGGCTTCACCCTCGACCAGGCGCGGCGGCAGCTCGACCGAGGAATAAGCAGCAATCAGCTGCTCACCCACTTCGCGACGCAGACGGTTCATCAGCGCACCCTTGAGCTCGCGCTCCAGGTTGGAACGGATGTCGGCGCGGAACTGCTCCACGTCGCCGTTCTTCACGCCGAAGCTCTTGATGAAGGCGGTGTCGACTTCCGGCATGTCCTGCTCGGACACTTCAACGGCCTTGACGGTGACCTGCACGGTCTTGCCCGCCAGTGCCGGCACGCGCCAGTCAGCCGGGAACTCGACGTCCAGGGTCTTTTCTTCACCCTTGGCCAGGCCGACCAGGCCCTTTTCGATCTGCTCGAACATCATGCCCTGGCCGATGATGATGGTGCCCTTCTCGACACCCTCAGCCGGCAGACGCTCGTCGCCAGCCTGCGACCAGGTTTCCAGGCCGACCAGATCGCCTTCCTGGGCGCCACGTGCAACCGGCTTCCAGGTGCGGCGCTGGGCGCGCAGGTTCTCGATCATCTGGTCGATGTCGGCATCGCTGATTTCGGCGGTGTGGCGCACGACGGTCAGCTTGGTGACGTCGACGTCGCCGAAGTCCGGGATCAGCTCAACGGTGGCAACGAAGTCGAACTCGCCTTCGCCAGCCTTGTCGATGCGCGGGTTACCGGCAATGCGCAGCTCGTGCTGGCGCAGGGCGGCGTCAAAGGTCTCGCGCAGCAGGCCGTCCAGCGCCTCGGCGCGCACCTGCGGGCCAAAACGCTGTTCGATCACCTTGGCCGGCACCTTGCCCGGACGGAAACCCTTGATGCGCGCGGTGCGCGCGATTTCGCCCAGACGGCCGCTGATATGCCCCTGCAGACGCTCTTCCGGCAGCGAGAAGCTCAGGCGGCGTTCCAGATTGCCGGTGGATTCGATCGAAGCTTGCATGTTGACTCCTGCCACCGGCGGCAACCGCGCCGGTTCGATGTGATGGATGAAACGGTTGTAGGGCGCGGTTATGCACCGCAGCCCTTTAGTTTGGCCGATATCGCCCGTGGCCGCCAGCGGGCAGACCCATACAGGTTGTCAAAAAGGCCCGCAGCGGGCAGAGAACACCACTGTCTGGTGCGAAAGGGGGGACTCGAACCCCCACGCCTTGCGGCACTGGAACCTAAATCCAGGGCGTCTACCAATTCCGCCACTTTCGCAATACTGACTCAGCGCAGCATTGTTGCAGGAGCGCCAGCAAAGCGGAAGCCAGCCCCGCCTGCGCATCGATCAAACGATGAGCGCCCCAACAATGCCAAGACGGCATGCCGCCCTGGCTAAGAAAAAAGCCGCCAGATTTCTCCAGCGGCTTCTTGATTTGGTGGGCTGTCAAGGATTCGAACCTTGGACCTATTGATTAAGAGTCAACTGCTCTACCAACTGAGCTAACAGCCCCGAAACTTCGAGGTGAATTCTACACTACAAGCGTGTTTCATGCACCCGCCCAAAACACCGGGCTTACATAAAAAGAGAAAGCCGCTGGATCGCTCCAACGGCTTTCTTGATTTGGTGGGCTGTCAAGGATTCGAACCTTGGACCTATTGATTAAGAGTCAACTGCTCTACCAACTGAGCTAACAGCCCTGAAAATCAGGAGGCGAATAATGCCCCAATCTGACTTTTATTGCAAGCCCGGATTTTACTCCGAAGCCCTGAAACAGTGGGGTGGCTGAGGGGATTCGAACCCCCGACCACCGGAATCACAATCCGGTACTCTAACCAACTGAGCTACAGCCACCACTGAAACCTTACTTACCTACCGCTTGCACCTGATGGCGCGCCCGACAGGAATCGAACCTGTAACCGCCGGCTTAGAAGGCCGGTGCTCTATCCAGTTGAGCTACGGGCGCTCTGACCGGATTGTCGCACTCCAACACGCGCTTGGTGCGTTGGATGGTCGGGGTAGAGGGATTCGAACCCCCGACATCCTGCTCCCAAAGCAGGCGCGCTACCAGACTGCGCTATACCCCGGCGGTGAATCTCTCCGATGCCCCGGAAAGGTCGGCTATTGTGGGAAGAACACGCCTATCTGTCAACGGTAAATTTCATTTAATTTGAATTGGGTATGCTTGCGTCCACTTCCCGCCCACTTCATAGCAACGGAGCATTGCATGCGCAGCGGCAACCCTGCCCTTTCCGATACCACCTTCCTCGACCTTGGCAGCGGCAGCGTAGTGTCGCGCGGCGCCGATGCGATGAGCATCAATGGCACCGTCAACAAGACCGGCATCCTGTTGCTGCTGGCCGCGTTGACCGCTGCGTTCGCATGGAATGGCACCCTCAGTGACAGCGGCGAACTGCTGCCGGCGGCAAAGTTCTATATGTGGGGCGGCCTGATCGTCGGCTTCATCCTGTCGCTGGTGACCATCTTCAAGAAGACCTGGGCACCGGTCAGCGCGCCGCTGTATGCGTTGGCGGAAGGCCTGTTCCTGGGTTCGATCTCGGCCATCTACGAAGCGCGCTTCAACGGCATCGTGTTCCAGGCGGTGATCCTCACGTTCGGCACCTTGTTCGCACTGCTGTTCGCCTACCGCAGCGGCCTGATCAAGGCCACCGAGAACTTCAAGCTGGGCGTGGTCGCGGCCACCGGCGGCATCGCCCTGGTGTACCTAGCAACGATCGTACTGGGCCTGTTCAACATCAACATCCCCTTCATCCACGAGTCCGGCCTGATCGGCATCGGCTTCAGCCTGTTCGTGGTGGTGATCGCCGCACTGAACCTGGTGCTGGATTTCGACTTCATCGAGAGCGGCGTTGAAGCCGGCGCACCGAAGTACATGGAGTGGTACGGCGCGTTCGGCCTGATGGTCACCCTGGTGTGGCTGTACATCGAGTTCCTGCGCCTGCTGTCGAAGCTGCAGTCGCGCAACTGAGGTTGCTGCAGGTTGTTTGCAAAGGGCGCCCATTGGGCGCCCTTTGCTGTTTGTAGTGCCGAGCCATGCTCGGCAATGGCATTACCGATAAGGCATCTGCCGAGCATGGCTC
>NZ_JASCOR010000107.1 GCF_029959445.1 Stenotrophomonas sp. PS02298 | reverse complement strand
CCGCGAGGGCGGATGTGTTCGAATACATCGAGCGGTTCCACAACCCGAGGATGCGACGAAGGGTCGCCAGGCAAGACCAGAAGTTCTCAGCCCTTTTACAACCGTCCGTGATTTCGGGGTAGAACCCGAGCAGCCTCGGGGAAATCGTCGGTTGGGCGCACCAAGACGAGTTTCCGCCAAGGAACATGCGCACGAGCAAGGGGCTGCGGGCGCTCGGTTACAACGTGAGGATCGGTGTTTGATCTGCGGCCGTGGGCGGCGCCCGCAAGGTCCCGATCAACCCACCGTCCCCTGCGCCGGACCGGCCCGCCCTGGCATACCGTCCTTGAAGATTTGAGTCACATCAATCGGCCAGCAGATCGCTGGATGTTGACTCTTGACTTTCGGCATTCTAGGCGCACTATCTTGCAAAGTCTTGCAAGAACTTCCTCAGGCGAGGCCGCGTGACGACGGAACTTGTGGGGGTGGTATGACAGCGCGCCAGCAGGCGATCTTCACACTCGACGAGTTGGCTGCCTACTTTAAAGTCGGCAAGCGGACGCTTTACCGGCTCGCCGCGCACGGGGAAATTCCGGCCTTCAAGGTCGGCGGGACGTGGCGGTTTCGTCAAAGTGAAATCGATCGATGGATCAATGATCAGATCCAAGCAGGCAGAAAGAAGGAGGTGATACGCACAGATGAGCAGCCAAAGTCAGCGGAACACTCCGTGTCGTCTGGGCGCGCTGTCCGTCGCCGCAGGCAAACGGAGTGAGCGAGAGTCTTCAATTTTTCTTCTTGAGGTGTGACATGGACATTGATTTAAAGAAACTGGCTCCCTGGAACTGGTTCAAGAAGGAGCAGGAAGAACAACAGAGCACTGCCTCGCTGCCGGTGCAGCGCAATGACCTGTCGGTGGCGGGTGGGCCCGTCAGTCCCATTCTGCAATTGCATCGCGAGATCGACCGCCTGTTTGACGACGCGTTTCGAGGATTCGGTTTCCCGACGCTGGCCATGCCACGCTGGCCGTCGGAGTGGCCGGGCATGCTGAAGCCGGCGCTGGACATCCAGGAAACGGACAAGCAGTACACGATCGCCCTGGAAGTACCCGGCGTCGAGGAAAAGGACATTCGAATCACGCTCGATAACGATGTGTTGCTGGTGCGCGGTGAAAAGCGTCAGGAGCAGGAAACCAAAGACGGTGGTTTCCACCGGGTGGAGCGCTCCTACGGCAGCTTTCAGCGCGCTCTGAACCTGCCGGCCGATGCCAACCAGGACACGATCAAGGCCGCTTTCAAGAACGGCGTGCTCACGATAACGATGGACAAGCGCGAGGCCAGTACGCCCACGCAGGGGCGCTCGATCCCGATCAATGGCTGACGCCCACCGGCTAGTCCTTTGCAAGAAACCAAGTGAAGGGCGAGGCGCCTTGATCTGCGGTGCCTCGCCCAGTTAACCCTCTCAGGAGCATCAGCATGGCCAGAAAACAATGCCAAGTCTGCGGCCAACCCGCCACGGTGCGGGTGGAAGCCAATCTCAATGGTCGCCACAGCACCATGCTGTTGTGTGACGATCACTATCGCCAACTGGCGCGCCAGCAAAAGCGCACCGTCTCGCCGCTGGAGGCTCTGTTTGGCTCGCGCAGCGGTTTGTTCGAAGACTTCCTCGGCAGCGACTTCTTCCGCATCGGTGACGATGCACCGTCCGTGGCGGCTGATGCCGACGAAGTGGTCGATGCGTCTTTCGGCGAATCCGCTCCCGCAACGGCGGGCACGGCGCGCCGCCGCGGCAGTGGGCTGGCCAGCCGTATCAGCGAACAGTCTGAGGCCCTGTTGCAGGAAGCCGCCAAACATGCTGCCGAGTTCGGCCGGCCCGAAGTCGATACCGAACACCTGCTGCTGGCGCTGACCGACAGCGACGTGGTCAATACCATCTTAGGGCAGTTCAAGATCAAGGTCGATGACCTCAAACGGCAGATCGAATCCGAAGCCAAGCGTGGCGACAAGCCGTTCGAAGGCGAGATCGGCGTGTCGCCACGTGTCAAGGATGCGCTCAGCCGAGCCTTCGTGGCCTCCAACGAGTTGAGTCATTCCTATGTGGGGCCAGAGCACTTTCTGATCGGCCTGGCCGAAGAAGGCGAAGGCTTGGCAGCCAACCTGCTGCGCCGCTACGGGCTCACGCCGCAGGCGCTGCGCCAGCAGGTGAGCAAGGTGGTCGGCAAGGGGGCCGAGGACGGCCGTGCCGAGACGCCGACCAATACGCCGGAACTCGACAAGTATTCGCGCGACCTCACCAAGATGGCGCGCGAGGGCAAGCTCGATCCGGTCATCGGTCGCGCGCAGGAGATCGAGACGACCATCGAAGTGCTGGCCCGGCGCAAGAAGAACAACCCGGTGCTGATCGGCGAACCCGGCGTCGGCAAGACCGCCATCGTCGAAGGGCTGGCGCAGCGCATGGTCGCAGGCGAAGTGCCCGAAACGCTGCGTGACAAGCGCCTGGTCGAACTCAACATCAATGCCATGGTGGCCGGCGCCAAGTACCGCGGCGAGTTCGAGGAGCGCGTGCAGAAGGTGCTCAAGGAAGTGACCGAGCACCAGGGGGAGCTGATTCTCTTCATCGACGAGGTGCACACCATCGTCGGTGCCGGCCAAGGTGGCGGCGAAGGCGGGCTGGACGTGGCCAACGTCTTCAAGCCGATGATGGCGCGCGGCGAGCTGAACCTGATCGGCGCCACCACGCTCAACGAGTATCAGAAGTACATCGAAAAGGATGCCGCGCTGGAGCGTCGCTTCCAGCCGGTGATGGTGCCCGAGCCGACGGTAGCGCAGACCATGATGATTTTGCGCGGCCTGCGCGACACCTTCGAGGCCCACCACAAGGTCAGCATCACCGAGGACGCGATCATTGCCGCCGCCGAGTTGTCCGATCGCTACATCACCGCGCGCTTTTTGCCCGACAAGGCCATCGACCTGCTCGACCAGGCGGCCGCACGCGTGAAGCTGTCGGCCACGGCCCGCCCGGTGGCCGTGCAAGAGCTGGAGGCCGAACTGCATCAGTTGCGGCGCGAACAGGATTACGTGGCCTCGCGCAAGCAGTACGAGAAGGCTTCCGAGCTCGGCCAGCGCATCGAGGCCAAAGAGGCCGAACTAAAGAAGCTCGTCGAGGATTGGGAGCGCGAGCGCGCCTCGGGCAGCGCCGAGGTCAAGGCAGAGCACGTGGCGCAGATCGTCTCGCGGCTGACCGGCATCCCGGTCAACGAGCTGACGGTGGAAGAACGCGAGAAGCTGCTGCATCTGGAACAGCGGCTGCATGAGCGCCTGGTGGGACAGGACGAAGCAGTACGTGCCGTGGCCGATGCCGTGCGGCTGTCGCGCGCGGGCCTGCGCGAAGGCAGCAAGCCAGTGGCCACCTTCCTGTTCCTCGGGCCGACGGGTGTGGGCAAGACCGAACTCGCCAAGGCACTGGCCGAGTCCGTCTATGGCGATGAGGGTGCGCTGCTGCGCATCGACATGTCCGAGTACGGTGAACGCCATAGCGTGGCACGCCTGGTGGGCGCGCCTCCGGGTTATGTGGGCTACGACGAGGGCGGCCAGCTCACCGAGAAGGTGCGCCGCAAGCCCTACAGCGTGCTGCTGCTCGACGAGATCGAAAAGGCGCACCCCGACGTCTACAACATCCTGCTGCAGGTGTTCGACGACGGCCGGCTCACCGACGGCAAGGGCCGGGTGGTGGATTTCACCAACACCATCATCATCGCCACCTCGAATCTGGGCTCGGACATCATCCAGCGTCGTCTCAAGGCGCGTGGTGCGGCCGGCGAGGAGTACGAAAAGACCAAGGCCGAGGTGATGGACGTGTTGCGCGGCCACTTCCGGCCCGAGTTTCTCAACCGTATCGACGAGATCATCGTCTTCCATGCGCTGGGCAAGGAGGAGATCCGCCATATCGTCGGCCTGCAGCTCGATCGCGTGGCCCGCAACGCCGCCAGCCAGGGCGTGACGCTCAGCTTCGATCAGACCTTGATCGACCACTTCGCAGAGGAAGGCTACAAACCCGAGTTCGGAGCGCGCGAGCTCAAGCGGCTGATCCGCAGCGAACTGGAGACCGCATTGGCGCGCGAGATGCTGGGTGGCGGTATCGGCAAGGGCGATCACGCCAGCGCCCGCTGGGACGACAAGGCCGAACGCGTCGTCTTCGAGCGCAAGGAGCCACCCGCGCAGCCGGCCGAGCCTGATAAGCCCGATGCCGCGAACGTGGCCGAGGCACCGCCGAACGGCGAGAGCAAGCCTAAGCGCAAGAAGAAGTCAGCGGGCGGCGAATCTTGAGCGATGGGAGGCTGTCGTGTCCGACCCCAACGGGCTGACATTGGCAGCCACCCTCGTGTCGCTGGCGGTCGCTATCCCCACAGCGGGGCACGCGATCATCTACAAGCGTGACCCGCGATCGGCCACGCTGTGGGTACTGCTGATCGCCTTGTTGCCGCTGGGCGGTTCGCTGCTGTATGGGCTGTTCGGCATCAACCGTTACCAGCGGCGGGCGCGGCGGCTTTTTCCGGGAGCAGATCATGCTGTTCGGCAAGGCCTCTCGCCCACGATGCCCGAGGCTGTTTCGGCGCCGCTTGCCGGTCTGGCGCACCTGGTGGGACGCGCCACCGGCCAGTCGCTGACCGGCGGCAACCGCACCGAGCCGCTTGTCGATGGCGAGCAGGCCTACCCGGCCATGCTCGCCGCCATCGAATCGGCGCGGTACAGCGTCGCCCTGGCCTCGTACATCTTCGACAGCCAAGGCATCGGGGCGCAGTTCGTCGATGCGCTGCGCCGGGCTCATGAGCGCGGCGTGCAAGTGCGGGTGCTGATCGACGACGTCTCTGCCCGCTGGACGCACCGCAGCGCCTACCGCGCCTTGCAACGCGCCGGCGTTCCGGCGGCGACGTTCAACCCGACGTTGATTCCCGCGCGCCTGCATGCCGCGCATCTGCGCAATCACCGCAAGCTGCTAGTGATCGATGGCGAGACAGGTTTCACCGGTGGCATGAACATCTGCAGCACGTATTGGCGGCCCGATGCGCCGGGCCAGGCCTGTCACGATTTGCACTTTCGTCTGCGCGGGCCAGTGGTTGCGCATCTGATGGGGTGCTTCACCGATGATTGGTGCGATACCACGGGCGAGCGGCTCAGCGAGGGTTTCTGGGGCGAATCGCCCGCAACGGCTGATGAACAAGGAAACTCTTGGGCGCGCGGCATCGAGGCCGGTCCCGATGACGCCCTGGACCGGATGCGCTGGACCTTCATGGGCGCTTTGAGCGCCGCGAAGCATTCGGTGCGCATCTGGACACCTTACTTCGTCCCCGATCAGCCGATGATCGCGGCGCTGAGCACGGCCGCGATGCGCGGCGTGCGTGTCGAGGTGCTGACACCCGCGAGCTGCGACCATCCTACGGTGCAGTGGGCTGCGCGCGCCCACTACTGGCAGGTGATGGAGCACGGTGTACGCATCTTCGAGCGGCAGGGCCCCTTCGATCACACCAAGCTGATGCTGGTCGATGGCCGATGGTGTTGCCTGGGTTCGGCCAACTGGGACGCGCGCAGCCTGCGCCTCAACTTCGAGTTCAATGTCGAGGTCTACGACGCCACGCTGTGCACACAGCTGGAGGCGCTCTTCGATGCCGCCCTTCATGAGTCCGACGAAGTATCAGTGGTGGCACTGCGCTCCCGCTCGCTGGCCATCCGTTTGCGTGACGGCGCGGCCCGTCTGTTCACCCCCGTTCTTTAGCGACACGACCTTCGCGGAACACGGCCCTTGGAAAAGAAAGATCAATGGAACATCGGCTACTGGATCGTCGCCGGCCTGTTGCTCTTGACGCTGCAAAACTACTTGCAGGCGGCGCAGACCGTCGAGCCCGTGCCCTACAGCGAATTCGAAAAGGCGCTGGCCGGGGGGGGCGGCGCCGAGGTGCTGGTGTCGGACCGCACGGTGACCGGGCGTCTGAAATCGCCGGACAGTCGTGGCAAAGCCACACTCGTGGCCACGCGCGTCGAGCCCGATCTCGCCGAGCGGCTGTCGAAATACGACGTGCCCTATGCCCGCGTGGTGGAAAGCACTTGGCTGCGCGACATCCTGTCCTGGATCTTGCCGGGGGTGGCCTTCTTCGGCGTCTGGTTCTTCCTGTTCCGCCGCTTTGCCGAGAAGCAGGGCATGGGCGGGTTCCTGAGCATCGGCAAGAGCCGCGCCAAGGTGTTCATGGAGAAGAACACTGGCGTGACCTTTGCCGATGTCGCTGGCGTCGATGAAGCCAAGGCGGAGTTGGTTGAGATCGTCGATTTCCTCAAGAATCCGCAGGAGTATGGACGGCTCGGGGCGCGCATTCCCAAGGGCGTGTTGCTGGTCGGCCCACCGGGCACGGGCAAGACCCTACTGGCCAAGGCCGTGGCGGGCGAGGCCGGGGTGCCGTTCTTCTCCATCTCAGGCTCGGAGTTCGTCGAGATGTTCGTCGGCGTGGGTGCGGCGCGCGTGCGCGACCTGTTCGAGCAGGCGCGCGGGCAGGCGCCGGCCATCATCTTCATCGACGAACTCGACGCACTGGGCCGCGCGCGCGGTGTCGGCGGCCCCATCGGCGGCCACGACGAGCGCGAACAGACCCTCAACCAGCTGCTCACGGAGATGGACGGCTTCGACAGTTCGGTGGGGCTGATCATCCTCGCTGCCACCAACCGGCCGGAGATCCTCGATCAGGCCTTGCTTCGCGCCGGTCGCTTCGACCGCCAGGTGCTGGTGGACCGGCCCGACAAGAAGGGACGGCTGGACATCCTGAAAGTCCACGTCAAGAAGGTGACGCTGGCTCAGGATATCGATCTCGAACAGGTGGCGGCGCTGACCACCGGCTTTTCCGGCGCTGATCTGGCCAATCTCGTGAACGAAGCAGCGCTGAACGCGACGCGGCGCAAGGCGCAGGCTGTGGAACTGCAAGACTTCACCGCCGCCATCGAGCGCATCGTGGCCGGCCTGGAAAGGAAGAACCGTGTGCTCAATCCGAAGGAGCGGGAAACCGTGGCCTATCACGAGATGGGCCATGCGCTGGCGGCGCTGGCGCTGCCCGGCACCGACCCCGTGCACAAGATCTCGATCATCCCGCGCGGCATCGGCGCGCTGGGCTACACGCTGCAACGCCCCACCGAAGACCGCTTCCTGATGACGCGCGCCGCTCTGGAACACAAGATCGCCGTGCTGGGCGGTCGTGCGGCCGAGAAGCTCGTGTTCGGCGAGCTGTCCACCGGGGCGGCCGATGACCTCGCACGGGCCACCGACATTGCCCGCGACATGATCACCCGCTTTGGCATGGACGAAGGACTGGGCTACATCGCCTTCGAGGCGCAGCGGCCACGCTTTCTCGATACACCGGAACTGGCCCACGGCGGCTGCCGGGTGGCCGAATCGACCCAGGCGCGCATCGATCAGGCCATCCGCGACATCGTGATGGGCGTGTTCGAGCGCGCCTACCGGATCCTCGACACCAACCGCGCGGTGCTGGAGCGTTGTGCGCGCGAGCTGCTGGCGCGGGAAACGCTCGACGAAAGCGATATCCGTCAATTGACTCAAGGACTTGTTCGGAACTGAAAACTGTAGTAAGAACCATTCAGAGTAAACCGACGGCTCTGTTCAGTGCGTCATCCAATTCGCCGGAATTGTTCAAGGAGAACCGATATGTCTGCATTGACTCCGTGGGACCCCTTCCGGGAACTGGATGAATTGCAAAACCGCCTGGCGACGATGTTGGGACGGACACCCCAGCGACAGGGCGCCCGTACCGGCAACGAAGCCATGACCACGGCGGACTGGGCACCAATGGTGGACATCAGCGAGGATGAGAACGCATTCATCCTCAAACTGGATCTGCCGGAGGTCCCCAAGGATGCCGTGCGCGTCAGCGCGGAAAACGGTGTGCTCACCATCAGCGGCGAGCGCAAACTGGAAAAAGAGGAGCAGGGCAAGAAGTTCCACCGCATCGAACGTGCGTATGGCCGCTTTGTGCGCAGCTTTGTCTTGCCTGACAACGTTGATCCGACCAAGGTGACGGCTTCGATGAAAGACGGCGCGCTGGAAGTGCGGCTTGTCAAGGCCGAGCAAGCCAAACCGAAACAGATTGAAATCTCAGTCAACTAACTTTAACTAGGAACCCAAGATCATGAATATCAAACAGCCCCAATCAACCTTCTCCGCACTTGCCCTGGCGGTCGTCGTCGGACTGAGCGGACCGGCTCTGGCCCAATCGGCGGCAGGTTCTAGCCCAGGTGCTGCAGCACCCTCTGCCGCATCCAAAGCGGCGCAGCCACAGGTAGATGACAAGGCCGCCCGGGAAGCCGATAAAAAGCGCGCCAAACTCGCCCAAGATGCAATCACTGCGCTGGCCAAGACCCATGAGGCATTGATCCTCCTTGATGCAAGGAAGACCAAGGAGGCGCTCGCTGCGCTGGAACTGGCCAGCGGAAAGCTGGAACTGGTATTGGCGCGTGACCCAAAACTTGCTTTGGCGCCGGTCGATGTACGCGTCATCACCCACGATATCCACGCCAACGTGGAATCGGTCAAGAAAGCGGTCAAGTTGTCTCGGGAGTTGTTGGATGATGGCGAGGTGCAAAAGGCACGGCCCATTATTGCCAATCTTGCCAGCGAAATCGTGATCGAAACCGACAACCTGCCGATGGCAACGTACCCGGCAGCGATCAATTCGGCCGCACGGCTCATCGACAGCGGCAAGATTGACGATGCCAAGGCGGTGCTCGCCCGAGCGCTGAACACGCTGGTGAGGACCTCGGTCGCCTTTCCTCTGCCCGTGCTACGGGCCGAAGCCGCGATGGCAAAAGCGGAAAAGCTGGCCGAGACCGGCAAGCGCAATGCCAAACAGAGCGAGGAGCTCAGCGCCCTGCTGGCCTACGTGCGCACGGAAATCGAGCTGGCGCAGATCCTGGGTTATGGCAAGAAGGCGGACTTCAAGCCCATCTTCGATCAGGTGAAGGCTATCGAGCAGAAATCCGCCGGAGGAAAAAGCGGCAAGGGATGGTTCGACGAGTTGAAGACGCGCCTCCAAAAGCTGTTTTGAGGTGATGAAGGGGCCGACTGTTCGGTCGGTCAGTCTCGCGATGTTCGCAGTCAGCCCCAATAGATTCGCCTATTTTCACTAACTCATACGAGGCATATCACCATGAATGAGCAAACATCGAATCCCAATGCGACGAACAAAGAAATAAACGAACAGGCCGCGGTAAGCAGCCTTCCTGTCAGTCCAGAGGCCAAGCCTGAAGTCGTCACGGAGGTACAGCCTGAGGTTCAGAAGGAAACGGACTCGCAGGCGGCAGACAAACGTAAACAAGTCCTCGATGAGGCCGTCTCGGCCTTGGCGCTGACCAAATCAGCGCTGGCCGCACTTGACGGCAAGGACGCTGCACGCGCATTGGCAACGCTGGCCGAAGTGACGGGAAAGCTGGAGCTGATCGTTGCGCGCGAACCCACGCTCGCCCTGGCCCCCGTTGATGTGCGCACCATCGTGCACGACTTGTTCGCCAACACGGAAACCATTGAGGCGATGACCGACGAGGCGCTGGATGCCCTCAAACATGGCGAGGTGCAACAGGCACGTCACGTGCTGGCTTTGCTGGCCAGTGAAATCGTGATCGCGGTCACCAACATCCCTCTGGCGTCCTATCCCGCAGCCGTGAAGTCAGTCGTGCCGCTGATCGATCAGGGCAAGATTGAAGAAGCCAAAGCCGCGCTGCAGGCAGCGCTCAGCACGCTGGTCGAGACGCGCAGCGTGCATCCGCTGCCCGCCCTGCGCGCCAGGCTGCTCCTGAAGCGCGCCGAGACCTTGGTAGAAGATGGTCAGCGGAGCGAAGCGTCCAATGAGCGCCTGGAGACATTATTGAAAGAAGCGCGGCAGCAGTTGGAAATGGCAGAACTGCTGGGCTATGGAAAGAAGAAGGACTTTGAGCCCCTATATGCTGAACTCAAGAAAGTCAAGCAAAAGACGGCTGGGGGAGGCAGCGGAAAAGGCTGGCTCGATGAAATCAAGGCAAAGCTGTCCAAGTTGTTCTGAAACCGCTGGATAGGGCGTAAGAGGGGCGCGTCGCGCCCCTCTCTTGGCTCAGGAGTGTTTACTTTTTCACCCCACTAGATCTTTAGGAGATATAGCATGAACACATACACCATCGCCGATTCCAGTGCGGATGAGCCCACCAAAACACTGTGTTCATTGACCGAAAATTGGTGGATTTTTGCGTTGCGCGGTGTCTTGGCATTGATTTTCGCAGCCCTTGCGTTCTGGATGCCGCAATCGGCTCTGTTGGCCATGACCTTAGTGTTCGGAGCATTTTCCTTGGTCAATGGCGCTTTCAACTTGGTTGCAGCGGTGCGCCATATCCAGAAAAAAGAGCGCTGGGGCTGGCTGCTGTTCAGCGGCATTGTCGGCATACTTACCGGCGTCGTCGTCCTGGTTGCTCCTTGGGTCGCCACGATGGTCATGGCTTCTTTTTTATGGGCTAGCGTGGGGTTCTGGGCGATTTTCACCGGTGTGCTGGAGATATCCGCCGCCGTTCGGCTGCGTCAAGAAATCAAGGGTGAAATCTGGCTTGCCTTCAGTGGACTGCTCTCGATTGTCCTTGGCGCTATCGTCTTGTGGATATTTTTTTCCCGTCCGGTCGAGTCATTCCTGGCCGCAGGCTGGCTGTTGGGCTTCTATGCGGCAGTCTCTGGTGTCACGCTTTTGTTCTTGAGTTGGCGTCTTCGCAAAACGCGCCAGGGATAAGAGCGGGTCAAACTAAATTCTATGGATATGAGCATTTTCGGTTCGTGCCTCCATAGAAATGACATCAAAGGAGTCATGCATGCAGATGCAATATAGCTATCGAGCTATCGACAAAGAGTTTCATGAACCATGGCAGAGAGCTTTGGGAAATGTGATCGAGCACGCCCTCAAGCCATTGCTCGACAAACACACTAAAGATTCAGTGCGACTTCAAATCGTCCTTGATCGCGACAAGATCAAGCGGCAATTTCTGGCCAGTGGCTATATGCACCTGCCCGGCAAAAAGATTGTCAGCGTTACTGCATCACATGACGAGCTGACGCCCCTCGCGCGGAAGCTCGCACAGTCGTTGTTCCGTCAGGCCAAGAAGCATTTTGACCGGCTGCATGCTCAGGACCAAATCAAGCGCAAAGCACGACGCGCTCGCTTGCGCGAGCTTAAGGTGCGAATTGCCGCAAAACCCGCGTCAGCCGCCCATGAGGCCAAAGTGACCCGAATGCCTCTACTGTCGAAACTTGAGGCTGTCGCAAGGCGTGAGCTGGCTTATCTGCGTGCCGTCGGCGATTTACCGCGCGATTATCCGACGCTGCGCGACGTGGTGGATGAAGCGATTGTCCAAGCTGAGGTGGAATGGCAATCCGTGCCGGAAGAAAAAGCGGCTTACTTCGGTCTTCTGAAGCATCTGTTCGCCGTCCTGGATCACGAAGTGGCAAACAGCCGGCAATTTGGCGAATTCGTTTCTCTGGACGCGCCGGTCGAAGCGGATGCCCAGGACGTCGCCGAGGCCATGGTGGAAGAGGAAGTCTTCGAATTTTATCAGCCCGACGACACACTCAGGCTGGCCGATATCATCGCTGACAGTCAGCATCCCGATGCCGCAACGATCGCGGAACAGGAGGAGCTAGTTGATCGGTCGAGCGAGTTCGCTTTTGCATTCGACCTGCTGAAGGACATGCCGCGTTTGTGGCGGCGCATTTTTCTGCTTATCCGTGTGGACGGGCTGGATGCCAGCAGCGTCTCTGAAATCCTGCTGATTCCTAGTAAGGAAGATACTGTCCAAAGGTGGCTGATGCAGGCCGAAGCGTTCATCGCTGCTCATTTGGAAGAGGCCGGAGTAAGCAAAGACGGGAACGATTGGCTCCAAGGCGTTGATTGGTCGGCATTGTCTGTGACCCGAAGCGCGGCAGCCTCACTGTGGTCCAAGGAGGCGAACCATGAAGAATGATCTTCACCTCGTCTGTCCGCATTGCCAGTCCATCAACCGCGTACCGACTGCGAAGCTATCGGAACATCCCAACTGCGGCCGCTGCCAGCAGCCCTTGTTCACGGGCGAACCCATCGAGTTGACCACGGCGACGTTTTCGCGCCACGTGGAGCGCAGCGACCTGCCACTGTTGGTCGATTTCTGGGCACCTTGGTGCGGGCCGTGCAAGATGATGGCCCCGCAATTCCAGCAAGCGGCGCGCCAGCTCGAACCCAGGGTCAGGCTGGCCAAGGTCAATACCGAGGCAGAACCCCACCTGGCCGCGCAGTTCGGCATCCGCAGCATTCCGACGCTCGCCCTGTTCCAGGGTGGGCGGGAGATCGGGCGTCAGGCCGGCGCCTTGGGCGCGCAGGACATCGTGCGCTGGGCATCTGCACAGGTGGGGCGCTGACCGATGCAGGACTTGCTCGGCGCCACCCTGATCCTGCTGGCGGCATGCAGCCTCGCGGCGGTGGCGACGGCGGCGTTCAGAGTACCCGCCTTGCTGGGTTACCTCGCCATCGGCGCCTTGCTGGGCCCGTCGGTCAGCGGTGTAGTCGCGCCGGGAGAAGCGCTTGATTTTCTGTCCGAGCTGGGCGTGGCCCTGCTGCTGTTCATGGTTGGGCTGGAGTTCTCCCTCGGGCACTTCTGGCTTTCCCGTAAAACCGTATTGGCGTCCGGCAGCTTGCAGATGATCGCTGTCGCCACGCCACTGACCTTGATGTTGATGTGGCTGGGACAGCCAGTTCAGAGCGCTGCGTTGCTCAGCACTGCGGCGGCCATGTCGTCCACGGCGCTGGTCAGCCGACAGCTGGCCGACCAAGGCGAGCTCACCACCCGCCACGGCCGCAGCGCCATCGCCGTGCTGGTCTTTCAGGACCTGGCCAGCGTGCCCCTGCTGGCCCTGCTGGCGATCTGGGCGCGCGGCGAGTCGCCGAAGATCGAGAGCGTGCTGCTCGAAGTGTTGGGCGTGCTGATGTTGTTCGCGGCAGCGGCCCTCGCCTCCCGTCGTCTGTTGCATGGCCTGCTGGGCTGGGTGGCGCGGCAGGGCCACGAAGAATCCTTCGTGCTGGTTTCCTTGTGCGTGGTGGTGGCTGCCGCCGCTGCTGCACACGCGGTCGGCGTATCCGCCGCCCTGGGTGCGTTTTTGGCCGGCATGGTGCTGGGCGAGAGCGACTTCCGTCACCACATGGAAAGCCACCTCAAACCGTTTCGCGATGTGTTGTCGGGGGTGTTCTTCGTGACCATCGGCCTGCAGTTGGACGGAGCACAGATTCTTTCGGCACCGCTGACGGTGTTGGCGTGGCTGGCAGTGCTGGTGCCGGTCAAGATCGGGCTCAACACCCTGGCCTTGCGGGCGACGCGCCTATCCGCCCTCGATGCCTGGCGCACGGGCATAGCGTTGGGGCATGGCGGCGAGTTCGCCCTGCTGTTGTTGGGCATGGTCTTGCAGCAGCATCTGATTCCCGCGACCGTCGTACAACCCATGCTGGTCGCGCTGGTGCTCAGCATGGCCTTGGCACCGCTGCTGATCCGCCATCACGATGTACTTGCCCGGTTCTTGAGCCGCACCGGCGGCGTCATTCAGCCACCCCAGGCTGAAGAAGTTGAGATCACTGCGCAGACAGCGCGATTTCGAGACCACGTCATCATTTGCGGCGCGGGCGAGCTTGGCCTGACCGTCAGTGAGATTCTTCGCCACGCCGGCGTGGCGCATCTGCTGCTGGAAGCAGACGAGCAGAAGGTAGAGGCCGAGCGTGCCGCCGGCGTGCCGGTGTTCCATGGCGATGCGAGTCGGCCCGATACCCTGCTGGCTGCCGGGTTGGCACAAGCGCGTCTGGTGGTGCTCACGTTCGCCCATGCCCAGCAAGTGCTGCGCATCGCCCAGGCGATTGCCGAGCGCCGTCCGGCGCTGACCTTGTGGGTGTCATGCGGAAGAACGACCGCGGCCGATGCATTTCGCGCCACGCCCAACGTGCGTGTGTACCAGCAATCCTTTGCCGCAGGCCTTGGGCTGGCGGAACAAGTGATGTCGTCGCTTGGCATGTCGGCCGAGCTCGTCGAACGAAACATCAGTGCGATGCGCCGCCGTCTCGACAGCGGCAATGTCGCAGGGAGTCCATCTGCATGAAGTCAACAGGCCGCAATCCATTTCAGGTGTTCAGTGACCAATGGGCCATCATGAGTTTATACGAGCGCTTCGAGCAGGTCGTCGCCCTCGTTCTGTCGGCGGTAATTGCCGTCATCATCGTGGTGTCGCTGTTCCAGCTCATCGCCATCGTCTTCACGCTGCTGGTCCTCGATGCCTTCAATCCCCTGGATCACAAGGTATTCCAGAGTGTGTTCGGCATGATCATGACGCTCTTGATCGCGATGGAATTCAAGCATTCCATTGTGCGCGTGGCGCTGCGTCGGGACAGCATCATCCAGGTCAAGACCGTGATCCTCATCGGCCTGATCGCGCTGGCGCGCAAGTTCGTGATCCTCGAGCCCGAGGCGAGCCCCGCAAAGATAGCCGCGCTGGCAGGCGCCACGCTGGCTCTGGGTGCGACCTACTGGCTGCTGCGCAAGCGCGGCGACCGCGCCGCCGAGACCTCTGAGCATGACCCGTCATCATCCCAGTGATCCGCGCACGGCGCTGTTGCAACACCGCTGGCTCAACCGCCTGCAGACCGGGCTGTTGGTCCTGACCCTGGTCGGCATCGCAGCCGCAGCAGGGAGACTGCCGTTTGGGGAAGGCGGCCTGTGGCTCGCGCTGTTTGCCGTTGCAGGTGCGTTGCTGCTGGAACCGGTAGCCGCGTCGGCGCTGAGCTTGCGCCTGTACCGCGTACGGGCCTTGCACCCGCAAGAAGCCCACGAGATGTCGACCCTGTTGCGCGAGCTGCCCGCCCGTGCCGGTTTGCCCGCAACGCCGGTGCCGCACCGCACTACGTGCCCAGTGCCGTCGTCAACGCCTTCGCCACCGGATCGAAGCAGGAGGCATCGATCGCCCTCACCGATGGCTTGCTGCGCCGCCTGGCCCACGCGAGCTGGCGGGTGTGCTCGCGCACGAGATCGCGCACATCACCAATGAGGATCTGCGCGTCATGAGGCTGGCGGATTCCGTCAGTCGCCTCACGAGCCTGCTGGCCCTCATGGGACAAATCGCGATCCTGCTCAACCTGCCCGCGCTGCTGGTTGGCGCGGCGGAGGTCTATTGGCCTGGTTTATTGTTATTGGCCGCATCGCCCCAGCTGGCCCTGCTCGCACAGCTCGGCTTGTCTCGCGTGCGTGAGTTCGACGCTGACCGCCTCGCTGCGGAACTGACTGGCGACCCGCAGGGGCTTGCGTCCGCGCTGGCGAAAGTCGAGCGGGTCAGCCGCTCCTGGCGCGCCTGGTTGTGGCCGGGATGGGGCAATCCCGAACCCTTCTGGTTGCGCACGCATCCGGCCACGCAAGAACGCATCTCACGCCTACTGACGTTGGCGGCTGGGCCAGCATCAGCGTTGCCACTCCACGCGCCCCATTTCTTGCCGGAATCCGCTTTGACGCCGCGCCCACCGCGCTGGCGCCCGAGCGGGCTGTGGCGCTGATTGCCTATCAACAGGAGACTTCTCATGGCCTACCCCGACCCGTACCAACGTCCCGCGCCCGCCCCCCGCGGCCCGCGCGGGGGCGGCCGCACCCCCCCGGGTTCCGCGCGC
>NZ_JASCOR010000106.1 GCF_029959445.1 Stenotrophomonas sp. PS02298 | reverse complement strand
GGCGTAAGCCGCGAAGCTGATGATCCAAACGCAAAGCTTCAGTTGCAATTGCAGGTGTTGGCCTGTCGGTTCCGGTACGAGCTTCGCGGCTTACGCCGCTCCTACAACGCCCCCAGGCAACGCCTGCCCGAAACACAGCACATTGCCTGCCGGATCGGCGACGCTGAAATCGCGCATGCCATATGGCCGGTCGGCAATGGCAACGGTGATGGCGACGCCGGCAGCCAGAAGCTGCGCGTGATAGTCGTCTATGCCGTCGATGTGCAGGTACAACCTGCTGATTCCACCGGGTTTGGCATCGCTACGGGTGACCAGGGTCAGCTCCACCTCGTCGCGGCAGACAGAGGCCATTTCAGCGGGTTCACCCCATTCCCATGCCAGCGAGAAGCCAAGCTTGTCGCGATAGAACGCCAGGGCTGCGGACAGGTCTTCGACACCAAGAAATGGCGACACCGAATGGAAGTGTGTGGTTGTCATGGCAAGTGTCCGTTTGGGGCTTGGGTTCAGGAGCCTGGCGGAATCAGTCCGGCATTCGCACCGTGTTTGGCATTGCTTACGGTTTGTTGTTGCATCGCCGATGATGTGTTGACGCTGCGGTGACCGCAGGATCAGACAGTGAACGTTTTCGCGTAGCTGTCGCGATCGATATCCACGATCTCGACACTGATCTGCAGCTCCAGCCCACTGGCGGTAATGAGTGATCCAAGTGCTTCCAGCAGTACGTTGGCAACATCGCGTTTGATCTCGCTGCTGCGACCACTGAGTATCGCCAGGCGCGCGGCCAAAAAGCCACGCGGGCTGTCAGTGGTGCCGATCGCGACGCAATCAAACGCCAGCGCGCGCGATTTGATGTCGGCTTCCTCGAACTGGCCGGTGCCGAGCAGCGCATGGTTGAGGGTGCGTAGCACCGCCGGGGTAATGGCGGTGGCGAGATTGCTGCTGTATTCGATGGTCAGATGGGGCATGGCGAGTTCGTTGTCAGGGCTGCGCGGGTGGCAGCAGCGCGTTGATGCGCTGGATCATCGCGTCGGGGTAGTCGATGTGGGTGGGTGTGTCGGCAAGCGGCGCGCGCTCGTCGGCATTGCGCAGGTTGGCGTCAAGCCCACTTTTTGGCAGGTAGATCGGGGCTTCCACCGAGAAGCCGCGCTCCGGCAGTCGGCCGTGGACGGTGCGATAGAGCTGGATGGCATCAAGCAGCGTGAGCGCCGGGCCGGGATGCATTCCGTCTGCGGCGTACCACTGCAGGTCGGGTGCCGCGGCAGTGGCGCTGCGCAGGGCTTCGGAGATCGCTACATAGGGAACGCCAGCCTGTTCGGCTGCTTCACCCTCCTTGGTGATCAGGCGAACAGATGCTGCCGGGTGTGGCTGGTAACTGCCCAACAGCAGCACGCTTGCACCGGCCTCGTTACCGGCCTTTGCCAATGCTTTGATGGCGGCCTGCGACTTCGTGCAGGTTGACTCGTCGGGCATGCAGAGCAGGGCTCCGCCTTGTTCCTGCAGGACGAGGAGCTGTGGCGGATGCTCGGCCAGGGCACGTTGCACCGAACCATCGACATGCCGTTCGTCGAGGAATGCGCCACCGTTGACAATCATCTGGCTCTGCAATGGATGACCATTGGCCGAGCTGAGTGCGGCGTAGGTTGCCGGCAGGTTGCCTACGTAGATCAGGCTGTTGCCGACGAACAGTGCCTTGCCCGGCTGCGGTTCGGCAGCGCAGCCAGCGAAGGCGAACAACAGCATCAGCAGCAGGATCCATCTGTGCATTCCGAGCTCCTTTGGGTAGCGCGCTATTGGCGAGTCTCTGACCGCATCACCAATCAATGGTTCCGCGGATCACCGTCTGCACCTGCCCACCGGACCAGACGTCGCCGTGCTCGTCGATGTGCAGTTCCAGCAAGGCATCGTGACCGACTTCGCGCCCTTGGCTGGCGGTGTAGCGTTTGTCCATGCCGGGCAGGGCATGGCGCTCGTCTAGCCATGCTGCCAGCACTGCATTGGCGGCGCCGGAGGCGGCGTCTTCAAAACGACGACCGTTGCCTACGAAGGCGCGGACCACCAGTTGGTAGTTGTCGCCAGCAGCGCGTGCATAGGCGAAAACACCCATCGCGCCGGTGGATTCAGCGAGCGTGGCGATCGCGTCCCAATCCGGTTTGAGTGCGCGAAGTGCGGGCTCATCAGTGACTTCAACAACCCACCAACGACGGCCACCATCCATCAAGGCCGGTGGCAGTGTGCCCAGCGACCAGCCGGTGATGGCAGGCTGCAGACGTGGATTGTCAGCAGTGACGATCTCGGCCACCGAGGCGCGTGGGGTGCGAATGGCGATGGTGCGGATGCCGTCGTGCTCGCTGATCTGCAAAGGCAACTGGCCAGCAATGCCGTCCTGTACCAGTTGTCCGTCGATGGCTGTTGTTACGCAGCTTTCAAGCACGGCATGCGCGCTGCCGACGCTGGGATGGCCGGCGAACGGCACCTCCTTCTGCGGGGCGAACATGCGGATGCCGTAGCTGGTGCCGGGTTTGGTCGGGGCGAAGATGAAGGTGGTTTCAGGCAGGCGGGTCCAGCGGGCGATGGCCTGCATGGCAGCATCGTCCAGGCCATCGGCATCGAGTACCACGGCCAGTGGATTGCCGGTGCCGGGGCGGGGGGCGAAGACGTCGAGTTGCAGGAAGCGGCGGGTGGTCATGGGATGTCCGGATGCTGTGAGGCGGTTGCGGTTGCGGTTGCGGTTGCTTTGGCCGTGGCTATGGCTGTTGCTTTGGCAGTTGCAGTTGGCTTTTGCCTTAGCCCCTCTCCCGCTTGCGGGAGAGGGGTTGGGGTGAGGGGAGACGGACGAAGTCCGCTTGCTTGGTGCTTTTGGGTTGTTGCTGTCTGCAAAGGAAAAATCAAAGGCATGCGTGCTTCGCACGCTTCCCCTCATCCGCCCTTCGGGCACCTTCTCCCGTTAACGGGAGAAGGGAAAAGCGGGCACCGCGTGCGCCCTCACCACTCAATCTGCCCAGCAATAACCTGCTGCACTTCACCCCCAATCCAGATGTTGGAGTCCGCATCCACTTCCACCCGTACCTCACCATTGCGGCCGAGCTCGCGGCCCTGGCTGGCCAGGTACTGCTGGAAGGGTTTGATCCGGCCCTGCGCCAACAACTGGGCGGCTACCAGTGCGTTGGCACTGCCGGTTACCGGGTCTTCGTTGACACCGACACCGGGCGCAAAGGCGCGCACCACGTACTGGTAGCCCACATCCGGTCGGTCAGCCGGCGCATACACCGCCAGCTTGCCGCGGCCTGGCATGGCGCCGATGGCCGCCAGCTCCGGCTTGTAGTGGCGCAGGGCGGCCTCGCTGCCGGCCTCCAGCAGCCACCAGTCCGGGCCGTTGTTCCAGAGTTCCGGGCTGTGGCCGGGCTTGGCCAGTGCTGCCAGACCTTCAGGCAGGGCGTCGAGGGTGGTATCGCGGCGCTCCGCCAGTGGGCTGCGCACATGGATCTGGCGGAACCAGCGGCCGCCCTGTACCCGCACCGGCAGCAGACCAGCTTTGCATTGCTGGATCAGCTGGCCGTTGTCATCGGGCGTGGCCAGACCCAGTTCCACCGCGGCCCAGGCGGCACCGACGCTGGGATGGCCGGCGAAGGGCAGTTCGCCCTTCGGGGTGAAGATGCGGATGTGGTAGCTGGCGCCTTCGTCCGGCGGCAGGAAGAAAATGGTCTCGGACAGGTTCAGCCAGGCGGCGATGGCCTGCAGGGCGGCATCATCCAGGCCTTCGCTGTCGACGATGACGCCCAGCGGGTTGCCGGTGCCCGGGCGGGCGGCGAACACGTCCAACTGCAGATAACGACGAACAGACATTGCGAATCGGTTCCAGACGACGGCTGGGCAGCTTACCAGTGCACCTGTCCGTCGATAACCGCTTGCACCTGTCCGCCTATCCAGACGCTGCCTTGCGCGTCGATCGATATCTGGACCCGGCCGTCGCGACCAACTTCGCGGCCCTGACTGACTACGTAGCTGCCATCAGCGTTGGGTAGTTGCCCGCGTTGCTGCAGCCATGCGGCGATCAAGGCGTTGGCACTGCCGGTGACAGGGTCCTCGGGTACGTCGGCGGCATCGGCCGGGCAGAACGCCCGGGTCACCAGAGCGTGGTCCGCACCGGGTTCGGCAGCGAACACCGCAACGCCGGTCGCGCCGGTGGCATTGCTCCAGTCGGCGATTGCAGGCATGTCCGGAACGAATGCGCGGATGCTGGTGGCGTCACGCGCCGGCAGCAGCCACCAGCCTGGGCCGTTGTCCCAGAGTTCGGGGGCATATCCCGGCGCGAGCAAGGCCTGTAGCTGTTCCGGCACGACACCCGGCGCGGTCTGCCGCTGCCGGGCAGGTGGGCTGGCCAACAGGATGGTCGGGGCGTCCTGCGGGCCGCTTGCCTGCACGGGTAGCAGGCCGGCAGCGCACTGCTGCAGCAGCTGGCCGTCACGCGGCGTCGCCAGGCCCAAGCTGACCGCCGTCCAGGCCGCGCCGACGCTGGGATGGCCGGCAAAGGGCAGTTCGCTGCTGGGGGTGAAGATGCGGATACGGTAGCTGGCGCCCTCGTCCGGCGGCAGGAAGAAGACCGTCTCGGAGAGGTTCAGCCAGGCGGCGAGGGCCTGCATGGCGGCGGTATCCAGGCCATCGCTGTCGAGGATGACACCCAGCGGGTTGCCGCTGCCGGGGCGGGCGGCGAAGACGTCCAGTTGCAGGTAACGGCGTTGGCGCATGGTTTGCGGGTGGAGCAGGGCAGCCCAGCTTAGGCATGAGCGAGCGGAATGTCGTCATTGCCAATCCCCGGTTCGCTCCCTCCATTCACACAAAGATGACCCGAATCGTTGCAAATGCTACTTTCTCCGCCCCGGGAAGGGAGGCCGGGTGGCGATGGTATCGCCGGAAACTCAGCCGTCCCGGCACAGCGGCCTTGGCATAGAATCGGTAGTTCCGCCCGCATTGCCGGGTCTTTCTCCCACTAGTGAATCCACAAAGCCAATGTCTGCTTCCCCAATCGCTGATCGCTGGATCGTCCTCAAGTTCGGTGGCACCTCGGTGTCGCGTCGTCATCGCTGGAACACGATCGGTCAGTTGGCGAAAAAACGTGCGGACGAGACCGGTGGCAGGGTACTGGTGGTGGTGTCTGCCTTGTCGGGCGTCACCAACGAGTTGACCGCGATTGCCGACGGCGCCGCCGACAGCCGCGAGCGCGTGGCCGCGCTGGTCACCCGCCACAATGAATTCCTCGCCGAGCTGGAGCTGGGCAGCGAAGTGCTGGCTGAACGCCTGGCCGCGCTGCAGGCGCTGCTCGACGACCCGCGCGCGGCCAGCCGTCCGTTGGACTGGCAGGCCGAAGTGCTGGGCCAGGGCGAACTGCTGTCCTCCAGCATCGGCGCCGCCTACCTGCGCAGCAACGGCCTGGACTTCGGCTGGATGGACGCGCGCGAATGGCTGGACGCACTGCCGCCCGCACCCAACCAGACCGAGTGGTCGCAGCGTCTGTCGGTGAACTGCCAGTGGCAGGGCGGCGGCGACTTCAAGCAGCGCTTCTCGGCGCAGCCGACCCGCATGCTGATCAGCCAGGGCTTCATCGCCCGCCACGGCGACGGTGGCACCGCCATCCTCGGCCGCGGCGGCTCGGACACCTCGGCCGCCTATTTCGGCGCGCTGCTCGGTGCCAGCCGTGTTGAAATCTGGACCGACGTGCCGGGCATGTTCAGCGCCAATCCGAAGGACGTGCCGGATGCGCGCCTGCTGACCCGCCTGGACTATTACGAGGCGCAGGAAATCGCCACCACCGGTGCCAAGGTGCTGCACCCGCGCTCGATCAAGCCCTGCCGTGATGCCGGCGTGCCGATGGCCATCCTCGATACCGAGCGCCCGCATATGCCGGGCACCAGCATCGACGGTGCTGCCGAGCCGGTGCCGGGCGTGAAGGCGATCAGCCGCCGCAACGGCATCGTGCTGATCTCGATGGAAGGCATCGGCATGTGGCAGCAGGTCGGCTTCCTGGCCGACGTGTTCAACCTGTTCAAGAAGCACGGCCTGTCGGTGGACCTGATCGGTTCGGCCGAGACCAACGTCACCGTGTCGCTGGACCCGTCCGAAAACCTGGTCAACACCGATGTGCTGGCGGCGTTGTCGGCTGATCTCTCGCAGATCTGCAAGGTCAAGGTGATCGTGCCGTGCGCGGCCATCACCCTGGTCGGTCGTGGCATGCGCTCGCTGCTGTACAAGCTCTCCGACGTGTGGGCCACGTTCGGCAAGGAGCGCGTGCACATGATTTCGCAGTCCTCCAACGACTTGAACCTGACCTTCGTGATCGACGAGGCCGATGCGGATGGCTTGTTGCCGATCCTGCACGCCGAGCTGATCGACAGCGGTGCGATGCCGGTCTACGAAGAGCAGGTATTCGGCCCGCGCTGGCGTGAAATCATCGGCAGCATCCGTCCGCGGCAGACGCCTTGGTGGCAGGCACCGGCCAAGCAGAAGAAGCTGCTGGAATTGGCCGCACAGGGCACGCCGGCCTATATCTATGACCTGGACAAGGTGCGCGAGCGCGCCCGCCAGTTGAAGGCGATCCCGGCGATCGACCGCCGTTTCTACGCGATCAAGGCCAACTCGCATCCTGAGATCCTGCGCACCCTCGCGGCTGAAGGTTTCGGCCTGGAATGCGTGTCGCAGGGCGAGGTTGAGCTGGTGTTCGCCGCGGTGCCGGATATCACCCCGGAGCGCGTGCTGTTCACCCCGAGCTTCGCACCGATCACCGAATACCAGGCCGTGCTGGCGCGTGGCGTCAACGTCACCGTCGACAACGTCGAATTGCTGAAGCATTGGCCGGAAATTTTCCGTGGTCGCTCGCTGTGGCTGCGTATCGACCTGGGCCACGGCGATGGCCATCACAAGAAGGTGAACACCGGCGGCAAGGATTCCAAGTTCGGCTTGTCCGCGCAGCGCGTCGATGAGTTCATCGCCGCCGCCCGCGCGCTGGATATCCGCATCACCGGTGTGCATGCGCACCTGGGCAGCGGCATCGAGAACAGCGGCCACTGGAAGCAGATGGTCGATGAAATGGCCGGCTTCGCACGTCGTATCGGCAGCGTTGAAATCCTCGATATCGGCGGCGGTCTGCCGGTGCCGTACAGCGATGATGACGAACCCTTCGATCTGGAAGCCTGGGCCGCTGGCCTGGCCGACATCAAGGCGGTGCACCCGGCCTTCCAGCTGGCGATCGAGCCCGGCCGCTTCATGGTGGCCGAGTCCGGCGTGCTGCTGACCCATGCCTCGCAGGTGGTGGAGAAGGACGGCGTGCGTCGCGTTGGCCTGGATGCAGGCATGAACGCGCTGCTGCGCCCGGCGCTGTATGACGCCTGGCACGATATCGCCAACCTGTCGCGCCTGGATGCCGAGCGCGATGTTGATTTCAGCGTGGTCGGTCCGATCTGCGAATCCAGCGATGTGTTTGCCGAGCGGGTGAAGCTGCCGGCGGCGACTGCACCGGGCGATGTGATGGTCATCGCCGATGCTGGCGCCTATGGTTTCAGCATGGCCAGTACCTATAACCAACGCGCCTTGCCGCGCGAGGACGTCATTGATGAAGTGCAATGACGTCTGTTTGCTGCGAAAACCTTTGTCGTCCGTTGCGCGCTGACGCGCAACGGCCAGTTTGATTTCCGGATACGCCATGACAGCTTTTGATAAAGACCAGGTTTCCCGTTTCCGCTTCGTCCGCTGCGATTTCGCCGCGGACACCGGTGTGGCGCGGCTGGTATACGCCTTCGACGACGGTTCGGAGTTGACCGAGACCGTCACCGTGCCGGGCGCGCCGTTCCAGTTGGACGACGAACGCGCGGCAGCGGTGCAGCGCGCCCTGCAGCTGCTGCACCTGATTGCAGGTGTCAGCTACTACAAGGCAGCGGTGCCGGCGCAGGTAAGCATCGACAGCTACGCCATCGACGCGGCCACCGCCGCGTTGGTGGAAACGGTGTACTTCAACGGCCTGGGCGAATTCGCCTACCGCAACGGCCTGAACCTGCGCGACCGCTTCAAGCTCCCTGCTTTGCTCCCCTCTCCCGCAAGCGGGAGAGGGGCTGGGGGTGAGGGCAGCTTCGCTCCAAATCTTAATCTTGCCCACCACGCCCTCGTAGCCATCGGCGGCGGCAAGGACTCGCTGGTCAGCATCGAAGCCCTGCGCAATGCCGGAGTGGCCGAAACCGTCACCTGGATCGGTGGCTCGCAGCTGATCCGTGCCTGCGCCGAGCGCACCGGCCTGCCGACCCTCAACATCGTTCGCACGCTGGCGCCGGAGCTGTTCGAGCTCAATCGCCAGGGCGCATGGAATGGCCATATCCCGGTCACTGCGGTGAACTCGGCGATCATGGTGCTGGCCGCCGTGGTGCAGGGCGTGGATCAAGTGGTGTTCTCCAACGAGCGCTCGGCCAGCTACGGCAGCCAGATTGCCGGTACCGGTGAAGTGAACCACCAGTGGTCCAAGGGCTGGGCGTTCGAGAAGGCGTTCGGCGAATACGTGCAGCAGCACATTGCCGCCGACCTGAACTACTACTCGCTGCTGCGTCCGCTGTCGGAGCTGGCAGTCGCCCGCCAATTCGCCAAGACCGATTTCTACGACGCGCATTTCTCCAGCTGCAATCGCAACTTCCACATTCTCGGCGAGCGCCCGGTGAACCGCTGGTGCGGCGTCTGCCCGAAGTGCCACTTCGTGTTCCTGGCGCTGGCCCCGTTCATGCCGAAAATCCGCCTGGTGCGCATCTTCGGTCGCAACCTGCTGGACGACATGGAACAGGCTGGCGGCTACGATGCGCTGCTGGAGTTCCAGGATCACAAGCCGTTCGAATGCGTGGGCGAGGGCAAGGAATCACGCGCGGCAATGGCGACCTTGGCAACGCGCCCGGACTGGAAGGAAGACGTGCTGGTCAAGCGCTTCGCCAACCTGATCCAGCCGACCTTGTCGGCGGACGAGCTGCAGATTGAACCGCTGCTGGTGTTTGACGGCGAGCACCGCATCCCGGCAGTACTGTGGGAGCGTCTGCGTGCGAATTTCGCAGCTTGAAGGCAAGCGGGTCGCGCTGTGGGGTTGGGGGCGTGAGGGCCGCGCGGCCTATCACGCGCTGCGTGATAGGGAATGGGGAATCGTCAGTGGTGATTCGCAGGAGCTGTTTCCTGCGCGTCTGACCGTGCTTTGTTCCGCTTCCGAAGCAGAGGAAATTCTGGCGCTGAGTGATTCGCGTCTGCGCGTTGAAACCGAGCTCAGTGGCGAGCTGCTGGCTTCGTTCGACGTGGTTATCAAGTCGCCGGGCATCAGTCCGTACAAGCCCGAGGCGCAGCATGCATTGGCGCAGGGCACGCAGTTCATCGGTGGCACCTCGCTGTGGTTCAGCGAGCACGCCGATGCCAATGGCGCGCTGCCCAATACGGCCTGCGTGACCGGCACCAAGGGCAAGAGCACGACCACCTCGCTGCTGGCGCATCTGCTGCGTGCGGCCGGGCATCGCACCGGCCTGATCGGCAATATCGGTCTGCCGTTGCTGGAGGCATTGGATCCGCAACCAGCGCCGGAATACTGGGCAGTGGAACTGTCCAGTTACCAGACCGGCGAAGTCGCCCGCAGCGGCACGCGGCCGGACGTCGCCATCGTACTGAACATCTTTCCGGAGCATCTGGACTGGCACGGCAGCGAGCAGCGCTACATCGACGACAAACTGTCGTTGGTAACCGGCGGTCATCCGCGCGTCGCCGTGCTCAACGCCGCTGACGAACACCTGCGCGCGCTGCAGCTGCCGCACAGCCAGATCGTCTGGTTCAACCAGCCCGAAGGCTGGCATATGGTCGGCGAAGTCGTGCATCGCGGTAATCAAGCGGTGTTCGACACCTCGAACACGCCGCTGCCCGGCCGCCACAACCGCGGCAACCTGTGCGCGGTGTTGGCCGCGCTGGAAGCCCTTGGTCTGGATGCGGTTGCCTTGGCGCCTGCGGTGCAGAGTTTCCGGCCCTTGCCGAATCGCCTGCAGCTGCTGGGCGAGCGCGATGGCCTGCGTTGGGTGAATGATTCGATCAGCACCACGCCGCATGCATCGCTGGCCGCCTTGGATTGTTTCGCCGGGCAGCGCATTGCCTTGCTGGTCGGTGGACATGATCGCGGTGTGGATTGGCAGGACTTCGCTGAGCACATGCGCGACAACGCGCCGGTCGAGATCGTGACCATGGGCAACAACGGTCCACGCATCAATTCGCTGCTCGCGCCATTGGCCGAGGCGGGCGGTTTTGGCCTGCACGCCGCGACCGATCTGCCGCATGCGGTGGAGCTGGCGCGTGCCGCGCTGGGCGGGCAGGGTGGGGTAGTGCTGTTGTCACCTGGCGCGCCGAGCTTTGGTGCCTACAAGGACTATGTGGCGCGCGGACGGCACTTCGCCGAGCTGGCCGGATTTGATCCGGACAGCATCAGTGCGATTCCGGGTATCGGCATCCTGTAAGGCCTTGGCCGGGACCGACGTGGCGCTGACTGTCAGTCGGCGCCAGCCACTACCTGCAGATCACTCTTCTTCGTCGGTGAAAGCGTAACCGCCGTCGATCAGCTGCTGCAGATAGGCATCGAAGCTGGGTGCGATCACCGCGTAGCTGTCCGGGTCGTGCAGATAGCGCACGACCTGGCCACTGATGCCGCCGTCGGCAGGATCGAAATCCAGGTACAGCATCGAGGTACCGCCGTTGTTCATGCAGTGCGAGAAGCACAGACGCCTGCCCATCGGCACGTCGGCATCGATGCCTGCACCGAGAATCTCCGGCTCATCGTCCAGCCATTCTTCGTAGATGGAACGGATGCTGTCGTCCCATTGCGCGCTGTCCTCGAAGATCTGCTGTACCGAGCGCAGGTAGTAGGGATAGCTGCCGTCGCCGACGTCCGAGCCAAGCATCAGCACGTTGACCTCACCTAGCGGGTAGTCCCGGTAGTGGCTGCCATCCACCTGTGCCAGCAGTTCCAGCAGGCTGGCCGGTACCTGTGGCCACTGCTGCTGCAGGCGCTGCAGGTCGGACTGGCTTGCGCCTTCCACCCAGCGCCACATCGGGGCGTCATCTGCTGGCAGGCGCGGCACAAGGCCGGAAAGGAAGGTATCTACAAGGCTCATGTGGCAGTGGCTGCGTGGGGGATGCATATCCAAGCACACCTGCGTAACGCCGCCAATGCACAATGCGCCACGGGAGGCGATATCGACAGGATGCCTCCGTCCCCTTCTCAGGAGCGCAGGCATGAACAAGTGGCGATGGGCTGCAATGACAATGCTGGGACTGGCGGCAACGCCGGCATGGGCCGCGATGAAGTCGCAGCCGCTGGAGTGGCAGCACGACGGCACCACCTTCAGTGGCGTGCTGGTCTACGACGATGACGGCGATGCGCGCCGCCCCGGCGTGGTGATGGTGCCGAACTGGCGAGGCGTCAACGCCTCGGCGATCGCCAAGGCCGAGCAGATTGCCGGCGATGACTATGTGGTGCTGGTTGCCGATGTTTACGGCAAGAACGTGCGCCCCACGGACAACGATGCGGCGGCTGCGGCTTCCAAGCCGTTGCGTGAGGACAGGGAGCTGCTGCGCGCCCGTGCAGCTGCGGCGCTGGATGCCTTGAAGGCACAGGCTGGAAAGGTGCCGCTGGATGTCGCGCATATCGCTGCCGTAGGGTTCTGCTTCGGCGGTACCACGGTGCTGGAGATGGCCCGCGCCGGGCTGCCCTTGGCGGGCGTTGTCAGCTTGCACGGTGGCTTGTCGACCCCAGCTCCGGCAGCAGCCGGCAGCGGCAAGGTACCGATCCTGGTACTCAATGGCGCGGCTGATCGCGGCGTCACCGCCGAGGACATCGCCAATTTCGGCAGTGAAATGGATGCCGCCAAGGCCGACTGGCAGTTCGTCAATTTCAGCGGCGCGGTGCATTGCTTCGCCGAGTCCGACGCCAACAGCCCGCCGGGCTGCCTGTACGACCCACGGGCCGCCAAGCGCGCCTGGAAGATGGTGGACAATTTCCTGGAAGAGCGCCTGGGCGACTAACAATTGGTAGGGGCTATACCAGCAATGCCCTGGGGCCTGTAGTGCCGAGCCATGCTCGGCAGAGGCTTCACCAGCAATGTTTTGTAGGAGCGGCGTAAGCCGCGAAGCCAGAGCAAGATCAGAAGCGGTAAAGCTACCCCTCCCCAACCCTCCCCTTGCCTACGGCAAAGGGAGGGAGCGGTAGTGCCGAGCCATGCTCGGCAAGGGGCGTTCCCAGCAACGCATCAGGTCCGCACGTTTGTAGGAGCGGCGTAAGCCGCGAAGCTGACTACCTGTCAGATCGCGGCAAATACTGTCCGCACGGGATGCGCTGCTGGCGGTTCGCCTTTGGTAGCGCCGGGAACAAGCGTGGCTTCGCGGCTGACGCCGCTCCTACAACGACGCCCGGCTCTGCGCCGCCGCTATCGCTCCGCTGATCGCTGCCCGCGCCTGCGGGCTGTTGCGCCAGCAGCTGCTGCCGAGCATGTCAGAGGCCTGGCTCACCACGTCGCCGGTTTCGGCTTCGGCCAGCTGCGCCAGGGAATGAAACCCCAACTGCTCCAAGCGCGAAACCACGGTGGCACCCACGCCTTTCACCGCCAACAGCACGGCGCGTTCTTCCTCGTTGAACTGCTGCAGGCCCGCCATCGCGATCAGTGGCTGCGTTCGATGGCGTAACGGGCCAGGCCGCGCAGGGCGGCAACAGCGTCGGTTTCCGGCAGGCCGTCCAGCGCCTGCTCGGCGGCATTGGCATATTCGACGGCGCGCTTGCGGCTGTATTCCAGGCCGCCGGTGGCATGGATGGCTGCCAACACTTCCGGCATCGCACTGGCATCGCCGTCCTGCACGATCTCGCGCAGGCGGTTGCGGACCACTTCGTCCGAGTGCGCCATGGCGTGGATCAGCGGCAAGGTGGCCTTGCCCTCGGCCAGGTCGTCGCCCAGGTTCTTGCCCAGTTCGTCGGCATTGGCGGAGTAATCCAGCACATCGTCGGCGATCTGGAAGGCATAGCCCAGGTGCATGCCGTAGTCGTAGAGTTTCTGCTGCACGGCCTCGTCGGCTCCGGTGGCCAGCGCGCCCAGGCGGGTGCCTGCGGCGAACAGCACCGCGGTCTTGCGCTCGATCACCCGCAGGTAGGCGGCTTCGTCGGTGTCGGGGTTATGCACGTGCAGCAGCTGCAGCACTTCGCCTTCGGCGATGCGGTTGGTGGTGTCGGCCAGGATCTGCATCACCGCCATGCGCTCCAGCTCGACCATCAGCTGGAAGCTGCGCGAGTACAGGAAGTCACCGACCAGCACGCTGGGGGCATTGCCCCACAAGGCATTGGCGGTGCTGCGGCCACGGCGCAGGTCGGATTCGTCGACCACGTCGTCGTGCAGCAGGGTGGAGGTGTGGATGAACTCGATGATCGCCGCCAGCTGGTGGTGCTCCGGGCCGGCGCCGCCGACCGCATGGCCGGCCAGCATCACCAGCATCGGCCGCAGGCGCTTGCCGCCGGCCGAGACGATGTGGTCGGCGATCTGGTTGATCAGCACCACGTCCGAGGACAGGCGGCGACGGATCAGGGCATCGACGGCAGCCATGTCCGCTGCGGCAAGGGTCTGGATGGCAGGCAGGCCCAGCGCGGGGCGGATATGTTCGGCGATGCTCATAGGAAGACTTCAGGGGGTACCCGGGGATTATAGGCGGTGTGGGCGCAGGCGGCCCGTCGGCGCCGAAAACCGAACAGAACCGGGCCTTTGCGCAGTGAATACGTATGCAAGCAACACCGCCGGCAAAGCGCCGACGCTAAGCTGGCCGGCATACATTTCGCGGCCCTGAAACAGGGGCTCTGAGGCCCGTAGGGGGGCGTTCGATGTCCAAGACTCCATGGTGGCGCGGTGCCGTCATCTACCAGATTTACCCGCGCAGCTACCTGGACACCAATGGCGACGGCGTCGGCGACCTGCCGGGCATCATCGATCGCCTGGAGTACGTGGCCTCGCTGGGCGTGGATGCGATCTGGGTGTCGCCGTTCTTCAAGTCGCCGATGGCTGATTTCGGCTATGACATCGCCGATTACCGCGATGTGGACCCGCTGTTCGGCAACCTGGCTGATTTCGATCGCTTGCTGGCCAAGGCGCATGCGCTGGGCCTGAAGGTGATGATCGACCAGGTGTTCAGCCATACCTCGATTGACCATGCATGGTTCAAGGAAAGCCGCGAGAGCCGCGACAATCCCAAGGCCGATTGGTATGTGTGGGCCGATGCGCGCGATGACGGCAGCCCGCCGAACAACTGGCTGTCCATCTTCGGTGGCGTGGCCTGGCAGTGGGAGCCGCGGCGTCGGCAGTATTTCCTGCACAACTTCCTGGCCTCGCAGCCGGATCTGGATTTCCATAATCCGGCGGTGCAGCAGGCAACCCTGGATTACGTGAAGTTCTGGCTGGACCGTGGCGTGGATGGCTTCCGCCTGGATTCGATCAACTTCTGCTTCCATGACGCGCAGCTGCGCGACAATCCGCCGAAACCCGAAAGCGAGCGTATTGGCCGTGGTTTCAGCCCGGACAATCCGTATGCCTTCCAGTACCACTACTACAACAACACCCGGCCGGAGAACATTGGTTTCCTCGAGCGCCTGCGTGCCTTGTTGGATGAGTACCCGCAGGCGGTGACCCTGGGCGAAATCTCTTCGGAGGATTCGCTGGCGACGACTGCCGAGTACACCGCGCCGGGCCGCCTGCACATGGGCTACAGCTTCGAGCTGCTGGTGGACGATTACAGCGCGGCCTACATCCGCGGCACCGTCGAACGGCTGGAAGCGGCGATGGGCGAGTCCTGGCCGTGCTGGGCGGTTTCCAATCATGACGTGCAGCGTGCGGTGACCCGTTGGGGCGGGCATCCGGCCAAACCGTCGCTGGCGAAGATGCTGGCGGCCCTGGTCTGCTCTCTGCGTGGGTCGGTCTGTATCTACCAGGGCGAGGAGTTGGGCCTTGGTGAAGCGGATGTGCCGTTCGAGGCGTTGCAGGACCCGTATGGGATTACCTTCTGGCCGAACTTCAAGGGCCGCGACGGTTGCCGTACGCCGATGCCGTGGACCGATGAGGCATTGGCCGGGTTTACCAGCGGCAAGCCGTGGTTGCCGATTCCTGCCGAGCACCAGGCCTTGTCGGTGCAGGCGCAGGAAGTGGATGGCGATTCGGTACTGCATGCTTTCCGCAGCTTCCTGAGCTGGCGCAAGGCGCATCCGGCCCTGGTCGAGGGTTCGATTCGTTTCCTTGATAGTGCTGAGCCGGTGTTGCTGTTCGAGCGGCAGGCGGGTGATGAGACCCTGTTGCTGGCGTTCAATCTGTCCGGCGAAGCGGTGCGGCATCCGTTGCCGGCCGGTGAATGGCAGGCCTTGGCGCTGCCGGGCCCGGTGGCGGGTGCGGTTGAGGCTGGCGAACTGGTATTGCCTGGGCACGCGGTGTACTGCGCGCGTCGCAGCTGAGTTTTTGTTGCTCTCTCTTTTGTGCGGGCGGAGATAGCATCTCCGCCTTTTTTTTGGCTTTTGCTTTTGCTTTTGCTTTTGGCCTTGGCTCTGGCTCTGGCTCAAGCCCCTCTCCCGCCTGCGGGAGAGGGGTTGGGGTGAGGGCGCTTCTAAAAGAAGGCCAAAGCCAAAAGCCAAAGCCAAAGCCAAAGCTCCCCCCATCCGCCCTACGGGCACCTTCCCCCGCAGGCGGGAGAAGGGAAAGCCAAAAGCCAAGAGCCAGAAGCCAGAAGCCAGAAGCCAGAAGCCAGGAGCCAGGAGCCAGGAGCCAAGAGCCAGGAGCCAAGAGCCAGGAGCCAAGAGCCAAGAGCCAAGAGCCAGAGCGATTCCCGCC
>NZ_JASCOR010000105.1 GCF_029959445.1 Stenotrophomonas sp. PS02298 | reverse complement strand
GAGCCATGCTCGGCAGAGGCTTTACTGGTAATGCCCAATGCCGAGCATGGCTCGGCACTACAGGTTTGGCTTCTTCGGTAAAGCCCCTGCCGAGCATGGCTCGGCACTACAGGGGGGGATTTTCCGGTAGAGCCCCTGCCGAGCATGGCTCGGCACTACAGGTGAATCGTTTTCGAGGACGCCGGTCAAAGCGCGTCGAGGTCACCCAGGGCGCGGATCAGACGCCGGGCGCGCTTGTCGGGCTTGTGCTCCGGGGCCTGGTAGCCGGTGCGTTCGGCGGCGCGGCGAAGGTGCAGTTCGTGACGCGCCTGTTTAGAGGCCGCCGATTCTTCGTACATGGCCTGCGCCACCGGCGCCGAACCGCGTTTGTCACTGAGCCCGCGTACCGCGATCTCGAAGATCTCGTCGCCACGCTGCACCCGCAGCGCATCGCCCAGGCGGATGGCGCGGGACGACTTGGGACGTTGCCCTTCCACGTCCACCTTGCCGGTCTCCACCGCCTGCTTGGCCAGGCTGCGGGTCTTGAAGAAACGTGCAGCCCACAGCCACACATCAAGACGAATGCTTGCTACCGCTACGACTTCACCACTCATCGCGTTGCCATGACTCCCTTGTTGCCGCCCAAGCGGTGATACCTGCCACCGCCGCGCTCACCTGCAAGATGCTAGTGTGCCTGCCCCGATCCCGACAACGTTGTCCATGTCGAAACCCAAGCAAACCCGTTCGCTGACCGAAGGTCCAATCGGGACCAGCCTGCTGATGTTCGCGCTCCCCATCCTGGCTGGCAACATCGCCCAGTCGCTGAATGGCTCGGTCAATGCCATCTGGGTGGGCAAGTTCCTCGGCGAGGCAGCACTGACCGCCACGGCCAACGCCAACAACATCATGTTCTTCCTGATCGGCTCAGTGTTCGGTATCGGCATGGCCGCGACCATCCTGATCGGCCAGTCCATCGGTGCCAAGGACCTGCCGCAGGCGCGACGGGTGATGGGCACCAGTGCCACCTTCTTCATAAGCCTGTCTGCGGTGATCGCGGTACTGGGCTGGTTCCTGTCGCACCGCCTGCTGGTGGCGATGGGCACGCCAGCTGAATCGCTGCCGATGGCCGATGCCTACCTGAAGGTCATCTTCCTGGCGATGCCGCTGCTGTACGCGTTCGCCTTCATCACCGCCGCCCTGCGCGGCGCCGGCGATGCACGCACGCCGTTCCGCTTCCTGCTGTTGGCGGTGTTGATGGATATCGCCTTCAACCCGTTGCTGATCTTCGGCGTGGGTCCGTTCCCGGAACTCGGCATTGCCGGTGCAGCGTGGGCCACCTTCTTCTCGCAGGGCCTGGCACTGGCCGGCCTGATGCTTTACCTGCGCAACAAGCGACACATGCTGTGGTTGGGACGCAAGGACATCGGCCTGCTGAAGATCGACACCGTCATCCTCAAGGCGCTGGTGGTCAAGGGCGTGCCGATGGGCCTGCAGATGATCCTGATCTCGCTGGCGATGATCATGATGATCAGCATGGTCAATGGCTACGGCGTGGAAACCGCCTCGGCCTATGGCGCTGCGATGCAGTTGTGGACCTATGTGCAGATGCCGGCCATGGCCATTGGCGCGGCCTGCTCGACGATGGCCGCACAGAACGTCGGCGCCGGGCTCTGGCCACGGGTGGAAGCCACGGCACGCACCGGTGTGCTGTTCAACTTCCTGCTGACCGGTGCCTTGATCGCGCCGATCATCCTGTTTGATCGCAGCACCTTGGCGTTGTTCCTGCCTGCTGCCAGCGAGGCGCTGGAGATCGGCCGCCACCTGAACCACATCGCGGTGTGGTCGTTCCTGTTCTTCGGGGTCAACTTCGTGCTGTCCGGCGTGGTTCGTTCCACCGGCGCGGTGCTGCCACCGCTGTTGATCCTGGCAATCGGCATGTGGGGCATCCGCGTGCCGTTCGCGTTGTGGCTGCAGCCACGCTTTGGCGCCGATGCGATCTGGTGGAGCTTCCCGGTCAGTGCGCTGTGCTCGATGCTGATGATCATGGCCTATTACCGCTGGGGCAATTGGCGCAGCGCCAGCATCCTCGACAAGTCGGCACAGGCCACACCGGCGGAAGTGCCGGCCACGCCGCCGTCACCGGTGGCGGATCCTGACGTGGAATTGGAGCGCTAGAAAGCGTTGTGGGAGCGGCGTCAGCCGCGAAGCTGGCATTGCTGGAAGGGCCGAAAAGCTCAACCCCTCCCCAGCCCTCCCCTACGCCTTCGGCGCAAGGGAGGGGGAAGAACCACGGCTGATCAATAACTGCCGTCGAAGGCGAAGATCGGCTTGCGCTGTTGCCACAGGCCCTTGGTGAAGTCCGGGAACTCCAGGGTCTGGAAGCTGTTGGCAATCGACTGCTCGGACAACGGCGTGATCGCGCTCCAGGTCACGGCGTCATAGATGTCGATCGGCATCGGTGCCTTGGCCTTTAATGCCTCGACGAAGGCGTGGATCACGAACCAGTCCATGCCACCGTGTCCAGCGCTTGCGGCGGTATCGGCATGCTGCTTCCACAGCGGGTGCTCGTACTGGTCCTGGTAGGTCTTGAACTCTTCCCACTGGTGCGGCGGGCTGCGGCCTTCGATGTGGATGCCGTGGTTGACGTCCATCCACAGGCCCTTGGTGCCCTGCACGCGGAAGCCCATCGAATACGGGCGCGGCAACGAGGTGTCGTGCTGCAGCAGGATGGTCTCGCCGTTCTCGCAGGCCAGCGTGGTGGTGACGATGTCGCCGAGCTTGAACTTGACCTTGGTACTCGGGTGGGTGGTCCCGCCGCTCTTGGCAACGGTGTACTCGTGCAGGCCGCGCGCCTTGCTGGCGAAGGCATTGATATGGGTGAAACGGTTGCCGCGGTTGATGCCGGTATACATCGCGCACGGGCCGATGCCGTGGCTGGGATACAGCTCGCCATTGCGTTGTACCGAATGCTCGGTGCGCCAGCGTGCTTCCGACCAGCCCTTGGCGCCGAACTCAACGCCGCTGTCGTAGGGATGCTCCGGCGTGCCGTCGTTGAACTTCACCCCGCGCAGGTCGTGCTGGTAACCGCCCTGCAGGTGCACCAGTTCACCGAACAGGCCTTGCCGCACCATCTGCAGCGCGGCCATCACGTCACGGCGATAGCAGACGTTCTCCAGCAGCATGTACGGCGTGCCGGTGCTGAGCTGGGTGTTGAGCACATCCCAATGGTCCTGCAGGGTGATGCCGGCGACTACTTCGCAGCCCACCGCGACCTTGGCCTGCATCGCCGCGATCGCCATCGGTGCATGCAGCTCCCATGGGGTGGCGATGATCACGCCATCCAGGCCGCGCTGCTCCAGCAGGCGCTTCCACGCATTCTGGTCACGGTCGGCGCCGTAAGCCTGCGGTGCCGGCTTGCCGGCCTTGGCCACCATGTCCATGGCGCGGCCGAGCATGATCGGCTCGATGTCGCACAGGGCAACCACTTCGACGTCGTCGCGGCGTACCAGTTCCTTCAGCAGTACCTGGCCACGCATGCCGGTGCCGATCACGCCCAGGCGCACCTTGCGGCCGCGTGCCCAGGCCGGCGTCTCCGGCAGCAGGCTGGTGGCGGCCAGGGCCGCGCTGGCCATGATGAATTCCCTACGCTTCATTGTGTTTCCTCTTTCAGGGGTCGTGCCGGTCATGGCAGGCGTGCCGCGACCGTGCTGACGGTGTCACTGTCTTCCCCCTCATGCAATGCATGAGAGGGAAGCGCTGCTGCGGTGGATCAGAACTTGTAGGTCGCGGTCACGCTGTAGATGCGGCCGAAGTTGTTGGCGTAACCGGCGAAGTTCATCCAGTCGTTCGGGTCGTAGAACGGTAGGCGGTTGAACAGGTTCTTGACGGTCACACCAACGCTCAGCTTCTCGATCGGACGCCAGTTCACGCTCAGGTTGGCCGTCCACCATGCCGGTGCGCCACCGCAATGGCCCGGGGCCAGATCGAGGTAGCTGCCGGTGCAGGTCTGGGCGTTGTTGTCCTGCGCATCGATGCGGTCATAGGCCCACTTGGTACCGCCGACATAGTTCACGTAGAACCCGGTATCCCAGTTGCCATACGTCCAGTTGGTGTTGAACGTGGCGCGCACCTTCGGGTTGTTGTAGTAGCCAACCACGTTGCCGTAGTACCAGCCGTCACCGTTGTCGGAGTTGTACATGTTGCGGTTGGCAATCGTCGCCGCCACGCCGATGTTCAGGCGGCCCCATTCACCCAGGTCGAAGCGGCTGCGCAGGTCCACGTCGAAGCCGTCGATCAGGGTGCGGCCACGGTTGCTGTACTGGCCGATCACGCTGGCCACGTTGCCGATGCTATAGCCCGGCAAGGTGCCCGGGCAGGTCACGCCGCTGGCCGGGTCGTTGCACATCGCAGCCAGGGCCGCGAGGTTGGACCTGTCGGACTCGGTGATCGGGAAGCGGGTCATCGAATCGATGTCTTCTTCCTTGCTGTAGTCCGGTGCAACGATTTCATCGCGGCGGTACACGAACCAGTAGTCCGCCGACACCGACAGCCAATCGGTCGGCTCCAGCACGACGCCCAGCGTGGCGATCTTCGCCTTCTCCGGCTTCAGGTCCTGGTTGGGCTGGGTCATGCGCGCCACGTTGCGGCTGCAATCGCTGTTCCACAGGCTGTTGCCCAGGTCCTTGTCGACGACGCGGTTGGACTGCCGCAGCAGGCCGGCGATTGCATTGGTTTCGGCGCAACGGACTTCATCGCGATATCCACCAATCTGCGCATACACGCCACCGCTACCCGCTTCAGCCAGGCTCGGTGCACGGAAGCCCTCCGAATAGGTACCACGCAGCATCAGCTGCGGCAGTGCCTGGTACTTCAGGCCGATCTTCGGCGCGGCATTGGCGCTGAAGCCCGGGTACTTGTCCAGGCGCAGTGCCAGGTCCATCTCGAGCTTCTCGGTGAGCGGCACCACGGCTTCGGAGAACAGCGCGTAGGTGTTGCGCTTGCCGTCGAACCACGAGCCGCCCTGCTGGGTGATCAGGCCGTTGGCGGCATCCGGGTTGCCCGGCGTGTAGAAGGTCTCGCGGGTGGCATTGAAGCCGAACGCGGCGCGCACTTCACCGGCCGGCATGTTGAACAGCGGGCCTTCGATCTTGCCGTCCAGGGTGTGCAGGCGGGTCCACGACTCGATGTCGAAGGTCGGGAAGGCTTCGCGGATCAGCGCCGCGTTGGCTTCACTGATCTCGCCGAACTTGTAGGCAGGGTGATCGGAAATGATGACGCGGCCGGTACCCGGATCGATGGTGTACGGACCGAAAGCTTTCTCGAAGCCTTTCAGGTTGACGTTGGTGGTCTGGTAAGTGACCGAGTGCGAGCCAGCAGTGGCGAACGCGGTTTCCCAATTCCAGTCGCCGGCAGCACCACGCAGACCTGCCACCACACGGTAGCTGTCGTCGGTATTGCGCTGACCGAAGTGGCCACCGCCGACGTCCTGCAGCAGGTAACCCAAACCGACCACACCGCCATTCATCGCCTTCAACTCCGGGCTGGCGTGGTTGTATTCGTTGTTCGGGCCGAGCCACGGGGTCAGGAACTGGTTGACCGTATTGCCGGTGTTGCGCGAAAACCAGCTCTGCGGATTGCCGGTGGTGGTGCCGTAAGCACGCGGCGTACCGCCATTGGCGTGCAGGTCGATGTCGGTGTAGGTGACTTCGGCGAATGCCTCGGTGCTGTCATTGAGCTGGTAATGACCATTGACGTAGGCAGTGACGCGCTTGGAATCCGCGCCGCCGTTGATCTGCCGGTTCATCCAGGTCTGCCAGATGCAGCGCGTGCCACTGCTGACCTGCAGCACGTTGTTGCAGCCCGGTGCAGCCTCGTCCTTGCGCACGCCGGTGACCGGATCGATGGCGTAGTAATAGCCGGGGTTGAACACGCCCGGCGCACTGCCGGTGTCCAGCCGCAGGTTCTTGATGTAGTCCGGATTGTTGACGTAGAACTGGCCCGGGTGCTTGAGGTACCACTCGCTGTCCGGAATACCGTCGCGCTCATAGAGGTTGACGCTGGCATAGATGTTGTAGCCATCCTCGGCCATGTCGCCGAAACCGCCAGTGACGCTGGCCTGCTTTTCACCGAAGGAATCAAAGCGCGGGGCGGTATCCCAGGTGCCGCTGACTTCCAGGCCCTGGTAGCTGCTCTTGGTGATGACGTTGATGACGCCGGCCACCGCATCGGTGCCGTACACAGCCGACGCGCCATCGGTCAGCACTTCCATGCGCTCGATGACGGCGGCAGGAATGGCATCGATGTTGACGAACTGGGTCTGGAAGCCAGCCGGCGCGCCGTAATACGACAGGCGGCGACCGTTCAACAGCACCAACGTGCCCTGTGCGCCGAGGCCACGCAGGTTGGCCTGCGACGCGCCGTCGGAGCCGGTGAACAGGGACTTGGAATCAACCTGACCCGGTCGTGCCGCTGGCAGATTGTCGAGCACCTGCAACAGCGTGCGCGCGCCCATGTTTTCGATGTCCTGCTTGCTGATCACCTGCACCGGCGATGCGGTTTCCACATCCGTGCGGCGGATGTTGGAACCGGTGACCTCGATGCGGGACAACTCGGTGGTCTTGTCCCTTTCCTTTTCAGCCTTGTCCTGCGCGAAGGCAGGTGCGGCGATGGCGAACAGCACGCTGGCGACAGCCAACGATAGTGGAGCTTGCAAACAGCGTTTGGCACTGCGGTTGGCTGGCAACATCGGGGTTCTCTCCTGGCAAGGGCACGCAAAAAAAACAGCAGTTGGCGGGCAAAGCGATCCCATGCCACGGTTCTTGGACCGTAGCCGGGGGTAATCCGGTGGGAGGAGCGGTGTTACGGGTGGGTCATGGCGCGAGGATGTCGGCGGAATCGCCCTCCTCGCCGATCAGTACGGCATTGGCCCAGTTGGCGCAGACCTGGGACGGTTGGCTACCCTGCGCGCCCAAGGTGCGCAGACTCAATCTGGACAGACCACGGATGTCGAGCTCGGGCTTGACCACGCCCGGTGCTTTCACAAAACCGCTGTCATAGAGCAGGCGGTCATCGCCCCAGACCTGGAACTGCAGACCACCGGCCTGACGGCATTGGTCGTCGACGCCGAGGTCGGCGCGCAGTGTTTTCCACTGCCCCTTCAGGCTCATGTCGATGCGGCTTTGAGCACCAACGCCGAGGCCACGGCGGAACTGCAGGCCGTTCATGCGCATTGGCACAGCGGCAGCGAACGAACGGTCGGCGTGTACCTGGGTGGCCAATACGGCCGGCAGCGGCAGCTGGGAGAGGTATTGCTGCCGCGCCGGCCGCTCGGCCGTTTGCTGCTCAAGGATATGGAAGGTGGACAGTGCAATCGGGCCAACATCGCGCGGCTGCAGTGCATCCACCGCACGCGCGGTGCTGCCCTGCGCTGCGGTCACCATCGGATCGGCACCACTTGCGCCGTCACCGTCGGGGTTCTGCACGCTGAGCACGCGGAAGCGCAGCAGGCGGCCGGCGTGGGCAGGGAAATCGATGCGCTGCAGTTCCTGCTTCAGCTGCAGATGGCCCGTAGCAATCGGCTTGCCCCACTCGCCATTGCTGTCGGCCATGTAGATTTCGTAGTCACGCACCTGACCATGCTTCCAGTGCTGGTCATTGCGCGGCGCCAGTTCGATGCCGTCGATCAGCTTGCGCTCGCCGAAGCCCACCACCCACTCGTGGGCGCCGGTACGGATGGCTTGGTTGCGCACGCTGCGGAACCACGTTGCCGGATCGTCGTCGAAGGCATTTTCCAGCGGATGGCCGGGTTCTTCGGCCGGACGGTTGACCACCAGCAGACTGTCGGACGGCAGCGCGCGGCCCAGCTCCGGTGCGTTCGGGAAAACGTCATCAGCCAGCGCGGCGGCAACCGGGAAATCCAGCTGCAGTTTCAGCGGCGCGCGGATGTCCTGGCTGGCAGTACGCACATGCAACGTACCCTTGCGCTCCTTGCCATCGAAGTACCAGCCTTCACTGGCTGCCTGCAATGCAGCGGCATCAGCAAGCTTGGGCAGCGCGCGGCCATCCAGCTGCACGGCAGTCGGTGCGCTGCGATTCAACACGCGCAGGCCGTAACGGCGCTGCGCCAACTGACCTTGATACTCGCCCTGTACCGGCGCGATCTCCACCTGCACCGGGCCACTGCCCTGCGCCGGTGCCTGCACGCGGATCTGCTGCGTGCTGGACTCACCCTTCTGGTAACGGCGGGTACTGCCATCGTCTTCATACAAGGTGTAGCTGGATTCACCCTGCGGATACAGATCGAAGGTCACCTCATCCAGCGGCTTCTCGCCGTCGAACAGCATCTCCGGATACATCGGCAGGATCGCTCCAGCGCGCACGAATACCGGCAGCGTTGCCAGTTCGACCGGGCGGTCGAGCTGCTTGCCTGCAGCACCGGCCTGCAGATGGCGGCCGTCCCAATAGTCGTACCAGCCGCCAGCCGGCAGATGGATGTCACGGCGCCAGCCACGGCTTGCGGCCTGGCTGCGATAGACCGGCGCGACCAGCAGATCGCGGCCGAGCAGGAACTGGTACTTGTAAGTTTCGTCCTGCGCGTGCGGGTCCTGCGGGTTGTCCCACATCAGCCCGCGCACCGGCGGTGCACCACTCTGTGCGGCGTCATGCACCAGTCCGTACATATACGGGGTCAGGCGCATTTTCAGCTTGAGGTAGTCGCGGTTGATCGAGCGGTAGGGCTCATCGAAGGCCCAGGGGTGCTTGCGCGCGTTCGACGACCAGCCGGACATGCCCATCAGCACCGGAGTAAAGGTTTTCCACTGCAGGTCGCGGGTGAAGGTCTCGGCGCTACCGCCGAAGATCGCATCGACGTCGCCGCTGGCATAGGCCATGCCCGACAGGCCCGAACCCACCAGCGTCGGCACGTGCCAGCGGATGTAATCCCAGCTGCTGCTCTGGTCGCCGGTCCATGCAACCGCATAGCGCTGGATGCCGGCCCAGCCCATCACCGTCCACAGGAAGGGGCGCGAATCGGAATTGTTGAGGATGCCGTCGAAGGCCTGGCGGTTGGCATCCATCGCGAACTGATAGCCCTGCCCGGTCCAGGCCACGTCCAGCTTCTGCACGCGACTGCCGGCCTTGCCGACTTCCCAGGCAATCTTGTCGACGCCGTTCTCGGTCCACAGGCCGGTCTTGAAGCCGTACTTGGCCAGGCCCTGCACGGTCTCCGGCAGCTGTTTGTAGCCGCAGCCATAGCCGTCGTTGGGCAGGATCCAACCGCCCGGCATGTCGTTCTCGCGGTACTTGGCAGCGACGCTGTTGACCACATCGATGGTGGTGCCGGTGGGGCCATCGCTCCAGCCTTCGGGCACGCTGCCGGGCTTCTTGATGTTGTCGCCGTCGTTGTAGCAATCGGCATCGCCGTAGGACAGCGCCCAGCGCGCGACCATGTTCGGGCGGCCGGTCAGCTGGGTGTAGCGTTCCAGCAGCCGCTGCAGATCATTGCCGACGAAGTAATAGGCGTCGAAGCGGTCTTCGCGGTGCAGCAGCGTGGCCTGGTCCGGCTGGCGCAGGTCATAACTGCCGTCGCTCCAGGTATTGCGCAACATGCCCCAGCCCCGAGAGCTGAGCAGCATCGGCGCCGGGCTCGGGCGGTCGCCCTCTTCCCAGCCACCGGAATAGGAAACCTCAAGTTCGCGGCCCTTGAACTGGAAACGGCCGTTCTGCTGGCCGCCACCGTAGAAGGCTTCATCGGCCTGCGAGGACAGCACCTGCACGCTCTGCTCGGCGCTCAGATCCAGCGGCTGCTGTTCCTGCCATAGCGACACCGGCTTGCCGCCGTCCAGACGCTCCAGGCGCAGCTGCAGGGGCTGCCGCTGCACATGCAGGACCAGCGCCGGAGTACGCACGCGGATTTCCTGCGCGTCTTCTTCCAGCTGCGCCTGCACCTGCTGCACGGGCTGCGGCAGCACGATGGGCGCGGCCTTGTCGCCGGCGCCGGTCAGTTTGCCGTTGCGGCCGGCTTGCACATGCACGATGTCGTTGGCCAGCACCTCGATGCGCAGGGTGCTGCCGTTGTCACTGCGTACGTCCCAGGCACGCACGCCGTCGCGGCCATCGCTGGCGGTGACGGAGCGCAGATTGCCGATGGGCTCGGCCTGTGCGGTCACTGCCGGCAACAACAAGGCCGAAAGCAGCGCCAGCAGCAGCGGCGATTGACGAACGCAGTGTTCCACCTTGCCTCCAACCCGTTCAACGGGCGTTTCGAAACCGAGTGCGCCGACTCTAGGGCAGGAAATCGAAAGATGTCAACAAAATGAAAGCAAAAGATAAGTAAGATTTCTTGCAATCGAAAGATGGTGCACAGCACCAACTTTCACATCGCGAAGCTGAGCGTATTCATTGCTGCGAAAGGGTTTCCCGGGAAACCTTTCGCTTCGGACGATTCTCAAGCGAACAAAGTCGAATCAAATAGTTTCTTTCGTTTTGCTTTCGGTATTTGACATTTCGAAAGAAAAGAAAGATGGTGCGCTGGCCAATCAGGAATCACACATGGATGCCACCCTGCTTCACGATCTGACCGCCTGGCAGCGCCTGGGCGGAGCCGATACCGCTACCGAAATCGCCCAGCAGCCCGCGCTGTGGGAAACCCTTGCCCTCGACCTGCAACAGGCCAGCGCGCGCCTGCAGGATTTCCTTGGGCAGCGCCTGTCCGATCCACGGCAACGGGTGATTTTCACCGGCGCCGGCAGCTCCGGTTTCATCGCCGAAATGGTGGCCGACACCATCAATGCGCAGTGGCCGGCCGAAGTGCGCGCCGTGCACACCACCAGCCTGCTCACCCACCCGGCGCTGTACCTGCAACGCGATCGCCCGACCCTGCTGGTGTCGTTCGGCCGCAGCGGTTCCAGCCCGGAAAGCGTGGCCGCCGTCGATCGCGTGCGCGCCGACGTCGACGATGCCCGCTTCCTCGATATCACCTGCAATGCCGAAGGCGAGCTGGCTCGTCGTGGCACCGGCCGCGAGGACACCTGCACGCTGCTGATGCCGGCCGCCAGCTGCGACCGCGCCTTCGCCATGACCAGCAGCCTGAGCTGCATGCTGCTGACCGCACTGACCGTGTTCGACAGCGCACCGTGGGCCGAACGCGTACAGCGCCTGCAGCAGGTTGCCGCACTCGCACGCCAGGGCTTGGGCAACTGGGATGCAGCGGTAGCTGCACTCGCTGCGCAGCCCTACAACCGCGTGATCTACCTTGCCAGTGGTCCACTGGAAGCGCTGGCCCGCGAGGCCGCGCTGAAGGTATTGGAGCTCACTGCCGGCCGCGTGCTGGCACTGGCCAACACGCCGTTGGGTTTCCGCCACGGTCCCAAGTCCACGCTCAATGATGAAACCCTGGTCGTCGTGCTGCGCAGCGCCGAGCCGCTGTCGCGCCGCTACGAGCAGGATCTGCTGGAAGAACTGCGCGCTGATGGCGTTGCCGGCAAGGTATTGTCGATCGGCCCGCATTCGGACCTTGGCATCCACGACGACTACACCTTGTCCGTGCCTGCCCTGCCTGACAGCTGGTTGGCGCCGGTGTGGCTGCCGTTCGTGCAGCTGTATGCACTGCAGCGTTCGGCCGCACTCGGCCTGACGCCGGACAATCCGTTCCCGGACGGCACCGTCAACCGCGTGGTCAAGGGCGTCACCATCCACCATGGCTGATACCCGCGCCCCGGCCTGTTACGGCATCGACATCGGCGGTACCAAGATTGAACTGGTGGCCTGCGATGCCGCCCTGCAGGTCGCGTGGCGCAAACGCATCGCCACCCCACAGGGCGACTACAACGGCTTCCTGCAGGCAGTGGAAACGCTGGTTGCAGATGCCGATGCCGAACTCGGCCAACGCGCCGAAGCCATCGGCATCGCCCTGCCCGGCGTGCGCGAGCGTCGCAGTGGCCGCCAGCTCAGTGCCAACGTACCGGCACTGACCGGCCAATGCGTCAGCGCCGACCTGCAGGCACGCCTGCAACGGCCGCTGCATTTCGGCAACGACCTGCAATGCTTCGCCTTGTCCGAAGCACACGGTGGCGCGGCGGACGGTTACGCCAGCATGTTCGGTGCCATCCTCGGCACCGGTGCCGGCGGTGGTTACTGCCTGCACGGCAAGCTGGTCGGCGGCTTCAACGGCCTGGCCGGCGAATGGGGCCACTGGAGCGTGCCAGCCAACCTGCTGCAGCGGCATGGTTTGCCGCTGCTGGATTGTGGCTGCGGCCTGCGCGGCTGCGTGGAGCGCTATGTCTCCGGCAGCGGCGTGGCCATGATCGAACGTCATCTTGGCGGCAATGCGGCCAACGCCAGCGAAGTCATCGCCCAGGCCGAGGCGGGCGATATCCGCGCCATGCAGGCGCTGGACATCCACCGCGACCTGCTCGGCCACAGTTTCGCCGCGCTGATCCTCGCGCTGGACCCGCACGTCATCGTGCTCGGCGGCGGTCTGTCGCAATACGCGCCGCTCTACCAGCAGCTGCCCGCGGCCATCGCCGCACATCTGTTCAACGGCGTGGAAGTGCCGCCCATCGTGCCACCGCGCTTCGGCGATGCCGGCGGTGCCCGTGGTGCCGCCCTGCTCGCCTGCCAACCCGCTTACCTGATTCCCGGAGCTTGACCATGTCACCGCTGCAATCCCTGCTCGCCTCTCATCGCCAAGGCCACAACGTCGGCCTGTACAGCGTCTGCTGCAGCAACGAACAGGTGTTGCGTGCGGCCATGCATGTGGCCGCGCAGCACGGCACCGTGTTGCTGATCGAAGCCACCTCCAACCAGGTCGACCAGTTCGGCGGTTACACCGGCATGACCCCGCCGCAGTACCGTGCCTATGTGGAAGCACTCGCCGATGAAGAAGGCTTCCCGCGCGCGCAGCTGATCCTGGGCGGCGATCACCTCGGTCCCAACGCCTGGCAGAAGCAGCCGGCCGCCGAAGCAATGGCCAATGCGCGCGTGCTGATCGAAGCCTATGTCGCCGCCGGTTTCCACAAGATCCATCTGGACTGCAGCATGTCCTGCGCCGATGACCCGACCCCGTTACCCGATGCTACCGTCGCCGCACGTTCGGCCGAGCTGGCGGTCATCGCAGAAGCCACTGCCAAAGCCAATGGCCTGCCGCCGCCGGTCTATGTGATCGGTACCGAAGTGCCGATCCCCGGTGGTGAAGCCTCGCTGGCAGGCGGCCTGGCCGTGACCACGCCGGCCGCTGCCGCGCAGACCCTGGCCATCCACCAGCAGGCCTTCGACACGCCGGAACTGCGCGATGCCTGGCAACGCGTAATCGCGATGGTGGTGCAGCCGGGCGTGGACTTCGACCACAGCAGCGTGCACGAATACGACGCCGCCGCTGCCAGCGAGCTGGCTGATTTCCTCGAACAGCAGCCGCGCATCGTGTTCGAAGCGCACTCCACTGACTACCAGCGCGAGTCCGGCCTGCATGCATTGGTGCGCGACCACTTCGCCATCCTCAAGGTCGGCCCGGCCGCAACGTTTGCCTACCGCGAAGCGCTGTTCGCGCTCGCCGCGATCGAAGCCGAACTGCTGCCAGATGCGCAGTGCTCCAGGCTGCCGCAGGTACTGGAACAGGTGATGCTGGCCAAGCCGAAGAACTGGCAGGCGCATTACCACGGCGATGAAGCCACGCTGCGTCTGCTGCGCTCCTACGCCTTCAGTGACCGCTGCCGCTACTACTGGGGCGAGCCGGAACTGCTGCAGGCGGTGCAGACATTGTTCGCCAACCTCGAAAAGCACACCCCGCCGCTGGTGCTGCTCAGCCAATACCTGCCGGGCCAGTACGTGGCGGTGCGCGAGGGCCAGTTGGCCGCCACGCCAGCGGCCCTGGTGCAGCATCGCGTCGGCCAGTGCCTGGGCGAGTACGCGCGCGCCTGCAGCGCCAATCAGGCAGGTACGCGCAAGCAAAGCGAAAGTTTGCGCACCCAAAACCTTGCGAACGGTTAATCTCCGCTTTCAAACGCACACGAGAGCTGACCATGCGCAATACCCGTCCCCGCCGACAGCAGATCCTGCAACGCCTGATTGACCAGGGCTCGGTGCAGGTTGCCGAACTGGTTGACCAGTTCGGCGTGTCGGCGGTGACCATCCGTACCGACCTGGGCCACTTCGAGGCCCAGGGCCTGGCCACGCGCACCCACGGTGGCGCGACGCTGGTACGCATGCCGCCGCAGGAACAGGACATCCACGAGAAAGATGCGCTGAACCTGTCGCTGAAGGAATCCATCGGCATGCGCGCCGCGCAGCTGGTTCAACCCGGCGACAACATCATCATCGACTCCGGCTCCACCACCATGACGCTGGCCCGGCATCTGCGCGATCACCGCGATGTCACGGTGATGACCAACGGCTTGAACATTGCCTGGGAACTGGCCAACGCACCGGCGGTCAACGTACTGCTGACCGGCGGCCTGCTGCGCAAGCAGTCGCTGTCGCTGCAGGGCAGCCAGGCCGAAGCCAGCCTCACCTCCTACAGCTTCGACACCTTGTTCCTGGGCGTGGATGGTCTGGACCTGCAGTTCGGCCTGACCACCCATGACGAAGCCGAAGCCCGTCTCAATCACCGCATGGTCGAACGCGCACGGCGCATCGTGGTGCTGACCGACGCTTCGAAATTCGGCCGCGTCAGCCTGCACCGCATCGCCCGCCTCGACCAGATCCACGCCATCATCACCGATACCGGCATCGACGATGCCACCCGCGAGGGGCTGCAGCGCCAGGGCATCGAAGTGATCACCGCCGAGCCACCGCTATGACCGCTACCCGCAGCCTGTACGGCCGCATTCTCACTCCCTTGGGCTGGCGCCGCGGCCACGTCCACTTCGACCAGCAACTGCGCACGCTGGACGTGGAAGACCATGCTGGCGACGGCAGCGATCTGCCGATCATCCTGCCCGGCTTCATCGATCTGCACGTGCATGGCGCAGCCGGCGTGGATTTGATGCAGGGCGGCGATGTCGCCCGCCGCATCGCCCACACCCATGCGCGCTACGGCACCACCACCCTGCTCGGCACCACCATGACCGCCGAGTACGCCGAGATCGAGAACGCCCTGCGCGGTGTCGCCCAGGTGATGGCCGCGCCGGACGCAGACGCCGCACAGATCATCGGCGTGCATCTGGAAGGCCCCTTCATCAGCCCGCAGCGTTTGGGCGCGCAGCCGCCGCGGACGCTGGAGGCAACGCTGGAGTCGGTGCAGCACCTGCATGCCCTGGCCCCGATCAAGGTGCTGACGATCGCGCCGGAGATCGGCCAGCACACCGCTTTGATTCCGGCCTTGGCAGCGATGGGCATCCGCGTGCAGATCGGCCACAGCGCTGGCAGCTACGACGATGCGGTCGCCGCCTTGCAGGCTGGCGCGGTTGGCTTCACCCATCTCTTCAACGGCATGACCGGCGTCGATCACTACAAACCCGGTATCGCTGCCGCCGCCTTGGCGCATGCCGAATACGCCGAACTGATTCCAGACCTGCAACATGTCCATCGCGGCGCGATCCGCATGGCGGTGCGCGCGATCCCACGCCTGTATGCGGTCACCGATGCCACCGCCGCTACCGGCATGCCCGATGGCGAATATGCGCTGGGCGAACAACGCGTGCACAAGTGCATGGGCTGCGTGCGGCTTTCGACCGGCTCGCTCGCCGGCAGCGCATTGACCATGGACCAGGCCCTACGCAACCTGGTCGATGTCGGCCTGGAACTGGCCGATGCCTCGCAACGTGTCTCCACCATCCAAGCCGATTACCTCGGCCTGGAAGACCGCGGCCGCATCGCGCCGGGCCTGCGCGCGGACATGGTGGTGCTGGACCCGCAATTGAAGTTGCAACAGGTATGGATAGCCGGCAACCCGATCGACCCAAGCTGATCCGCTCCATGTAGTGCCGAGCCATGCTCGGCAAACCGCGCGGATGCGCAGCGCGATCCGGCAGCGCATACACCGGAACGAAGTGCAGCCGAGCATGGC
>NZ_JASCOR010000104.1 GCF_029959445.1 Stenotrophomonas sp. PS02298 | reverse complement strand
GGCTGGGGCGGCGGAGGTGGCTTCGGTGGCGGTGGTTTTGGCGGAGGCGGTGGGGGCTTCGGTGGAGGCGGCGGTTGGGGCGGCGGTGGTGGACGTTCGGGAGGCGGTGGCGCCTCGGGGAGCTGGTGATGCGCTGGTTACGACATTTCTTTGCTCCCTCCGCGCATGCCGCATTCCCGGAGGCCAGCCTGGACCGGATCGCCCACGCCATTGCCGACGGCGAGCGCCTGCACAGCGGCCAGGTGATGTTCGCGGTCGAGTCCGACCTGCCGCTTGCCCTGCTGTGGAAGAACACCAGCCCCCGCGCCCGTGCCGAGCACGCCTTCGCGCTGCTGCGTACCTGGGACACCGAGGCCAACAATGGCGTGCTGATCTATCTGCTGCTGGCTGACCACGCCATCGAGATCGTCGCCGACCGTGGCCTGCAGGCGCGGGTGGATTCGGCGCAATGGCAGTTGATCTGTGACCACCTGCGCGAGCAGCTGAGCGGGAATACGCGCGAAGAGGCCGTGCTGGCTGCGGTTGCCGAAGTCTCGCAGCTGCTGTCAGCGCATTTCCCACCTGATCCGGCAGGGCGTACCCGCAACGAGTTACCTGACCGCCCGCAGGTGTTCGGCTGAAGCATGGGTTGAGTGGCAAGGGTCGCTACCCCGAGAATAGGGGCTGGTTTGCCTGACAGTGCCCGCATGCTCTTTCTCCATGACATAGATCCCATCGCTTTCTCGCTGGGGCCGATCGACGTGCACTGGTACGGCGTCATGTACCTGCTCGGCTTCGCCGCCGCCTGGTGGCTGGGCCGTTCCCGCATCCTCGCCGGGCGCTTGCCGGGCGTGGACATGAACGGCTTCTCCGATCTGCTGTTCTACGCGATGCTGGGCGTGGTGCTGGGCGGACGCATCGGCTACATGCTGTTCTACGCAACTGCCGACTTCCTCGCCAACCCGCTGATCCTGCTGCGGGTCTGGGAAGGTGGCATGAGCTTCCACGGTGGCCTGATCGGCGTGTTGATCGCTGGCTGGTGGTGGACGCGCAAGCACAAGCTGCATTTCTTCGACACCATCGACTTCGTTGCGCCGCTGGTGCCACTGGGTCTGGGTTTTGGTCGCTTGGGCAACTTCATTGGTGGCGAGCTGTACGGCAAGTTCACCAATGCCGGTTGGGGCGTGATCTTCCCGCATTCGCCGCTGAAGGATGTTCCGGCCGGATTGCCGGCGATGGAACAGCTGCTGTCGGCTGCGCAGATCCAGCAGGACTATGCTGCCGGCCTGCTCAGCCAGTACGCGCGCCATCCTTCGCAGTTGTATGAAGCACTGCTGGAAGGGCTGGTGATGTTCCTGGTGCTGTGGTTCTACTCGATGAAGCCGCGTCCGCGCTACGCCGTGTCCGGCCTGTTCGCACTGCTGTATGGGTGCTTCCGCTTCCTGATCGAGTTCGTGCGCATGCCCGACAACGGCGTGTATATCGCGTTTGACTGGTTGACCCGTGGCCAGATCCTGAGCCTGCCGTTGATCGTGCTGGGCTTGGTGTTGCTGGCAATGTCGCGCCGCGCGCCGGTGTTGCAGCCGGTGCTTCCACTGGAAGAGAAGAAGGCATGAAGCAATATCTGGATCTGCTGCAGCATGTGATGGAGCACGGCACCGAGAAGTCCGACCGCACCGGCACCGGCACGCGCAGCGTGTTCGGCTGGCAGATGCGCTTCGACCTCAACCAGGGCTTCCCGCTGGTCACCACCAAGAAACTGCACCTGCGCTCGATCATCCATGAGCTGCTGTGGTTCCTGAAGGGCGATACCAATATCGGTTACCTGAAGGACAACAAGGTCAACATCTGGGATGAGTGGGCCGATGCCAACGGCGACCTCGGCCCGGTCTACGGCAAGCAGTGGCGCAGCTGGGCCACCGCCGATGGCCGCGAGATCGACCAGATGCAATGGCTGGTGGACGAGATCAAGCGCAATCCGGATTCGCGCCGTTTGGTGGTCAGCGCCTGGAACGTCGGCGAGCTGTCGCAGATGGCGCTGATGCCCTGCCACAACCTGTTCCAGTTCTATGTGGTGGACGGCAAGCTCAGCTGCCAGCTGTACCAGCGCAGCGGCGACATCTTCCTCGGCGTGCCGTTCAACATCGCCAGCTATGCGTTGCTGACGCATATGGTGGCGCAGGCGACCGGACTGGGCGTTGGCGATTTCGTGCACACGCTGGGCGACGCGCACATCTATTCCAACCATTACGAGCAGGCACGCGAGCAGCTGTCGCGCGAACCGCGCGCGCTGCCCACGCTGTGGTTGAACCCGGACGTGACCGACCTGTTCGGCTTCCAGTTCGAGGACATCCGCATCGACGGCTACGACCCGCATCCGGCAATCAAGGCGCCGGTGGCGGTGTGAATCTTAAGCTGTTCTCATCCCATGCGACTGGAGCACATTAAGTTTGTGGCTCCATAGTGAGGATCTGTTGTCATGGCGATTGAGAAGTACTCCCTAAAAGCTCAAGAGAAATTTGCTGATTATTTGTTCACCGTCGCTGGCGCTACGACAGGAAGTCTGGTCCTGACGATCCTGCTTGCTCCTTTAGGGTACGTCGCGGGGGCCTTGATGAAAGGAGAGCAACTGTCTCTAGGCTTTTTCTCGGAGGTCACGCCAACTTGGACTGTGGCGGCTTTCTTGGGTTTGTACGTGTTGGTGATAGCACTCGTAGTTGCATTGCAGAACAATGCGATGAAGATATACACGCGGATTTTTCCCGATGGCGATTGAATGAAGACTTCACTTATCGCTGCACTGGATCGCAATCGTGGTATTGGTCATGACAACGCGATGCCGTGGCATCTGCCGGATGACTTCAAGCACTTCAAGGCGTTGACCCTCGGCAAGCCGATCCTGATGGGCCGCAAGACTGCCGAGTCGCTGGGTCGCGCGCTGCCGGGGCGGACCAACCTGGTGTTGACCCGTAGCGGCCAGGTACCGTTTGCCGGCATGCGTGCGGTGGCTTCGTTGGATGAGGCGCGGACGATCGCTGCGGGCGAGGGCGCCGACGAGTTGTGCGTGATTGGTGGTGGTGAGATCTATCGGCTGTTGTTGGATCAGGCCACTGATCTGCATCTGACCTGGGTGGATACCGAGGTGAACGCCGATACGCATTTCCCGGAAGTGGATCCGGCGCTGTGGCGGGAAGTGGATAGCCAAGCGCATGCAGCAGATGAGCGGCATGCGTTTGCGTTCCGGTTCGTGCATTACGTGCGGCGTTGAGTTGTTTTGAAACTCGAAAGCTAAAAGCTACGAAGCTACCCCTCCCCAACCCTCCCCTGGGCTACGCCAAAGGGAGGGGGTAACAGCCTTGGCTACGCGGAATGGTGCAGCCGGAGAGATCAGCTCCCTCCCTTTGGCGCAGCCAAGGGGAGGGTTGGGGAGGGGTAGCTCTTTGCCCTTTGCCCTTTAGCACGTTGCACAAGGCTTCTGGAGCCTCCCACCAGAGCCAATCACCCCGGCATCCGGTAATGCCCGATGATCGTGTGCCGGAACAACAGATCCTGCTCCTGCGTGCCTTGGGCGATGTTGTGCAGCACCAGCGGGGTGCCGTCGTCCAGGCGCTGATCTGAAACGATGCCTACGTGCAGCAGGCCGTTGCCATTGAGCTTCCACGCCACGATGTCGCCGGCGGCGTAGTCATCGGCGACGGTACTTATCGGTAACTCCCAGCCTTGCCGCTGGAACCAGCGCATCTGGTTGGGGACGCGGCGGTGGTCGATGTTCCGATCCGTGCGGGAAAGACCCCACAGCTGCGGGTAGGCAGCGAAATCCCCGCGCATGTCCTCGTGGATGCGCTGCTGCAGGTCAACGCCTTGCATGCGCAGTGCGCGGATCACCACGTCGGTGCAGACACCACGATCAAGCGGCGGATCGCCGTTCGGGTAGGTCAGCGAGAAATAGGCGGGATCGTAGCGGGTGGTGACACCGATCTGTGCCCGTGCGGCCGCAACCAGCGCAGGGGAGATGACTTGCGGCGCGGCTTCATTGGCCGCCTGCGGCGGTAGGCTTGCCTCGCTGCCGTTGGGCTGCGGACGACAGCCCGCAAGCAGTGCAATGGCCATCAGCATCAGCGCCGATGGCCAGGCCCTCAAGCAGCCGGCCCGTTGTTGTCCGGTGTGGGCGTGCTGTTGTTACCGTTGCCATTGCCATTGCGCCCACGAGGACGATGACGGCGCGGGCGTCGGCGTTGTTCGCCGCTGCGGTCGGTGCGCTGAGCTTCGCCGCGGGGTTCGGGCTTGGACTCGGGCTTGGCGTCCACCTTGGCTTCCACACGCGGTTTGCGCGGCGGGTGCTGGCCCGGCACCGGTGCGGGCACGTCGCGGCCCGGTACCTGCACCACGCGCAGGTCTTCGCTGTCCAACTGCAGCGCGGTGAGCTTGCCACCCCAGACTGCGCCGGTATCGATCGCATGCACGCCCTGGGTGATGGTCAGGCCCAGGGCTGACCAATGGCCGCAGACCATCTTCAGTTCGCGCTCGACCCTGCCAGGCACTTCAAACCACGGGTACATGCCTTGCGGCTGGGTGCCCGGGGTGCCCTTGTCTTCCATGCCGATGCGCCCGCTTGGGGTGCAGTAACGCATGCGAGTGAAGATGTTGATGATCGCGCGCGAGCGGTCGTAGCCGCTCAGGCCCGGCGACCATGCTGGCTTGTCGCCATACATGTTGCGGAACAGCTTGCGGTAGCCGTTGCCGTGCAGTTGCAGCTCGACTTCGCGCGCGTGCTTTTCGGCCAGTGCCACGGTCCACTTCGGTGCCAGGCCGGCATGGAACATCATCCAGCCCAGCTCACGGTCGACGTGGGCCAGCTTCTGCATGCGCAGCCAGTCCAGCAATACGTCACGGTCCTCGGCCAGCACGATGCGCTGCAGGTCGGGGTTGACCTTGCGCTGCTCCTCTTCGCTGCGGGCGCCAATGGCCAGCAGGGACAGGTCGTGGTTGCCGAGCACGGTGACGCTGTGTTCGCGCAGTGAATGCACAAGCCGCAGTGTTTCCAGCGACTGGCCGCCACGGTTGACCAGATCGCCGGCGAACCACAGTTTGTCTGCAGCCGGATCGAAGTTGATCTTCTCCAGCAAACGCTGGGTAACGTCGTAGCAGCCCTGCAGGTCGCCAATTGCCCAGGTCGCCATCAGTGCAGCGTCCTTGGGATGGCGAGCACGAACGGCGCGATCGGTGCGGCGAACTCGGTGCCGTCGTCGGCGATCATGTCGTAGTGGCCTTGCATGGTGCCGTGCTCGGTGCCGAGCATTACCCCGGAGGTATAGCGGAACTCTTCACCGGGGCGCAGCCTTGGCTGCTCGCCGACCACGCCATCGCCATCGACGGTCTCGACCCGGCCTTCGCCGTCGGTGATGCGCCAGTGGCGGCTGATCAGCCGCGCCGGCATGGTGCCGCGATTGTGGATGCGGATCGTGTAGGCGAACGCAAAGCGGCCGTCTTCAGGGGCCGACTGGTCGTCGATGAAACGAGGCGAGACCTCGATCTCGATCGCGTAGTGGCGGTTGTCTTCCATGGGAGGAGTGTAAGCAAAAGCAGGTGATCGGTTTGCGTGTTTGCAGCGCTTATTCGTGCGGCAGGTTGGCAAGCCTGATGAAATCGGCAACTTCCAGCTGCTCGGCGCGGGCATCACTGCGTACGCCGGCGGCTTCGAACTGAGCCTGGTCGATGACGCCATTGAGGGCGTTACGCAGGGTTTTGCGGCGCTGGCCGAAGGCGGCGCGGACCACGTCGGCGAAGCGTTTGCGGTCGTTGATGCCGATGCTGGCGGGGTCGCGCGGGATCAACCGGACCACGGCCGAGTCCACCTTCGGCGGCGGCCGGAAAGCGCCCGGCGGCACCACGAACAAGGCCCGCACCTCACAGAACGCCTGCAACATCACGCTCAGCCGGCCGTAAACCTTGCTGCCGGGGCCGGCGGCCATGCGATCGACCACCTCCTTCTGCAGCATGAAGGTCATGTCCGAGATCGCCGCGGCATGGTCCAGCGCGTGGAACAGGATCGGCGAGGAGATGTTGTAGGGCAGGTTGCCGACCAGGCGGATGCTGGAGCCGGCGGCCAGCTCGGTGAAATCCACCCGCAGCACGTCGCTGTGGACGATGGTCAGCTCGCCCAGCGGCGCGGCAGCTTCGGTCAGCGGCGCGATCAGGTCGCGATCGAACTCGATGACGGTCAGCTTGGGATGGCGGCGCAGCAGCGGGAAGGTGATGGCACCCTGGCCCGGGCCGATCTCGACCAGGCGGTCGTCACCCTTCGGGTCGACCGCCATGACGATCTTCTCGACGTAATACTTGTCCGCCAGGAAGTGCTGGCCGAGCTGCTTCTTGGCCGGAGCGGTGAAGCCCGTGCGCGGGGAATGATCTGAATTCATGTGCTGATTTTACGTTGTGCAGCCAGCTGCGCGCATAACGCCGTGGCCGCAAACAGGCTGGAGGGGTCGGCCACGCCCTTGCCGGCGAGGTCCAGGGCGGTGCCGTGGTCCACCGCGACACGCGGGTAGGGCAGGCCCAGGGTGATATTGGTGGCCTGCTCGAAGCCGCTGTATTTGAGCACCGGCAGGCCCTGGTCGTGGTACATCGCCAGCACCGCGTCGAAACCGGCCAGCTTGGCTGGCAGGAAGGCGGTGTCGGCGGGCAATGGGCCGATCAGGTTCAGCCCTTCGCCACGCATCTGCTCGAGCAGCGGGATGATCAGGTCCAGCTCTTCACGGCCGAGATGGCCATCTTCGCCGGCATGTGGGTTGAGCCCGAGCACGGCAATGCGCGGCTGCGCCAGGCCGAAATCGCGGCGCAGTGCCGCATCGGTGGTGCCGATGACCTTGCGCAGGCTCTCTGCGCTGATGGCGTCGGCGACGTCGCGCAGCGGCAGGTGGGTGGTTGCCAGGGCCACGCGCACGATGTCATTGGCCAGCATCATCACCACTTCGACGCCGGCCTGGTTGGCCAGCAGCTCGGTGGTGCCGCTATAGGCGATGCCGCCCTGGTTGATCACCGCCTTGTGCACCGGTCCGGTGACCACGCCATCGAGGCTGTCGTCCAGGCAGGCCTGGCCGGCGCCGAGCAGGGCATCGATCACCGCGTGCGCATTGCGCGGATCGGCATGGCCGAACTGCGAAGGGGCGGCGTTGCGGACCTCGCGCAGGCGCAGGTCGCCGGGACGGCTTGTTTCGGCGTGTTCGGGGAGTAATTGCAGCGGCAGGTTCAGCGCGCTGGCGGCGGCCCGCAGTGTATCGGGGTCCGCAAACGCCAACAGCCGGCAGTCACTGCGCGGCTGTTGGGCAAGGCGAATGCAGAGTTCCGGGCCGATCCCGGAGGGCTCGCCCGGAACCAGAGCGAGCTGGGCAGCCATGGATCAGGGCTTGGCCGGTTCTGCCGGGGTGGTTGCCGTGTCGGCATTGCCCTCGGCGCGGTCACCGCTGCGGAAGCTGACGTAGGCTTCGCCACGCAGTTCCTGCAGGAAGCGGTTGTACTCGTCGTCCAGCTTGCGGCGGCCGATCTGTTCACGGATCTGGGCGCGCTTGTTGTTGTCGCTCACGTCGGTCTGGCGGGTGGCCACGCGCTGGACGATGTGCCAGCCGGCGTCGGTGCGGAACGGGCTGCCGACGCCGTTGTCGCTCAGGCTTTCCACCTGCTTGCCGAAGTCCGGGCCGAAGGCATCGGCCGGGAACCAGCCCAGGTCACCGCCCTGGCCGCGGCTGTTGGTGTCGTCGGAAGACTCCTTGGCCACGGCCTGGAAGTCGGCACCGCCCGCGATGCGTGCACGCAGGGTCTCGATCTTGGCCTTTGCGGCCGCGTCGTCGACCTGGTCGGTGACGCGCACCAGGATGTGGCGGGCGTGGTACTCGGTGACCTTCTGGCCACTGTCGCCAGCGCCGCCGGCATCACGGGTCTCGACCAGCTTGAGCAGCTGGAAGCCGCTCGGGCCGCGGATCGGGCCGAGCACGTCGCCGGCCTTCATGTTCTTGATCTGGTTGGCGAACGCGCTGGGGATTTCGTCGGCGCTGCGCCAGCCCAGGTCACCGCCTTCCAATGCGTTGGGGCTGTCCGAGTAACGGACGGCAGCCGCGGAGAAGTCCAGTTCGCCCTTGTCGAGCAGGCCCTTGACGCCGTCAACCTTGCTCTGGCCGGTGGCGATCTGCTCGGCAGTCGCGCCTTCGGGCAGGGCAATCAGGATGTGTGCCAGGTGGAACTGGGCACCGCCGGCGTTTTCCTGCGCCAGTGCGGCATCCACTTCACCTTCGCTGACGCTGATGCGACTCTGCGCGAAGCTCTGGCGCAGGCGCTGGGTGGTGATTTCCTCGCGCACCGAGTTGCGGAAGTCGGAGAAACCAATGCCGTCCTGGCTCAGGCGCTGGCGCAGGCCGTCAACGCTGGTGCCGTTCTGCTGGGCAATGCTGCCGATGGCGTGGTTGAGTTCTTCATCGCTGACGCGGATGCCGCTGCCATCGGCGCGGGCTACCTGCAGTTTCACCAGTACCAGACGCTCCAGTACCTGCCGTTCCAGTACGGATTCGGGTGGCAGCTGAGCCTCACGGCCAGCGTACTGGCCCTTGATGTTGGCGACCGCACGCTGCAGTTCGCTCTGCAGGATGACGTCCTCGTCGACGATGGCGGCAATGCGATCCAGCGGTTGCGTCTGCTGCGCAACAGCCGGGGCGGCAACGCCGGAGAACGCCAGCAAGGTGGCGAGGACTGCAGGAAGGGTCTTGGTCATGGAATCTGGTTGGGATCGTAGTCGTCGTCGTTCGCTTCGATGTTGCTGGGCGGAACGAGGTAGAGGTCGTCTCGGTTGTAGCCGAGAATAGCACGGCGCAAGGTGCGGTCCGTGTTCTGTCCAACCGAGCTCAGGCCCTTGAGCACGAACTCGATCTGGAACGAATTGTTGAGGTCACCTTCGCGGTTTCTGACGTAGCGGCGGGCCAGCGCACGTACTGCCAGGCAGCAGCTGTCCCACTGTACGCCGCCGATGATCTCCAGCGGCTTGCTGTCGACCATCGAGTAGTAATAGCGGCCGACGACGCTCCAGCGCGGGTTGATCGGGTACAGGAAGGAGAAGTCAGCCTGCTTGAGCTGCTCCTGACCGGTGGTCGGGTTGCCGCGATAGCGGTAGGTCAGGTTGATCACGCCATCTTCGGGCAGCAGGTAACGCGCACGCACGCTGGCCAGATCTTCCTTGCGGAACTTTGGATTCCACTGATAAGTGGTGCCGAGGGTCCAGCGGTCGGTCATTGCCCAGTTGACGTCGGCCACCCAGGCGGATTTGCTTTCGCTCACCACCGGGTCGCCGGGGTTCACGGTAACCCGCGAGTCTTCGAAATAGCTGATCTGGCCAATGCTGGCCGACAGCTTTTCGCGACCGTCCTCCTGGCGGATCAGGCGGGTGGTCAGTGCCGTGGTCAGCTGGTTGGCATCGTTCTGGCGGTCGGCGCCGGTGAAGCGCGAGTCGCGGAACAGCTGGCCCCAGCTGAAGGTGAAGGCGCGGGTGTCGAGCAGCGGCAGGTCCGACTGGTCGCGGTACGGCGTGTTCAGGTAGAACAGCCGGGGTTCCAGCGTATGCAGGTAGGACTTGCCTTTGAGGGTGGCCTCGCGATCGAAGAACAGGCCCATGTCGATGCTGGCAATGGGCAGGCTGCGGTGGGGCGAGGTGTTGCCGCGCAGCTGGTCGGGGGTAGCCGTGGCTGGGTTGATGCCGGCGGCACGCAATTGCTGGGCGCGGATGTCGTCGGCCAGGCCGCGTTCCAGGTCATAGGCGGTGTAGCGCCAGGCCAGGGTCGGGGTGATGTACCAGGCTGCGCCGCCGAGCGGCATGGAGACATAAGGCTTGATGTCCAGCCGCGAGCCGCCAAACATCCGGGTGACTTCACCGGTGCGGACATATTCACCATCTGCATCCACTGTCTTGAGGTGGATGTCATCGTGAGTGAAGCGCACCGCTTCAGCATACACGCCGGCCTCGAACCAGTGGCCGAAGCTCTCATCCCAGGTGGCGAACAGACGCGGCTGGCGGCTGTACGGCAGGGACCTTTCGGTCAGCGTGTAATCGGTCAACTGCCATTCGTCGGCCATGATGCCGGCGGTCCAGGTACGGCCGGTGCCATACAGGCCAGCCGTGCTCTGCATGTTGGAGGAGGTGATGCCGTTCAGGCGGTTGGAAAAGTCTTCGACGTAACGCTCGTCGCTGACCCATGCCAGGTTGGCGCGGGCCTGCCAGTTCTTGTTGATGTTGTGATAGCCCCGGTACGACAGACTGCCGCGATCGCGGTCGCGCAATGTGTCGTTTGCCATATAGGTGGTATCCAACTGACCACGGCCGCCGGAATACAGGTAGCGGAACTCGTTTTCGAGCATCAGTCCGCGCTTGCTCATGTAGCGCGGGGTCAGCGTGTCGTCGTAGTTCGGCGCCAGATTGAAGTAGATCGGCTGCGCGTAATCAAAGCCATTGCGTCCGGACAGGCTGATCTTGGGATAGAGCAGGCCGGTCATGCGGCGGTCGTCGATCGGGAACTTGAAATAGGGCATGTACAGCACGGGTAGCTTGCCCACGCGCAGCACGGCGTTGCGGGCGGTGCCGAAGCCTTCTTCACTGTCGACATCGATCTGCGGTGCCACCAGTTTCCAGACCGGCTGCGAGGGATCGCAGGTGGTGTAGCTGGAGTGGTGCATCTGCCCGGTAGCGCCCTGCAGGTCGACCGAGTCGGCCGAACCGTTGCCGCGACGGGAAACCAGTTGGTAACGGATATCGCTGATCTTGTGCGAGTCCGTTTCCTGGTTGCCTTCGGCACGCTCGGCGACCATCCGGATCGACGAATCCGAATAGCGGACATTGCCTTCAGCGATGTAATTACCGCTTTCGGTATCCAATCGCAGGCTGTCGGCGCCCATGAACTGGTCGCCACGCTTGAGCAGGACATTGCCTTGGTATTGCGGGACGGCGCTGGTGCCAGTGAGTTCGTTGCCCTCGATGTCGGTAGGCAACTGCTCGCGGTTGGCCGCTGCAGCGGGATCTGCCGGCGGTGCCTCGTCAAAGGCGGGGAGCGTGTCGGTAGCCGGGCACAGGCCCCAGTTCACCGGCTTATCGTCGGCCCAGGCGGGCAGGCAGATGGCAATGCCCAAGGGCAGGGGAAGCAGGCGGAGAGCTTTGCGCACGCGGTTCGCATTCGGGGGAAAACGGCCGCTAGCTTGCCGCATCGTCTGCATGGGGGCAATGAAAGCCTGCCGGATGGGCCGGGCAGGGTTCATCCATCAACGGCTTGCGAGCAGTTCCTGGACGTGGGCGACGCTGCATTCGCGCAGGGCCTGCAGGTCGTAGCCGCCTTCCAGCATCGATACCACCCGGCCGCTGGCGTGGCGTTGGGCGAGCTTGACCAGCTCGGCGGTCAGCCAGCCGAAGTCCTCGGTTTCGACCATCAGATCGGCCTGTGGATCGCGCATATGCGCATCGAAACCAGCCGAAATGAACAGCAACTGTGGCCGGAATGCCTCGATCTGCGGCAGCATCTCGTCGGCCCAGGTGTTACGGAAGCGGAACCCGCCGCTGCCCGGGGGCAGCAGGATGTTGCAGATATTGCCGACCCCGCGCTCGCGCATGTTGCCCGAATACGGAAACAGGCCCGACTGGTGGCTGCTGTAGTAGGCGATCTTGGGGTCGGTCTCGAAGATGGCCTGGGTGCCATTGCCGTGGTGGACGTCGAAATCGACGATGGCGATGCGCTCCAGGCCGTACTTGTCGCGGGCATAGGCCGCCGCCACGGCGATGTTGTTGAACAGGCAGAAGCCCATCGCGGTATCGGCAGTGGCGTGGTGACCGGGCGGTCGTACCGCGCAGAACACGTGCTTGTTGCCTTCTTCCAGCATCACCGCGTCGACCGCGGCGACGCCGGCACCGGCCGCATGCAGGGCCGCGCTGGCTGAACCGGGCGAACTGAAGGTGTCCAGGTCAATACGCCGCAGTGGCGCGGTCTGCTGCTGCAGTACCGAATCGATCAGCTCACGGGTATGCACCCGGGCCAGTTCGCCGAGCTTGGCCGGCGGCGCATTGCGCCATTCCAGCTGGTCCGGGAACTCGGCGCGCAGGGCTGAGATGACGGCATGCAGGCGCTCCGGCGACTCGGGGTGATCGATGCCGGGGTCATGTTCAAGGCAGGCAGGGTGGGTGAATACCAGCATGGCCGCACTGTAACCGTCGACGCCGCGCGCTGCGCGGCGTCGTATGGGAGGAGAGGATCAGCCGTGACGGCGTTCGTGGTTCCACAGTACTTCGCCATGGCCACCGGCCCGGGCAAGTACGCGGGACAACACGAACAACAGGTCGGACAGGCGGTTCAGGTAGCGCACCGCCTCGGCTCGGATGTCTTCGACGCGGGCCAAGGCCACGGTTTCACGCTCGGCACGGCGGACGATGGTGCGGGCCAGATGGCAACGTGCCGCGCCCTCACCACCGGCTGGCAGGATGAAATCCTTCAACGGCGGCAGGTCGTCGTTGTAGCGGTCCAGGTGCTGCTCCAGCGCGTCGATGTCGGCGCCGTGGATGGCGGCGTGGCCGGGGATGCAGAGCTCGCCGCCGAGGTCGAACAACTGGTGCTGGATGGTGGTCAGCAGCGTGCGCACGTCCTCGGGCAGGTCCACGGCCAACAGCACACCAATGGCCGAGTTGGCCTCGTCGACGGTGCCGTAGGCGTTGACCCGCAGCGAATCCTTGCCGGTGCGGCTGCCATCACCCAGACCGGTGCTGCCATCGTCGCCGGTGCGGGTGTAGATCTTGGAAAGGCGGTTACCCATTGCCTGGCGTGCCCTTAGTGGGCAACGCGGCCAGCGGCCGGCTGCTTGCTGACGGCTTCAGCCACAACCTGCACCAGCGCGGCAGCACCGATGTACATGGCGGCGCTCTGCATGTACGGCAGCAGCCAGTCGCTGTAGTTCTTGGCCCAACCGGCGAAGGTCGGCTCGGCGACCGAGGCGCTGATCCAGTAGAAGCTGCCCTGGGCGATCAGGTGGCACAGCGCGACCGAACCGATCACGGTGGCGGCCAGCATGGCCAGCGACTTGAGGTTGGCGCTGCGGTAATAGCGACGCAGCAGCATGCCGCCGGTCCACATCGCGAAGTAGGCCGGGATCAGCATCCAGTAAGCGGCCGACACGCAGTAGTGCTGCCAGAAGCTCATGCCCTGGTTGGAGATCACCACCCAGTCAACCACCACCGCCAGGGCCATCAGCAGCGGGAACGCCCAGCGGGTCCAGGTGCGCAGGTAGAAACCACCAATGAAGAACACCGCCCACGAGGCATCCGGAACCGGCGCGAAGTGGTTGAGGCGGGTGCCGGCCATCAGCAGCACGAGCAGGGACAGGATGATGGCGCGTTGGGCGTTGGCGGTCATGGTGGCGGTTTCCGTTAATCAGACGGCCATTCTAGCCGCAGTGGGGGTGAACCGGCGGTTGCGCTGCGGCATGGGGCGGCGACCGGGCGGGTGAAGCCCCGTTATCATTGGTCCATGAGCAAGAACCATGACGTAGTGATCGTCGGTGGCGGGCTGGTTGGTGCCAGCCTGGCCATCGCATTGGACCGGCTGGGGCTGGATGTAGGGCTGGTCGAGGCGACCCCGGGGGGCGCGCTGCCGGCGGTGTTCGACCAGCGCAACCTCAGCTTTGCCGCCGCCACGATCAATGCGCTGACTGCGCTGGGGGTGATGCAGAAGCTGGCCAACCCCGGCGGCCCGATCCGCCGCATCCACGTCAGCCGTGCCGGTGATTTTGGCCGGGTGCTGATGCAGGCGGCCGATTACGGGCGTGAGGCGTTCGGACAGGTGGTGGTGGCGCGCGACTTTGGCGACGCGCTGGAAGCGCGCCTTGGCGAGTTGCAGCAGCTGACCCGCTATCGCCCGGCGAAGTTTGTCGGCCTGGGGGCGTGCACCGATGGCCGCCGCGAGGTGTTCATTGTCGATGACGCTGGCGAACAGCGCCTGCAGGCGCGGCTGGTGGTGGGCGCCGATGGCACCCGCAGCGCGGTTCGGCAGGCGCTGGGGATCGACGTCAGCGAACACGATTACCAGCAGACCCTGTTCGTGGCGCGGCTGCGCGCGGCCAAGGCACCGGACGGCTGCGCCTATGAGCGCTTCACCGATACCGGCCCGACCGCATTGCTACCGCGTGGCGACCGCCACTACGGCGTGGTCCACGGCGTCGCTCGCGAAGAGGCTGACGCGGTGATGGCACTGGACGACGCGGCGTGGCTGGCGCGGCTGCAGGAGGCGGTGGGCTGGCGCGCCGGGCGGTTGCTGGAAAGCGGCCCGCGCAGCGCCTATCCGCTGATCCAGGTATTGGCGCAGAAGCTGGTTGGCGAGCGCGCGCTGCTGCTGGGCAATGCCGCGCAGACCATCCACCCGCTGGGTGCGCAGGGTTTCAACCTCGGTCTGCGTGATGCGCTGACCCTGGCCGAGCTGATTGGCGACGCCGCACAGGACCCGGGGAGTGAGGATCTGCTGCAGGCCTATGTGGCGCGACGCGGCCCGGACCGCGAGCAGACGTTGGCGTTCTCCGATGGGCTTGCCCGTTTGACCAGCAATGCCACACCGCTGATACGCCCGTTGCGCAGCCTGGGTTTTGTTGCTGCGGCGCAAGCGCCGGCCGTGCAGTCCTTCCTGGTCGGCGGCGCGATGGGCTTCCGCGGGCAGGTGCCCGAGCTGTGCAGGAGTGAAGCACGATGAGCCGGCGCGGACAGTGGGATGCGGTAATCGTCGGCGGTGGCGTGGTTGGCGCGGCCTGTGCGCTGGCGCTGGCCGGGGAAGGTCTGCAGGTAGCGATGGTGGAAGGCCGCGAGCCACCGCCGTGGTCGCCACAGAAGCCGGACCTGCGTGTGTTCGCGTTTGCCGCCGATAACGCTGCCTTGCTGGAATCGCTGGGCGTGTGGAAGCAGGTGGATCAGGCCCGTGCCCGCGCGTATCGGCGCATGCGGGTGTGGGATGCCGGTGGTGGTGGCGATCTGACCTTCGATGCCGACACGCTTGGCCGCCGCGAGCTGGGCTGGATTGTCGAGAACGGCCTGCTGGTGGATCGGCTGTGGGCCGCATTGCCGGCTGCCGGGGTGCAGCTGTATTGCCCGGCGCGGGTGGAAGCGATGGAGCAGGATGCGCATGGCGTGCGCCTGCGCCTGGATGACGGCCGTCGGGTCGAGGCCTCGATCGCGATTGCCGCCGATGGCGCCGAATCCACCCTGCGTACCTTGGCAGGCTTGGATGTCAGCCGACATGATTACGGCCAGCGCGGGGTGGTCGCCTATGTGGACAGCGCGCTGCCGAACGAAGACACCGCCTGGCAGCGTTTCCTCGATACCGGCCCGTTGGCGGTGCTGCCGTTCGACCGCAACCGCAGCTCCATTGTCTGGACCTTGCCGGATGCCGAAGCCGAGCGCGTGCTGGCCCTGGATGAGGGCAGCTTCAACCGTGAGCTGACCAATGCGTTTGCCGGGCGCTTGGGTGAGATGCGTTTGGTCTCGGCGCGCGCGGCCTTCCCGCTGCGCCGGCAGTTGGCCACCGCCTATGTGGCGGGGCGCGTACTGACGTTGGGTGATGCCGCGCACGTGGTGCATCCGCTGGCCGGGCAGGGCGTGAACCTGGGGCTGCGTGATGTCGCCGGCCTGCGTGATCTTGTGCGCGAAGCCAGGCAGCGTCGGCAGGACTGGAGCTCGCCACACCGCCTGCAGCGCTGGGCGCGTACCCGGCGCAGCGAGAACACGGTGGCTGCTTACAGCTTCGATGCGATCAACAAGGTGTTCTCCAACGATGAGATGCACCTGACCCTGGCGCGTGGCGCGCTATTGGGCCTGGCGGGCAGGATGCCGCCGTTGATGTCGGTGTTCTGGAAGCGCGCCTCGGGCCTGTAGGCAAGCTAGTGCCGGGCCATGCTCGGCAAGAGGCTTTACCAGCAATGCCAGTGTAGTGCCGAGCCATGCTCGGCAAGGGGCGTTACCGGTAAAGCCCTTGCCGAGCATGGCTC
>NZ_JASCOR010000103.1 GCF_029959445.1 Stenotrophomonas sp. PS02298 | reverse complement strand
GGCTATCTATGGCGACGCTGGCTTTCAGAGAATCTCTGGATCCGAAGCCCTACCAGCTTCGCGGCTTACGCCGCTCCTACAAAAAGCCGTGCACAGCCTCCCGCCGTTTGGCGGGAGGCTGTCGTCAATCAATCAGCGCGGCCGCCGAATTCACCGGTGGTGGTGTTCACCAGGATGCGTTCGCCGTTGACGATGTACTCCGGCACCATGATTTCCAGGCCGGTGCTGAGCTTGGCCGGCTTCGGCCGCTTGGTGGCGGTGCCGCCCTTCAGTTCCGGCGGGGTCTCGATCACTTCCAGGGTCACATGCTGCGGCATCTGCACGGCAACCGGCTGGTCGTCGATGACCTGCACGTAGATGCCGGTCAGGCCTTCGGTGATGTAGCCGGCGTCGTCGCCGATGACCTCGGCGTCCAGCGTGTACGGGGTGTAGTCCTCGTCATCCATGAACACGAAGGCGTCGCCGTCCATGTAGGAGAAGGTGGACTGGCGGCGCAGCAGCTCGACTTCCGGCAGGTTGTCATCGGCATCGAAGCTGGCATCGAGCTTGTTGCCGCCCGGCACGCTGTACATGATGAAGCGGAAGCGGACGTTGCCGCCACGGCCCTGCGGCGAGCTGCGCTCGATGTCGCGGATCTGGTAGACGCCGTTGTTGTACTCGACGACGTTGCCTTTCTTGATGTCGTTGGCTTTCATAAATGCAGGGAATGGAAATAGGGAATCGGGAATGGAAGGTCAACCGCCTTCCATCCAACGGACAGGCAATGAGGTTCAGGCAATGGTGAAGCGATAGGGGGGGCAATTCCCCACTCTCTGTTCCCCATTCCCGGCTCAATTACTTCGGTGCAAGACGTACCGCACCGTCGAGGCGAATAGTCTCACCGTTGAGGTAGGTATTGCCAATGATGTGGCCGACCAGGCTGGCAAAATCGGCCGGCTGGCCCAGCCGCGACGGGAACGGGATGGAGGCAGCCAGTGATTCCTGCACGTTCTGCGGCATGCCGTCGACCATCGGGGTCCAGAACACGCCCGGCGCGATGGTGAGTACGCGGATGCCGAAGCGCGACAGCTCGCGTGCCATCGGCAGGGTCATGCCGACCACGCCTCCCTTGGAGGCGGAATAGGCGGCCTGGCCGATCTGGCCCTCATAGGCAGCCACCGAGGCGGTATTGATGATCACGCCGCGCTCGCCGTCGGCGTTGGCCTCGTTGTGCTGCATCAGTTCGGCGGCGGCCTTGGCGACGTTGAAGCTGCCGACCAGGTTGACCATCACCGTGGTCTGGAAGTTGGCCAGCGGCATCGCCGCTTCGCGGCCGAGCACGCGGCCGGCACCGAGGATGCCGGCGCAGTTCATCACCACGTTCAAGCCGCCCAGGAACTCTCGTGCGGCAGCCAGATTGGCGGCGACACCGGTTTCGTCAGTGACATTGGTGGTGAAGTAGCGGGCATTGTCGGCGCCCAGTTCGGCGACCGCAGCGGCGCCCTTTTCATCATTGAGGTCGAACAGGGCGACCTTGCCGCCATTGGCAACCAGGAACTGGGCGACGCCGAGGCCGAGGCCAGAGACGCCGCCGGTGATGACGGCACGAACGGAAGACAGCTGCATCGGAACAATCCTGCTGAGTGATCCGCCGATTCTAGCTGATGCCGATCCGCGGCCAGCGGCTGCGGGCAGACCTGTGGCACAGGACTTGATGCAGCGAGGCCATAGACCGTTACATCCTGTTCTCGTCGCCAAGGTAGCTCGGGTAAGCGCAGCGCACCCGGGGAGCGGGATATTGGAGGGCCTGAATTTTCCTGCCGAGAGCCCCGGGTGCGCTGCGCTTACCCGGGCTACGGGGCGATTCCGATCCGTGCCAGGTTGGGGTGATCAGACCTGTGGTACCGGGCCGGCGATGTCGGCCCGGGTCAGTTGCCGGCTGAAGTCAGGCGGCGACAGGCCAGGTGCAAACAGGAAGCCCTGGCCAACCGGCACGCCGAGCCCAAGCAGGAACTGGCGCTGCGCCTCGGACTCGATGCCTTCGGCGACCAGACCCAGGCCGAGGCTGCGGGCGATGCCACAGACTGCTTCGCAGACGGCGACGTCGGAAGGGTTGCCAGGTACGCCGCTGATGAACAGCTGGCTGAGCTTGAGGCCGTGGATCGGCAGGGTGCGCAGGTAGTTGAGCGCGCTATAACCCTCACCGAAGTCGTCGATGGTCAGTACCACGCCCATGGCGCGCAGCTCGGCAAAGGTGCGCAGGGTCGCCGGGGCGTCCTCGATCAATACCCGCTCGGTGAACTCGAGTTCCAACGCGCTGCCGGGCAGGCCGTAATGGTCCAGCACCTCGCGCACCTGGCGCGCCAGGCGGTCGCCACTGAACTGGCGGTAGGAGACGTTGATCGCCACCCGCATCATGCCCAGCCCTTCGCGCTGCCACTCGCGGATCTGCCGGCAGGCCTGGTGCAGCACCCATTCGCCGATGCGCACGATGTCGCCGGTGTTCTCGGCATGGCTGATGAAGATGTCCGGGCGCAGCTCGCCGAGCTGGCGGCTGCGCCAACGGATAAGGGCTTCGCAGGCGATAGTCTGGCCGCTGCGCAGGTCAACCTGCGGCTGGTAGACCAGCCGGAACTCGTCGCGGTCCAGGGCCTTGCGCAGGCGCCGCTCGATCTGCAGGCGGTCACGCTGGCGCCGGGCCAGTTCCGGCGAGAACAGCTGCCAGCCATTGCGGTCGCGGCGCTTGCACTCGTACATGGCCAGATCGGCGTTCTGGATCAGTTGCTGCGGGCGCACGCCGTCCTTGGGCGCGCGGGCAATACCAATGCTGGTAGTGACTGGAAATTCGTCCTTGCCGAACTGGAACGGCGGGACGAAGGCGCGGGTGATGGCCTCGGCCAGCTTTTCCGGTCGGCCTGGCAGCTCGCGGGCGTCGCAGGTCACCACGAACTCATCGCCGCCGAAGCGGGCAAGCAGGCCCTCGGTGCCGATCGCATCGGAAATGCGGCGGGTGGCTTCGATCAGCAGCAGGTCGCCGGCGTTGTGGCCGAGCACATCGTTGACGGTCTTGAACCGGTCCAGGTCGATGTAGAGCACTGCGACCTCGGCGTGGGAGGGGTTGCTCAGCCGGGCTTCCAGATCGGTAAGTGCGGCATCACGATTCATGATGCCGGTCAGCGGGTCGGTGCGCGCCTGGTTCTTGAGGGTCTGCTCGGCATGCTTGGGCTCGGTGATGTCCTGCAGGGTGCCGGCGATGCGGGTCGAGGCTAGGTCGCCGAGCTCCACCTCACCGATCATCCTGATCCAGAAGCTGTGGCCGCTGGCGCGTTGGCCCTGCAGTTCCAGTTCGAAGCCGGTGCGCTGCTCGACCACGCGTTCCATCGCATCGCGCAGCTGCTGGCGTGACAGGCTGTTCAGGCAGGCCAGTAGCTGCTCCAGATCGGTGGGAGCCGATTGCTGGCCAAGAATGCGCTGTGCCTCGCCGGTGAGGTAAAGCCGCTGCTGGCCGCGGTCCCACTCCCAGCCGCCGATATGCGCCAGTGATTGGGCACGGTCGAACAGGGCGTGGTCGCGCTTGAGTTCGGTGATGTCACTGAACAGGGAAAACACATGGTCGGGCAGGTCACAACCGGCCGAGAACACCGGCACCGTGGTGATCGAGATCCAGATCATCCGTCCGTTGGGGCGGTGGTACAGGCCGATGATGGTGCTGGGGATGGTCCTGCCTTCGGCAAACGAGCGGGTTACCGGCCAGTGCTCGGGCCGCAGCCGACGGCCGTGCTCATCGACGCTGATCCACTCGTCGCTGTGCAGCGGCACCTTGGCCGGGGCAATGCTGCCGAGGTTGAAGATGCGGTGTGCCGCAGGATTGGCGGAAATGATGCCCAGGTGGCGGTCAAACAGCATCACCCCCTTGTCGATGGACTCCAGCAGCAGACGGTAACGGGTTTCGGCCTGCCAGCGCCGGCTCAGGTCGCGGGCGACGGCGACGATGCAATGTGCATCGTCGTGTTCGATGGTGGCCGAATGCACCTCCACCGGGAAGCGACTGCCGTCACCGCGCATGTTGGTGACTTCCACTACATAGGTTTCGCCACGATTGAGGGTTTCCCAGACCGGCTCAAGGTGGTCGGCCGGCAGGTCGGGATTGAGCAGCTCGATGGGCTGGCCGACGATCTCCTCGCGGGTACGGCCATAGGCGCGGACCCCGGCGCTGTTGACGTCCAGCACCACGCCGGTAGCGCTGAGGATGCTGACCGGGTCGGGCACTGCGTTGAACAGGGCGGCGTAGCGGCGTTGTGCCAGTCTTCGCTCGGCCATGGCCTCGGTCAAGGCTGAGCGGGCAGCAAGCAAGGCCTGTTGCAGGCTGATTGGCAGCGGTTGCTGAAGTGCATTGTCCAGTCCAGCCAGCGCGTCGACATGCGCGGCGCGGTGATCGCCGTCGTCAGATATCCCAAGCTGGCTGGTTCCGGTCATGACACTGTCAATGCCCTTCCTGTCTTGCTGCCTGTCTGCCGGCCCAGTCGTTCTGCGAGCCAGTTCCCCGTAGCGGCCAGCGCCGGCAGATCCACGCCGGTACGCATCCCCATGCCGTGCAGCATGTAAATAACATCTTCGCTGGCGACATTACCACTAGCACCGCGCGCATAGGGGCAGCCACCGGTGCCGGCCACGGCTGAATCGACTACCCGCACGCCTTCCTCCAGGCAGCTGGCGATATTGGCCAGGGCCTGCCCATAGGTGTCGTGGAAATGCACGGCCAGGTCGGCGACCGGCAGTTCCGCGGCCACCGCCCGCAACATGGCACGGGCCTTGAGCGGGGTGCCGACGCCGATGGTGTCGCCCAGTGATATTTCATAACAGCCCATGGCGTGCAGGCGAACAGCCACACGGACCACGTCGGCCAACGGCACTTCACCCTGGTAAGGGCAGCCCAATACCGTGGAGACATAGCCACGCACCCGCACCCCGTCAGCCTTGGCGCGGGCCAGGATGGGTTCGAAGCGCTGCAGCGACTCATCGATGCCGGCATTGGTATTGGTGCGGTTGAACTGTTCCGAGGCGGCAGTAAACACGGCAACCTCGGTGACACCTACCGCCAGGGCACGCTCGTATCCCTGTTCGTTGGGCACCAGTACCGGGTAGCTGACGCCCGGCTTGCGCTGGATGCCGGCAAACACCTCGGCGGCGTCGGCCAGCTGCGGCACCCATTTCGGGCTGACAAAGCTGGTGGCCTCGATGCTGCGCAGGCCGGTAGCCGAGAGCCGGTCGATCAATTCGATCTTGTCGGCAGTGGCGACCTGCTGCTTCTCATTCTGCAGGCCGTCACGCGGGCCTACTTCGACGATACGGACGAAATCATTCATGGAGCGGTCTTTGGCTGAAGGAGGGCGCAGGTTGGGCAGGAGCGCAGATTACTGCGCGGTCCAACGGGGAGGGCGCTTCTCAAGGAAGGCGGTCAGCCCTTCGCGACCTTCATCGGAGGCGCGCAGGGCGGCGATCAGGCCGGCATTGGCACGGTCCAGCCCATCGCGGTCGCCCAGCGCAGCATGGACCTCGCGGACCAGTACCTTGGCGGATGCGGCGGCAACCGGGCCGGCCTTGCCCAGCAGGGTGAGCTGGGTCTGCACGGCGGCGTCCAATGCATCGGCGGCTACCACCTGATGGACCAGGCCGATCTGCTGCGCGGTAGTTGCGTCGAAATGCTCGCCGGTGGCGAACCAGCGCCGTGCCTGGCGTGGACCGATCGCGGCGATCACATAGGGCGAGATCACCGCGGGTAGCAGGCCGAGCCGGCTTTCGGTCAGACCAAAGCGCGCGCCCTCGGCGGCGATGGCGATATCGCAGCAGGCGACCAGGCCAACGCCGCCACCAAAGGCTGCGCCCTGCACGCGGGCAATGGTCGGCTTGGGCAGCTCGTCCAGGGTGCGCATCAGCCGTGCCAGCGCCAGCGAGTCGATGCGGTTCTCTTCCTGGCTGGCGCTGGCCATGGAACGCATCCACTGCAGGTCGGCACCGGCCGAGAAGGAGGGGCCGGTACTTGCCAGTACCACGGCACGCACGGCCGGGTCGGCGCCCAGGCTGGACAGGGTCTCGGTCAGGGATTGGATCAGCGCCGCGTCGAAGGCGTTGTGCAGGTCCGGCCGGTTCATGGAAAGGGTCGCTACCGCGCCCTGCTGCTGCACGAGCAGTGCATCGCTCATTGGTAATGCCTGTTTGAACGGAAATCCCGCGAATCATAGCGGTGCAGGGGTGGGACGCCATGACGCAGCGCGGCGATGCTAGAATTGATAACCATTCTTATCACCACTCCATAGGCGCTATTCAGTGACGTTGTCAGATTTGCCGCTGCATGCTTCAGCGCGCGTAGAGAGCGTTCAGGACCTGCATGCAAACGATGCGATCGCGCGCCGTCTGCGCGAGCTGGGTTTTGTGAACGGAGAGGAAGTCCGCTTGGTTGCGCGTGGTCCGGTCGGCGGTGAGCCGTTGCTGTTCCAGGTGGGTTTTACCCGTTTTGCGTTGCGCCGTAGCGAGGCCGCGCGCGTCCAGATCAGCGCCGAAGGAGCACAGGCATGAGTACCGCTATTGCCCGGTTGGCGTTGGTTGGCAACCCGAACAGCGGCAAGACCGCACTGTTCAACCAGCTGACCGGCAGCCGCCAGAAGGTGGCCAATTACACCGGTGTCACCGTCGAGCGCAAGGAAGGCCGCATGCGCGGGCCGTCCGGGCAGGAGTACGCGGTGCTGGATCTGCCTGGCGCCTACAGCCTGCATCCGGCCAGTCTGGACGAGGCCATCACCCGTGACCTGTGCCGGGGTTTCTACCCGGGCGAGGCTGCTCCGGATGCGCTTATCTGCGTGATTGACGCGACCAACCTTCGCCTGCACCTGCGCTTTGCGCTGGAAGTGCGTGAGCTCGGCAAGCCGATGGTGGTGGCCCTGAACATGGTCGATGCGGCCCGCAAGCGTGGCATCGAGATCGACGTTCCGGCGCTGGAAAAGGCGCTGGGCGTGCCGGTGGTGGAAACCGTCGCGGTGCGTCACAACGGTGCGCGCGCGCTGGTCGAGCGCATCGATACGCTGATGCCAAAGCTCGACGCCATGCCGGTGCATGCGGTCGAGCCCGGTGCCGATTACCACGCGCAGGTGCGTGACATCCTGGCTTCCGCCGTGCGCATGCCTGCGCCCACCGCAAAGGTGGATGACGCGCTGGACCGTTGGTTGCTGCACCCGGTTTTCGGTCTGCTGACCCTGGCCGTGGTGATGTTCCTGATCTTCCAGGCGGTGTATGCCTGGGCCACGCCATTGATGGATGGCATCGAGGCAGCCTTTGGCTGGCTGGGGCCGGTGGTGGCCGAGAAGCTGCCGGAAGGGCCGCTCAGCAGCCTGCTGGTGGACGGCATCATTGCCGGTGTCGGCGGCGTGCTGGTATTCCTGCCGCAGATCCTGATCCTGTTCGCCTTCATCCTGGCATTGGAAGAGTCAGGGTATCTGCCGCGCGCTGCCTTCCTGCTGGATCGGATGATGGCCTCGGCCGGTTTGTCCGGGCGCTCGTTCATCCCGCTGCTGTCGAGTTTCGCTTGCGCGGTGCCGGGCATCATGTCGACCCGCTCGATCCAGGATCCGCGTGATCGCCTGGCGACCATCCTGGTGGCGCCGCTGATGACCTGCTCGGCGCGCCTGCCGGTGTACGCCTTGCTGATTGGTGCCTTCATCCCGGCCAAGACTGTGTGGGGCGTGTTCAACCAGCAGGGGCTGGTGCTGTTTGCCCTGTATGTGGCCGGCATCCTCAGTGCGTTGGTGATGTCGTGGACGATGAAGAAATTCCGTCGTGACAAGAGCGAGCATCCCTTGATGCTGGAGCTGCCGTCCTACCGTCTGCCCAATCCGCGCGACCTGCTGGTGGGTCTGTACGAGCGCGCGATGATCTTCCTCAAGCGCGTGGGCGGCATCATCCTGTCGCTGACCATCCTGCTGTGGTTCCTGCTGTCGTACCCGGGTGCACCCGAGAACGCGACCATGCCGGCCATCGATTACAGCTTCGCCGGCCAGATCGGCCACGCGATGGCGGTGATCTTCGCCCCGCTCGGTTTCAACTGGCAGATCTGTATTGCCTTGATCCCGGGCATGGGCGCGCGCGAGGTGGCGGTGTCTTCGCTGGCCACGATCTATGCTTTGTCGGCGGCCGATGACGACGCTGCCATCCAGGCGCTGACCCCGGTGATCAGCGATGGCTGGACCTTGGCGACCGGCTTGTCGCTGATGGTCTGGTTCATCTACGCGCCGATGTGCATTTCCACGTTGGCCACGATCAAGCGTGAGACCAATTCGTGGAAGCAGATGGCCTTCGCCACGGTCTACCTGTTCGGCGCAGCCTATCTGGCGGCGTTCGTCACCTACCAGGTGGCGGTGGCACTGGGAGCCGGCTGATGGACAATGGCCTGCTGCTGCAATACCTGATCATCGCCGTGGCGGTGCTGGTCAGTGCCTGGGTGGTGCTGAAAAAGCAGTTTCCCGGTGTATTGCGCAAGCTGCGTGGCGTGTTGGCGCTGTGGCTGGTGAAGCCGCAGCGCTCGCCGCGGCTGCAGGCCTGGGGGCGACGACTGGCGCCACCGGCCGCCAGCGCTGCGGGGGCATGCGGCGGCTGCAACAGCTGCGGGCCAAGCGAGCCCAAGCAGCATTGAGCAATACGACAACGCCGGGGAAACCCGGCGTTGTTGCCTTTGCAGGCAGGAGCAATTGGATGGCACGCGCTGTAGCGGTGTCCAGGCTTGGCAGAGGGGGGGGCCGGGTGCGCTGCGCTTACCCGGGCTACGGTCCTGGCTGCGCATCGCTGGGTCGTTCGGCCGGACCGCGGGGCTGGCAGTGATGCAGGCAAGGCTTGGATGTTCGTTGAAGCATCGTGGCTGTACACTGCGTCGATTGCACGGAGCAACCAGGGGAAAGACATGAAGTCATTGATTGGCGTTGTGATGTTGGTCGTGGTGTTGGCTGCAGGTGGGTCGTTCTATCTGCGTGGTGGCAACAAGATCACCGAGTCCCAGGTGCGCGCGCTGTACCTGCGCGCCGACCAGGCGCTTGCGGCAGGCGACGACAAGCCGCTGTGCGAGATGTTGTCGAAAGACTATGTGCAGACCACGGTAACCAAGACCGAAACCCAGCAGGCCGAGCAGCGCTATGACAGGGAGCAGTACTGCGCGTCCTTGGCTCAGAGCATGAGCCAGCTGCGTCAGTTCCGGGAAACCTTCGGTGGTCGCATGCCGCTGCGCTACGAGCAGAAGGTGAACAGCATCAGCATTGCGAGCGATGGTCGTTCGGCCGAGGTTGAGGTGTCGGCCATTGTCGAAATGGCGGGCGTGCGCATGGTCAGCCGCGGTCGCGACACCGTGGAACGCAGCCGTTGGCGGACGTATATGACCGGCAGTCGTGCGATCACCCATGTCGGCAGGATGTAATCGCGCGCTGTGCGCTTGTGCGCTGGGCCGTTGAAGCGTTAGCGTGCGGGCATGAATACGACTCCAACCCGTTTGCTGATCCATGGCGCCTCCGGCCGCATGGGCCAAGCCCTGCTGCGCCTTGCGGCAGAAGATTCCTCGTTGCAGGTGGTCGCCGCGGTGGTGCGCAAACCGCCAATCCAACGCGTGATCGACGGCATTCCGCATTTCGCCGCCAGCGAGCTGTCTGGTACGCCTGCATTTGATGTGGCGATCGATTTCAGCCTGCCGGAGGGCTTTGATCCGGTGCTGGCGCTGTGCGTGGAGCGCGGTGTGGGACTGGTATCGGGTACAACCGGCATCAGCGAGGCGCAACAGGTTGCCCTGACCGCTGCGGCGTCCAGGATTCCTCTGGTGTGGGCGACCAACTTCAGCCTTGGCGTGGCAGTGCTGGCCGAGCTGGTGGAGCGGGCCGCGGCGGCATTGCCGGGCTGGGACTGCGACATCGTCGAATCCCATCACGTGCACAAGAAGGACGCCCCCTCCGGTACCGCGTTGACACTGGGGGAATCGGCCCAGCACGGCGGCGCGGAACCGCGTTACGCCAGCCTGCGTGCCGGCGACATCATCGGCGAGCACTTCGTGCAGTTCACCGGCTTGGGCGAGCGGGTGGAGCTGGTGCACCGGGCCACCAACCGCGACATTTTCGCGCGCGGGGCGCTGCATGCGGCCAAGCAGCTGCGCCAGCGCAGTCCGGCGCAGTACCGGGTGCGGGATCTGGTCGGGACGTCCGAGTTGGCCTGAAATAGCTGAATGCGCGGCACTTTCCTTCCGGAACATGGCTTTTGTCACCACTGAACAGCTGAAGAGAGGCAAACGGGGCGCTGGCGTTGGTGCCCCCTTGCCTTTACAATTCCGGCTCGCCGAAACACGTTAGCCGGACCGGTTCCCAGACCGCCGTCCGCGCTTTTTTGCAACCGGTTTTTGACCGTGAACGCAGGCGTGGCTTCGGAGTCCCCCGGTAGCCAAAGTGAGATTCCCGTGACCCAAGCCGCAATTCTCGTGCTCGAAGACGGCACCGTATTCGAGGGCGAATCCGTAGGCGCGCCCGGCCTATCCGTGGGTGAGGTGGTGTTCAACACCGCCGTGACCGGTTACCAGGAAATGCTGACCGATCCGTCCTACGCCCGGCAGATGATCACCCTGACGTATCCGCATATCGGCAACACCGGTATGAACGACCAGGACGACGAAGCCTCCAAGGTATGGGCATCGGGCCTGATCGTTCGCGATGTGCCGCGTCGCCCAAGCAACTGGCGCAACCAGGTGTCGCTGCAGGATTGGTTGATCCAGCGCGGCGTGGTGGCCATCTCCGGCATCGATACCCGCAAGCTGACCCGCATCCTGCGTGAGCGCGGCGCCCAGAACGCTGCGCTGATGGCTGGCCCCGACATCGATGTCGAGAAGGCGCTGGAAGCCGCCCGCAAGTTCCCCGGCCTGAAGGGCATGGATCTGGCCAAGGTGGTCAGCACCGACAAGTCCTACGGTTGGACCGAAGGCCAGCTGGACCTGGACCGCAACGAATTCGTGCGCGCCGAACCGAAGTTCAAGGTTGTGGCCTATGACTTCGGCGTCAAGACCAACATTCTGCGCATGCTGGCCGAACGCGGTTGCGAGCTGACCGTGGTGCCTGCCCAGACGCCGGCTGCCGAAGTGCTGGCGCTGAAGCCGGATGGCGTGTTCCTGTCCAACGGCCCGGGCGACCCGGAACCCTGCGATTACGCCATCAGCGCGATCAAGACCTTCGTCGAGCAGAAGATTCCGACCTTCGGTATCTGCCTCGGCCACCAGCTGCTGGGCCTGGCCGCAGGCGCCAAGACCATGAAGATGGGCCACGGCCACCACGGTGCCAACCACCCGGTGCAGGACATCGACGACGGCCGGGTGATGATCACCTCGCAGAATCACGGCTTCGCCATCGACGAAAGCGTGCTGCCTGCCAATGTGCGGGTCACCCACCGCTCGCTGTTCGACCAGACCATCCAGGGCATCGCGTTGACTGATGCGCCGGCGTTCTCCTTCCAGGGCCATCCGGAAGCTTCGCCGGGTCCGCGTGACGTGGCACCGTTGTTCGACCGCTTCATCACCCTGATGGAAGGGGCCAAGGCGTGAGCAAGGCGCGCTGGCTGATGTTGCCGGCGCTGCTGGCCACCTCGGTGGCCAGCGCGGCGCCAGTGACCGCACAGGAGATCCGCGATCTGCTGCCGCTGACCGGCTTCGAGCGCATGGGCAATGACGCGGCCACGTCCATGTTGGCCAATGTCACGCTCTTCCAGCAGATTCCGGCAGCACAACGCGCGTGCCTGGCCCCGCCGATCGGCGAGGTGCTGAATGAAGCACTGGTGGATCGCCTGGTCGCCAATCTTGGCAACGACGGCCAGCAGCACCTCAAGCGCTGGCAGGCGTTCTATTCGAGCCAGGGCGGCAAGCGCATGGTCGCGACCCAGCGCCAGATGATGTACGGCACCGCCTTGCCCGCCGAGTTCGAGGGCGAGCCCAGCGAGCTGGAGCGCAAGCAGGTAGGCGAGTTCATGGCCAGCGGCTCCTATGAAGCCTTGGGCGCCGTGCTTGCGGAGCTGGGTGCCATGCCCGATGGCCTGCCGCTGCGCCTGAGCGAGCGCATCCAGAGCCAATGCGGTGTCACGATTGATCCAGAAGAGTTTTCCTGATCGACAGCGTGCGATCACTTCCCCCAGACACGCTGTACTGACTTAGAGAAGAAAATGCCAAAGCGCACCGACCTAAAAACCATCCTGATCATCGGCGCTGGCCCGATCGTCATCGGCCAAGCCTGTGAGTTCGACTACTCCGGCGCGCAGGCGTGCAAGGCGCTGCGTGACGAGGGTTACCGCGTGGTGTTGGTGAACTCCAACCCGGCCACGATCATGACCGACCCGGAGATGGCCGATGCCGTCTACATCGAGCCGATCAACTGGCAGACGGTCGAGAAGATCATCGACAAGGAGCGCCCCGACGCGCTGCTGCCGACCATGGGCGGCCAGACCGCGCTGAACTGCGCGCTGGACCTGGCTGACCACGGTGTGCTGGAGAAGTACAACGTCGAGCTGATCGGTGCCAAGCGCGAAGCCATCCGCATGGCCGAAGACCGCGAGCTGTTCCGCGTGGCGATGGGCGAGATCGGCCTGGAATGCCCGACCGCCGCCGTTGCCCACACGCTGGAAGAGGCGCTGGAAATCCAGACCCGCGTTGGCTACCCGACCATCATCCGTCCGTCCTTCACCCTCGGCGGCAGCGGCGGCGGCATCGCCTACAACCGCGAAGAGCTGATCGAGATCGTTGGCCGCGGCCTGGAACTGTCGCCGACCACCGAAGTGCTGGTTGAAGAATCGGTGCTGGGCTGGAAGGAATTCGAGATGGAAGTGGTCCGCGACACCGCGGACAATTGCATCATCGTCTGCTCGATCGAGAACCTGGACCCGATGGGCGTGCACACCGGTGACTCGATCACCGTGGCACCGGCACAGACCCTGACCGACAAGGAATACCAGCGCCTGCGCGATGCCTCCATCGCCGTGCTGCGCAAGATCGGCGTGGATACCGGCGGTTCGAACGTGCAGTTCGGCATCAGCCCGACCACCGGCCGCGTGGTGGTGATCGAGATGAACCCGCGCGTGTCGCGTTCCTCGGCACTGGCTTCCAAGGCCACCGGCTTCCCGATCGCCAAGGTCGCCGCCAAGCTGGCGGTCGGTTACACGCTGGACGAATTGAAGAACGAAATCACCGGCGGCCTGACCCCGGCCTCGTTCGAGCCGTCGATCGACTACGTCGTCACCAAGATTCCGCGCTTCGCCTTCGAGAAGTTCCCGGCCGCCGACGCGCGCCTGACCACCCAGATGAAGTCGGTGGGTGAGGTGATGGCGATGGGCCGCACCTTCAAGGAGTCGCTGCAGAAGGCGCTGCGTGGCCTGGAAACCGGCAAGGTCGGCCTCGACCCGACCGAGCTGGACCTGGGCAACGAAGACGACGTCGCCACCATGAAGCGCGAGCTCAAGGCTCCGGGCCCGGAGCGTCTGTTCTACGTGGGTGACGCCTTCCGTACCGGCATGAGCGTGGACGAAATCTACGGCCTGTCGCACATCGACCCGTGGTTCCTCGACCAGATCGAAGAGATCATCGCTGACGAAAAGCAGGTCCATGCCGAAGGCATCGATTCGCTGAACGCAGCGCGCCTGCGCAAGCTCAAGCGCGCTGGTTTCTCTGATGCGCGCCTGGCGCAGCTCACCGGCACCAACGAAGCGGCCATCCGTGCACTGCGTCGCGCCCACAAGGTGCGTCCGGTCTACAAGCGCGTTGACTCCTGCGCCGGCGAGTTCGCCACCGGCACCGCCTACCTGTACTCGACCTACGAGGACGAGTGCGAGGCCGCACCGAGCAACCGCGACAAGATCATGATCCTGGGCGGTGGCCCGAACCGCATCGGCCAGGGCATCGAGTTCGACTATTGCTGCGTGCACGCTGCGCTCGCCCTGCGCGAGGATGGTTTCGAAACCATCATGGTCAACTGCAACCCGGAAACCGTTTCGACCGACTACGACACCTCCGACCGCCTGTACTTCGAGCCGCTGACGCTGGAAGACGTGCTGGAGATCGTCGAGCTGGAGCAGCCCAAGGGCGTGATCGTGCAGTACGGCGGCCAGACCCCGCTGAAGCTTGCACGTGCGCTGGAAGCCAATGGCGTGCCGGTGATCGGCACCTCGCCGGACTCCATCGATCTGGCCGAAGACCGTGAGCGCTTCCAGCAGCTGGTCGAGAAGCTCGGCCTGAAGCAGCCGCCGAACCGCATCGCCCGCAACGACCAGGAAGCCTTGCTGCTGGCCCGCGAAATCGGCTACCCGCTGGTGGTGCGCCCGAGCTACGTGCTTGGCGGCCGTGCAATGGAAATCGTCTACAGCGAAGCCGACCTGGCCCGCTACGTGCGCGACGCGGTCAAGGTGTCGAATGATTCGCCGGTGCTGCTGGATCACTTCCTCGATGCGGCGGTCGAAGCCGACGTCGACATCATCTGCGACAAGGACGGCAAGGTCCTGATCGGCGGCGTGATGGAGCACATCGAAGAAGCCGGCGTGCACTCCGGTGACTCGTCCTGCTCACTGCCGCCGTACTCGCTGTCGGCTGAAACCCAGGCCGAACTGCGCCGCCAGGTCACCGAGCTGGCCAAGGCACTGCAGGTCGTCGGCCTGATGAACACCCAGTTCGCGATCCAGGCCGATGCCGATGGCAACGACGTGATCTACCTGCTGGAAGTCAACCCGCGTGCTTCGCGCACCGTGCCGTTCGTGTCCAAGGCGACCGGCATGGCGCTGGCCAAGATCGCCGCCCGCTGCATGGCCGGCAAGACGCTTGCCGAGCAGGGCGCGACCAAGGAAATCGTGCCGGATTACTACTCGGTGAAGGAAGCGATCTTCCCGTTTGCCAAGTTCCAGGGCGTCGATCCGATCCTCGGGCCGGAGATGCGCTCCACCGGTGAGGTGATGGGTGTAGGCCGTACCTTCAGCGCAGCGTTCGCACGTGCGCAGGAAGCCGGCAGCATCAAGACCCCGCCGGTCGGCAAGGTCTTCATCTCGGTGCGCGACGCTGACAAGCAGCGCGTGATGCCGGCGGTGCAGGGGCTGGTCGAACGCGGCTACTCGCTGGTGGCCACCCGTGGCACCGCCGCCTGGTTGCAGCAGCACGGCTATACCTGTGACGTCGTCAACAAGGTGGTTGAAGGCCGTCCGCACATCGTGGACAGCATCAAGAACGGCGAGATCGTCTACATCGTCAACACGACCGAAGGCCGTGCTGCGATCAATGACTCGTTCTCGATCCGCCGCGAGGCACTGCAGAACCGCATCACGTACTCCACCACCGTTGCTGGCGCCAAGGCGCTGGTGCAGTCGCTGGAGTTCCGTGGCACCGGTCCGGTGTTGTCGCTGCAGGAACTGCACAAGGAGTTGAATGCATGAGAGCCCCCATCACGATGAAGGGCGCCAAGCGCCTGCGTGACGAGCTGGATCACCTGAAGTCGGAGAAGCGCCCCAAGGTCATCGCCGCCATCGCCGAAGCACGCGAGCACGGTGACCTGAAGGAAAACGCCGAGTACCACGCCGCACGCGAAGAGCAGGGCTTCATCGAAGGCCGCATCAAGCAGCTGGAAGGTGAACTGTCACATTCGGAAATCATCGACATCAGCAAGCTCAACGCTGGCAGCAAGGTGGTGTTCGGTGCAACGGTGACCCTGGCTGACGTCGAGAGCGACGAAGAAAAGCGTTACCAGATCGTTGGTGACCTGGAAGCGGACATCAAGCTGGGCTTGATCGCCATTTCCTCGCCGGTGGCGCGTGCCCTGATTGGCAAGCACGAAGGCGACGCCATCGCCATCGACGCGCCGGCTGGCCAGCGCGAGTACGAAATCGTCAGCGTCGAGTACCTCGACTGACGATGGCCAAAGCCACGCTGCTGCTGCCCGCGCGCAGCCGTTTTCCGGCAGGCGAACTGCCGGCGCAGGTGGCCATGGCCCTGGGCCGTGCCGAGCGCTCGCTCGGTACGGCTGGTGAATCGGCGCCGCGGCGCCGTCACTTCAGCGTGCAGCCGGCCGCCTGGTCGG
>NZ_JASCOR010000102.1 GCF_029959445.1 Stenotrophomonas sp. PS02298 | reverse complement strand
CCCCTTGCCTGCGGCAAAGGGAGGGAGAAAAGCCGGCGCCCTGCGCTAACCGGCAGCGCCGGAGTTCAGCCCCCTCCCTTTGCCGCAGGCAAGGGGAGGGTTGGGGAGGGGTGCTCTTAAAGCCCTGCCCGGTTACCAATCAATTCTTATGCGCAGCCGCATAAGCCCGATACTCATCCGGCGTCAGCTTGCCGTCCTTGTCGCTGTCGGCCTCATCAAACACCTGGGCCAGGCCAGCATTGGCCTGCGACTCGGTCTTGCTGATGGCGCCATCACCATCGGCATCCACATCTGCCCAACTCTGGCCGCCTCCAGCCGCAGCCGAGGCCTTGGCGGCGCTGCTTGATGCACTGGCAGCAGCGTTCTGCGCCTGTTCTGCCGAATCCTGTGCCTGCGCAGCCTGTGCCTGCGCAGCGGCGGCCTGATCCTGTGCATCCTGCGCCATTGCCGGCAGTGCAAGCGCGGAACCTACGATGGCAACCAGGGCGAACAGCGGAGTGCGATTACGTACGGTCATCAGGTCTTCCTCGTGTGTTGGCTAAAGCGCGGAAATTCCGCACGCCCCAACCCTGACAAGTCGCGCCTGAATCGCTTGCACCCCAAGAAACCGCAGCGAACATCCTGTTAACCACCTGCACCGGATCAGCAGTTACCGCCCCTGTTAGCCGTGCATGAAGTGAAAGTAAGCCACTGATTAGAGCGTTCCAAGCATCGTGCTTATCGATGCGATGCCGGCGCCTCAAGCATCATGCGTGGTGTCAGCCAGCGGTTGCCGCGAACTGAACAACAACCAACCCAGGCCGACGCCAACGGCTACGCCGATCAACTCAAACAGCACGCGCGTGCCCAGCTGGTCCGGGTCATGGATCGAAGCCAGCGCCAATCTGGCGTACAGCGGCGACTGCAGGTTGACCATGCCCAGCGAAAACAGCTTCCAGCCATCCACGCCCGCAGCGATGGCCGCCGCTATCAGCGCGGAATAGGCGATGGCGTGACCGTGCCGCAGCCCGGCACGCCGGCACACCTGCCACCACAGCGCAAACACCACAAAGCCAATCGCCAAGGCGATCAAGCCAGCTTCCAGCGAGCCGAGCAGGCCGTAATGCAAAACCAGATTCATGGGCGCAGCGCGGTCCATTCAGGGAACCGCAGTCTAACCGCCCCTGCCCCGCTCAACGCACCGGGAAGTCGTAGGCCGTGGTCGGCGTGGGCTCGGGCTTGAAGGTGTAATGCCACCATTCCATTGGATAGTTGGCAAAGCCCTGCGCCTGCATCGCATCCAGCAGCAGCTGCCGGTTCTGCTTCTGCACCGCGCTGATATCGGGATTGGCGGTATGCGCCAGCACATCGAAGCGGTCGAAGCCGGTGCCCATGTCCAGGGCGGTGCACGGCATGCTGCGGCAATCCAGCACGCCCAGATCCACCGTCGCCGCCCGGCTATGGCCAGAGGTTTCGGCGATGTAGCCGTCGAGCAGACGGCTCTTGTCGATGTTGGGGTAATAGCGCTGCTTGGCGATCTGATCCTTGGCATCGTGTACCCAGGCGACGAACGAGGTCACCGAGTGCACCGGCCGGTAGCAGTCAAACACCTGCAGTCGATAACCCTGCGCGCGCAGTCCGCGCTGCACCCGCGCCAAGGCCTGCGCCGCCGGCTGCAGCAGATAGCAACGCGGTGCTTCATAGCCGGGAACGACGCGCCCGGTGAAGTTGTCGGTGCCGGCGTAGCGGATATCCAGGGCGATGTCCGGGGCCAGCGTGGTGACATCGACGATGCCGGCCTGTGCCGGCGTCTTTGCCGGCGATACCTGCACCTGCTGGGCAAGCACGGTGAACGGCAACAGTGCCAGCAACAACGGCAGCGATTTAGTGGCAATCACCACGGCGTTGGAATTCCAGATCGGGGTAGTCATAACTGAAGTCGATATCCGGGTCGATGGCGCGCAGGTGCAGCAGCGGTTGTTGGGCGTCGGCGGAGAATTCCAGCCAGGCATCGGCATCTTCGCCCAATCCCTGCCAGGCCACATACCAGCGTTCACCGGCACGCATCACCTGCCCGGTCATGCGCGTCGACTTGGCCGAGGCGAACTGCAGCTTGCCATCACGCGGGCACAAAGACACCTCGCCGAACCACGGGTCCTGCCAGACACCAGCCTTGCTGCCGAACTCCGCCGGCGTGGCCGCACGTGCCTTCGGCAATGCAGGGCGCACATGTCCTGCCGAACGGCGCTGCGCGGCAGCGTCATCAATCAACCTGGCGTAATGCAGCACGTCATTGTTCGCCGCCGGTGCGGTGTAGTGCTTGAGCATGGCCTGCATCAGCGCCGTGCGTGCGTCTTCGCCCTCACCGTTGATCAGGATCACCACGCCGGTCTTGCGATCCGGCAGCAAGGCCAGCGAGGAATACATGCCGGACAAGGTGCCGGTATGCGCGACCTTCCACTGCCCATCCATATCCGACAGACGCCAGCCATAGCCATAGGCGTAGAAGTGCGTGTTGTCCCAGTCGCGCAGGCGTTGGCTGACCGGCATCGGCATATGTGCGGTCCATAGCGCACGCCGCTGGGTCGCATCCAGCCAACCCGGTGCCTGCGCCGGATCCAGCAGCGCCTGCATCCAGCGCAGCATGTCGTTGAGGCTGCAGCGGATACCGCCTGCAGCCATCGATGGGAAATCGGTGACCTGTGCAGGATCGCGTTCGGCGGCGATGTTGCGCTTGCCATCACGATGATGCGGCTGCGCGATATTGCCGAGCGCCGCGGGTGACCACGCGCCTACCTGGCAGCGCTGCATGCCCAGCGGCTGGAAGATTTCCTCGCGCACCAACTGTGCGTATGGCTTTCCGCCCGCAGCAGCGGCGACTTCGCCGGCCACCACATACATGAGGTTGTCGTAGGCGTACTCGCTACGGAAGCTGCCAGTCGGCTTCAGATGCGCCAAGCCGGCAATGATGTCGTTGCGATCAAAGTTGTTTGGTTCGGGCCACAGCATCAGATCGCCTGCGCCCAGGCCGAGGCCGCTGTTGTGGATCAGCAGATCGCGCACCTGCATGTTGCGGGTGACCCACGGGTCCTGCATGCGGAACTGCGGCAGGTGCCTGGTGACAGGGTCATCCCAGCGCAACTTGCCGGCCTGCACCAGCCGCGCCAGAACTGCTGCGGTCATCGCCTTGGTGTTGGAGGCGATCTTGAACAGGCTGTCGTCGTTGATTGCAGCGCTCTCGCCCGCTACCAGCTCACCGCGGGTGATACGCCGCACCACCTTGCCATCCTCGATCACCCCCACCGCTATTCCGGGAAGCTGATAGCGCTGCACCGCCTGCTCGACCAACGCGTCCATCCGCGCGTTGTTGGCATCAGCGGCGGGCACCGGGCTTGCCGCAAGCACGGCAGCGATGGCCAACAGCAGTTTCAATCGCATCATCACTCTCCACAAAAGCGAACGGCCCGCCGAAGCGGGCCGTTCTCACAAACTACATCAGAAGTTCCAGGTCACGACCAACTGCGTGTACCGCGGCGACTGCCAGCGGGTACCGGTCGCAAAGGTGTCACGCTTCACACCAGGATTGGCTTCATATCGCTGGTGGACGTTTATCACGGTCTGGTTATTGAATACGTTGTAGACCGACAAGCGTGCCGTCAGATCCACCGATTCCACCGGCAAACGCCAAGTCACGTTGGCGCCCATGTTCCAGGTCCACGGCAGTCGACCAAACGCGCCGCGCGCGGTCGGCTCGAGTACTCGCTCGTTCCACGGCTTGTCGCATTTGGCTACGCACAACCAGCCCGAACCGCCTCCCGAGCCTTCAGATGCAAACCCACCGGCACCCACGCTGTCATCCGGCCAAACCACACCGAAGGCAGTGATAGGACCACCGGACTGCACCTGCAACGTCGAACCCACCGACCACTGGTCGTTGATCTGGTACCCGGCGCGGAATTTGAATTGGTGGCGGAAGTCGTTGAACAGCACGCCGTAGCGTTCGTTCACTGCCGGGTGATCGTAGTACTGCACCATGCCGGTGGAACCAAAGTTGGTGTCCGAGTTCGTCGGCCCTTCCAGGTTACCCTCGCTCTTGGACCACAGATAAGACGCATTGAACATCCATTTATCGTCCCAAGCACGGTCGATCTGGAATTCCACTGCCTTGTAGCGACGCTTGGGCTTTTTGTAACCCACCACTTCACCGCTGCCGCCCTTGATGTAGCCATCCTTGGAGGTGTCGATGGTAATCCAGCCTTCGTTGGCGCAGCCAATGGACGGATCGCCCCAGATGGTCACATCACCACCACCGTTGCCGATCACCCACAAGTTCTTGCCTACTGGACCACAAGGCGTGTGATTGATACGAATGTCATCGATCGCACGATCCATCTTGCGATAGGTCGCGTTGACACCCCACGACCAAGCTTGGTTGATCATCGACTGGAAGCCAAGGATGAACTCATCTTGGTAGACCGCATCGATGTCCTTGGAAACACTCTGGCGCAGGTCACCAGAACCGGTGTTCATGCTGGTGTCGGTTGGCCCAATCTGCTGACCAATGATTGGCGCCATGTATTTGGTGCCGGTAATCGGGTTGACCTGTTCGGTCCAGCCATCCAGCGCGAAGTAACGATACTCATCAGTAAGACCGCCCGCGAAGTTGACGTTGATGTTGTTCGATACCGGTAGGTAGTAGCGGCCGACATTACCAAACAGCTTTGTTGTGCCGTCGCCCTTGATATCCCAAGAGAACCCACCACGCGGGGCGATCAGGTTGTCCTGCTTGATGAAGGAGCTGCCGTCGGCAACCTTGTTGTTGAAGCTATCCGAGCGCAGGCCCAACGTGACAAGAAAGTTGGGGGTAATGCTCCACTGGTCTTCGATGTAGAACGCGTTGGCGACGGTCTCAAACTTACCGCCGGATACATTTCGTCGCGCCATCAGCATCTGTGTGACGTTGGCCGGAATATATACACCGGCACCACCGAACACCTCCGAGCCTGGTGTTGGCACATAGGCCGTATACATGGTGCCGCTGCCCGAGTAACGCGACATCTGCTCGGTGGTCAGCTCCTCGCGGTCGGCCCCGAATCGAATGAGATGGTTACCTAAAGCCCACTCAAAATCCAAACGCGCAGCATCGCGGGTATTGGTCATCTCCACGACATCACGGCTCGGCGAGCAGCCCAGCGTCTTGTTCGGCATCGCACTGAGGTACGGCGCATAGCTGTTACTACCGCTGGTGTTGGTGGTGATGTAGTCGCATACGTCATCGCCACCGGACCGCGCATTGGCATTGCGCTCGTTCTGGCCGATCATCGCCTTGGCGGTGAAGTTCTGGCCAAAGTGTCCGGTGTAGGTAGCCGACCAGTTCGTACCACCACCTTCATCGGTCCCCGTGCCCGTTAGATCCCCGACGACCGCCGAGCCCCAGTTATACGTGTGTTTGGCAGTCTCGGTCTCGCCATCATCAGAGAAGGCAAGCAGTTCCAGTGTGTGGTTGTCCGTGATGTTCCAATCCAGCTTGCCACCCCAGAAGCCATCATTGGACTTGCCATAGTTGTATGCGTTCTGCCCGCTTGAGTAGCGCGAGTTGGTATCACGGTTCTCGTACATCGCGAACAGGAACAGCTTGTCCTTGATGATCGGGCCCGAACCCCACACATTGGTCTTGGTGAACGACGAGCTGTCGCGGCTGGCGAAGTGACCGTCCGTGGTGCTTCCCGGATGATAGTGATCACGCCCACTCGACTTCCAAGCGCTGGGTTCGAAGGTGACCTGCATACCACCCTCGAATTCATTGGAACCCGAGCGGGTGACCGCGTTGATCACACCACCGGTGGAGCGGCCGAATTCGACCGAATAGCCGCCGGTCTTGACCTGGAATTCTTTGAAAAAGGCAAAGGGCGGTGCCGAGTATCCTTGCCGATCATAGATGTCAGTGACATTCAGGCCATTGACGAAGATGGCATTTTCGGCCACCGAGGAACCGCCAAAGCTGATGCCACCAAAGCTGGAATTGCCACCGACCACACCTGGCGCCAACAGCGCGACCGAATCCATCGACTGCTCCACCGGCATGCGTGCCAGCTCTTCGCGGTTGATGTTGAATGAGGACTCGGTGGAATAGACGTCAACGCGATTGACGACCTGCGACCCCGTCACCTGCACTGCATCCAGGTCCACCGCGCCACTGGCAGTGCTGCCCCCCAGATTGACGTTGGTGGTGCCACCCAGTGAGACACTGACGCCCAGCGGCTCTTTGTCGGTCTGGCCATCGCGCTTGACCTGCAGGGTGTAGTCACCCACCGGCAATTGGCTCAAACGATAGGCACCGTCGGCACCCACCGTAACAGTCCGGGTCAGGCCCGTGCCCTTGTTGACGATGGTGATCTGGTCACCGGTGCTCGCACGGCCAGCAATGGCACCCGTCGCGCTCTGCGCCATCACGCTCGGCGCCATCACGCCAAGACAGGCACCCAATGCGACGGTCAGCGCCGCTCTTTTCAACATTTTCCTGTTCATCCCCTGCTCTCTCCTGCAGACGTAAATCGATAAGTAAGACAACGGTTACGACGTTCTATTACTTGGACTCCGGCGCCAGAACCTGCGACTGGAAGTCGTATTGCCACTGGTTGAAGTAAAGGTTCCCCCCTTCCCACTCAACCTCACCTCGTTGCAGATCAACGGTCTCCGAACGGAAGTGCTGCTTGGCAGGCACGAACGCGCGTGAGTAGTCATCGTTGAACGCGATGCGGTAGGCATCCAGCCCGCCGAAATAGAAATTGCGTTGTTCGGGCTGGTCGCTGTCCAGTGCGCCCGTGCTTACATCCATCGGCACCCAGCCGTAGGGCGCAAGATAGAGCGCGCCCCAATCGTGCAGGTTGTTGTAGCCGACCTCGTTGTCCGAATACACCATGCCCGACTGCCAGCGCGCCGGGATGCCATTCATGCGCAGCAGCGAGATCAGCAGCAAGGTCTGCTGGCCACAGTCGGCATGCCCGGCATGCAGCGCGTAATCGGAAATATTGCTGATCGTCGAATACTCGCGGGCGCCGCCCCACGGAATCGCATCCACCGCATCGAACAGTTTCTTGGCGACGCGGTAGGGATTGGTTTCATTGCCCACCGCTTTGCGCGAGAACTCCCGCATGGCGGGGGTGAACACCACATGCGGCGCGCGCTCGGCCAGATACGGCGCAAGCGCGGGGTCCCGCGGTGTTGGCAGCACCTTGTCCGGGTCGATGATGAAACGACGCGCGGAGATGGTGAGCTCGTAACTCACCGAAAACTCGGTGGGAGTGCCGGCCACGGCCTTGCGCTCGAGATAGGCGGTGCGCTGCAGCGTGTCTTCGGGTGCGATCTGCGCGCCCTGCGGCACGCTGGACAGCCATTGGATGTTGTCCTGCTGGCCGGGTATGGACCGCGGATACGGCAGCCAGGCACGTACCGTCTTCCCCGCCGGCACCGCATCGGCGTCGACCTTGATGGACTGGGTGATGCGCACCCGCCGCGGGCTGATGCTGGTCTGGCCGCTCTGCTCCGATGCCTTGATTACCTCGATATGGTGCGAGCCCAGCCGCTCGTACGGACCCGGGCGGGAAACCCGCTTGTCCGGCGGCCGCCGGTTGGAGGCCTCGGCACTGAACAGGAACAGATTGTTCGGTGCGCGCTTGAACCAGCGGCGTTGGCCGTCGATATCCAGGTGCTCGATCAGGCCGGCGTCATCCCAAGCCTTGAACTCCTCGTCGCGAAGATCCGGCACCGACCTGCGCACGGCGGCCTTGGCCTGCGCTTCGTCCAAGGTGAAATCCAGGCGGATGCGGCGCATGCGCTCCTGCTGGAACAGGTAGGCGGCGCGGCTGTCGGCATCGGTACCGGGTGCTGCCAGTGCCTTGTCGATCTCGGCCTGCGCACCGGCAAAGTCACCGCGGTCCACACGCGACTCCAGGGCCGGCAGCGCCGTCGACGGTGCCTCACCGGCAAAGGCGATCCAGGCCACGCTCATGCACAAGGCAGAGGCGAGGACCGTGCGGGCGAACGGGACGCAGGCAAAGCAGGCAGAATCGGCGTTTGATGCCACGGCAACACTTCCACGTGCAGGGTGGTTAACGCTGTGTAACACGCACCCGATAGCCGGTCAATAATTTATTCTTGCTTTCGACGGCGAAAGGAATAAATATTCCTGAGCATCAACGAGGGGAGCTTCCCAATGCTTGCTTTGCCGCCGCTGTCCCAGCGCCGACGCTTTGCCCCGCTTGCGCGGGCTTTGATCCTTGCCACGGCGCTGTGCGCCGGGCCGGCTTTCGCGCTGTCGCCGCCACCGGTCGCGCCGGGCTACGCAGGCATCATCGGGCTGGAGGAAGCCCTGCTGACGCCGCAGCCCTGGATCAGCAGGCTACCCAACGCTGGCGCCGTGATCCTGGATCGCGCCGCCATCGACGCGCAGAACGCGCGCATGCGCCAGCTCGATGCCTCCATCATCGACCTGCACAAGCTGCCCGCGCTACTGCCACAAGTATTGGTCCGCGAGCAGATCAACGGCATTTCCAAGGCCCCGACCCGCGCCCTGTACGACGTGCACGGCAAGCAGGTCACCCCAGCCCAACTGCAGGCAGTGACCGCCAACCTCGGCCTGGATGCGATTCCGGCCAATCGCCCGATTCAGTACGGCCTGGTCGTGCACCGCGCCGCGCTGCGCGCCTTCCCCACCGAGCTGCGCGTATTCAGCAGCCAGGGCGATACCGATATCGACCGTTTCCAGGAGTCGGCACTGTTCCCCGGCGACGCGGTGGCGGTGCTGCATGAAAGCGCCGACGGCAAGTGGGTGTTCGTCGCCAGCGAGCGCTATGCGGCGTGGATGGAGAAGCGCTTCATCGGTGTCGGCAGCGCCGAACAGGTCTTCGGTTACGGCGCCACCGGCCCGTACCGGGTGATCACTGCTGGCAAGGCCTTCACCGCCCACACCCCGGAAGAGCCGCGCGTCTCCGACCTGCAGCTGGAAATGGGCGTGCGCGTACCGGTGCTGGCCGACTGGCCAGTGATGGACCCGGTCAACGGCCAGCAGGCGCATGGCGGCCATGTGATCCAGCTGCCGGTACGCAATGACGACGGCAGCCTCGCGCTGGTACCTGCCCTGCTGCCACGCACGCAGGAATCGGCCAGCGACTACCTGCCGCTGACCCAGGCCAATCTGATCACCCAGGCCTTCAAGTTCCTCGGCGAACGCTATGGCTGGGGCCACTCCTACGACACCCGCGACTGCAGCGGTTTTGTCTCGGAGATCTACCGCAGCTTCGGTGTGCTGCTGCCGCGCAATACCAGCGCGCAGGCAATCAGCCCCGCCTTGAACCGCGTGCCCTTCACCGACAAGGACAGCAAGGCCAAGCGCAGTGATGCGATCGCCAAACTGCAGGTCGGCGACCTGATCTACATCCCCGGCCACGTGATGATGATGCTCGGTGAAGCCAATGGCATGACCTGGGTAATCCACGATACTTCCGGTGGCAGTTGGTTCGACGCCAGCGGCAAGCGCGTGCATGCCAGCCTCAACGGCGTATCGGTGACCCCGCTGCAGCCGATGATGGCCAGCGACACCGTCAGCTACATCGACCGTATGACCAACATCCAGCGCATCCGCCTGCAAGACACCAAATGAAGATCACCGACATCGAACTTGGCATGCTCCGCGTGCCGCTGAAAACCCCGTTCAAAACCGCGTTGCGCACCGTGGAAACGGTGGAAGACATCGTGGTGATGGTGCGCACCGACACCGGCAACACCGGCTACGGCGAGGCGCCGGCCACTGCGGTGATCACCGGCGACACCCACGGCTCGATCATCGAGGCCATCAACACCTTCATCAAACCCCGCCTGATCGGCGAGGACATCAGCAACCTCAACCGCATCTGCGGGCTGATCCAGACCTCGCTGGAGCGCAATACCAGCGCCAAGGCGGCGGTGGAAATCGCCATCTACGACCTGTGGGCACAGCTGCACAAGGCACCGCTGTACCAGATGCTTGGCGGCGGCGACCCGGTGATCACCACCGACATCACCATCAGCGTCGATTACATCGACAAGATGGTGGCCGATTCGCTGTCGGCAGTGGAGCGCGGCTTCGAGTCGCTGAAGATCAAGGTGGGCAAGGACATCGGCCTGGACATCGAGCGGGTCAAGGCCATCCACGCCGCCGTCGAAGGCCGCGCCCTACTGCGTCTGGATGCCAACCAGGGCTGGACCGCCAAACAGGCGGTCTACGCAATGAACGTGCTGGAGAATGCAGGCGTCGTGCTGGAGCTGCTGGAACAGCCGGTGAAGGCTGCCGACATCGCTGGAATGAAGTACGTCACCGAGCGCGTCAACACGCCGGTGATGGCAGACGAAAGCGTGTTCAGCCCGCACCAGGTATTCGACCTGATACAGCAGGGTGCAGCCGACATCATCAACATCAAGCTGATGAAGACCGGCGGCATTTCCAACGCGATCAAGATCGCCGACATCGCCTCGTTGTACGGAGTACCGTGCATGATCGGCTGCATGCTGGAATCCAGCATCAGCGTGGCGGCGGCGGTGCACCTTGGTGTGGCCAAGTCCGGCGCGATCAGCAAGGTGGACCTGGATGGCCCGTCGTTGAGCCAGTTCAATCCGGTGGTGGGCGGCGTGATCTTCAACGAATCGGAGATCAGCATCACCGACGCGCCGGGCCTGGGCATCATCGAGGTACGCGGGCTGGAGATGATCAAGCCGTGATCACGCAGGCGGCAACCGGTCTCTCCTCGGTTGCCGCCGCCGTGGTCGCGCATGTGGAAACGACAGCACCGGCAAAGCCCGGTGCTGTTTTGTTTTGGGAGGAGCACCCCCACCAACGCATGAAACTGACTTCTGCTTCGGCTGTCGCCCCCTCCCTTGCGCGCAGCGCAGGGGAGGGCTGGGGAGGGGAAGCTCCAGCTCCAGCTCCAGCTCCAGCTTCTGCTGTTGCTGTTGCTGTTGCTGTTGCTCCAGCTTTTGCTCCAGCTCTTGCCCTACCGGGTCCCCTTCCGCAGCGACGCAGCCGACGGACAAGACCCCGCAGGGGCGACGTGCATGGATGCACGTCGTTTTTCGACGAGACAGGGATGTCTCGTCGAAGAATCCCGGCGGCGGAGTGGACCCGCGTCGCGCAGCGTCGTGGGCGCGGAGGCAGGGTGTGCTTTCTTTGGGCCACCTTTCTTTGCACAAGCAAAGAAAGGTGTGCTCGCGCCCCAAAGGGGAGCGAAAGCTCTTGCCTTGGCCTTGGCCTTGGCCTCAGCTTTCGCTCCAACTTGCAGAAAACAGCAAAAGCCAGAGCAAAGGCTTTCTCTCCCCTTCGGGGAGCGAGTTACTTTTCTTTGCTTGTGCAAAGAAAAGCTAACCAAAAGAAAGCACACCCTGCCTACGCGCCCTCCGCGCTGCGCGCTCCAGGTTCACTCCGCTGGCAGGATTTTCGACGATACATCCCTGTATCGTCGAAAAACGACGCACATCCTTGTGCGTCGCCCCGTTCGGGGTCTTGTCTGCCAGCTCCGTCGCTGCGGAAGGGGACCTGGTAGATCAAAAGCTGAAGCAACAGCACAAGCAAAAGCGCCCTCACCCCAACCCCTCTCCCGCTTCGCAGGAGAGGGGCTATGGAGCAACAGCCAAAGCAACAGCCAAAGCAGCAGCTACGCTCCTCTTTTCAACGCAATCCATTAAAGTCTTCAGCAGATAAACACCCATACGCCCATGCCACCTCTGGTAAAAATCCGCTCCGAACGCGAACAGATGTCGGCCATCGAACGGCGCATCGCCGACTTCATCCTCGACAACGCACACCTGCTGCGCGACTACTCCTCGCAGCAGCTGGCCAATGCCTTGGATATCAGCCAGTCCAGCGTGGTCAAGTTCAGCCAGAAACTCGGCTTCAAAGGCTATCCAGACTTGAAATACTCGGTAGGCGCCGCCGTCGCCGCTGCCGGCAATGGCGAAAGCACCAGCTGGCCGCCGGAGGACCAACCCGGCGGCTACCTGCTGGTTGCCGAAACCCTGCGCCGTGCCAAAGCCGCTGCCGAAGAAGAAACCATGGCGGCCAACCCGCAGGCCGACGTCGAAGACGTCATCGCATTGATCGACAACGCACCAAAGGTCTTCATCTATGGGCTCGGCGACGACGGCCTGTACGCGCGTGAATTCGCCATGCGGCTGTCGCTGCTCGGCATCCTCACCGTGCAGCAGGCCGATCCCATCCTGATGACCGCCAACCTCTCAGCCGCCCGCCCCGGCGATGTGCTGCTGGTGTTCTCCGAGTTCGGCAAGCTGCCGCAGCTGTGGCAGTTGTCGCGGCAGTTCCAGGAAGTCGGCGGAAAAGTGGTATCGATCACCCGCCATACCGCCAATCCGCTGCGCGCGCACGCAGATGCCTCGTTGGCCATCTGCGCGCATGACCCGCAGCCGCCGATCGCGCAGCTGCTCTATCGCAGCTCGCTGCAATACCTGCTGGATTTCGTGTTCGTCCTGCTGTGCCAGACCAATCCTGATCGGCAACGACAGCTGGCATTGAACCAGGAACGCATCCAGCACCTGATCGACATCTGACCGCAGGAGCCGCCGCCATGCTCACTTTGTTCCAACGCAACTTCCGACACCTGCTGGGCTGCGTGTTGATGGTCATCGCACCGGCCAGCATCGCTGCGCCGCTCGCCGCACCAGTGAGCGAAGCCCGCCAGCTGATCGTGGTCACTGCGCCTACGTGGGACGCGACCAACGCTCATCTGCAGGCCTTTGAACGCACCGACAGCGGCTGGATAGCACGCGATGCCGGCTTCGATGTCAGCCTTGGCCGCAGTGGCAGCGCCTGGGGTATCGGCGTCCATCCTCAGCAGAAGGATGGCCCGCAGAAGCAGGAAGGTGATGGCCGCAGCCCGGCCGGCATCTTCAACATCGGCCCGGCGTTCGGCTATGCCGAGCACATCATCAGCGCCATGCCCTACCAGCCGATGCTGGCCAGCAGCTATTGCATGGATGTGCCCGCCTCGCCGCTGTACAACCAGATCGTCGATGCCGCCAAGGTCGGCGAAGCCGCGGTGAAGGGTTCCACCGAAGCCATGCGCCTGGACCTGCACAACAAGGGCGACCGTCGTTACCGCGAAGGCTTCGTCATCGAGCACAACCCCGCTGCGGTGCCCGGCCAGGGCAGCTGCATCTTCGCCCACCTGTGGCGGCAGCCCGGCGAAGCCACCGCCGGCTGCACCGCAATGGAGCCGGAGCGCATGTCGGCCTTGCTGGAATGGCTGTCACCCGAGGCCAAGCCGCTGTTCGTGCTGCTGCCCGACGCCGAGTACCAGCGGCTGCAGCGCAGCTGGGGCTTGCCCGCACTTTCAGAAACTACTCGTTGAGCATTTGTCCGGTTCCGGGCATCTTCCCTTCTCTTTAGCCAAGCCATCCCTTCATGACCGACAGCGCACCCGCAAAATCTTCCAAGGTCTCGGCACCGGTCAAGGTGCTGATCGCGCTGGTGCTGGCCGCCATTGTCGGCCTGTCGCTCACCGCCTATGACCAGTCGTTGGCGCTGAAGATCGCCGACGTACTGCGCCCGATCGGCCGGCTCTGGCTCAATGCCTTGCAGATGACCGTGGTTCCTTTGGTGACCGCACTGGTCATCGTCGGCGTCAATACCGCCAGCAATGCCGCCGCCTCCGGGCGTACCGCGCGCAACGCGATCATCGTGTTCCTGATCCTGCTGGTCGGCTCGGCCGCGTTCTCCGCGGTCATCACCCCGTTCCTGCTGGACCTGCTGCCGCGCGATGCAGACAACATCCAGGCCTTCCGCGATGCGTTGCGTTCGCCGGCAACCGCAGCCACGCCGCTGAGTGCCGCGCAGTGGATCAGCTCGCTGATTCCCAGCAATGCACTTGCCGCCGCCGCCTCCAGCGCGATGCTGCCGCTGGTGGCCTTCGCCATGTTCTTCGGCTTTGCGCTGAGCCGGCAGGAACCGGAGCGCCGTGATCGCATCCTGGACATCATCCGCATCATCGCCGACACCATGATCACCATCGTGCGCTGGGTGCTGTGGGCGGCGCCGGTAGGCGTGTTCGCGTTGGTCTTCGTGGTCTGCGCCGAAGTCGGGATGAGCATCATCGGCGTGCTTGGCTACTACATCGTGCTGATGTGCGTGATCTACATCCTGATCACCCTGCTGCTGTACCTGGTTGCCCGCTTCGCTGCCGGCGAGCCGTTCGGCCGCTTTGCCCGGGCACTGGTGCCGGTACAGGTAATTGCCGGCAGCACGCAGTCCTCGCTGGCATCGTTGCCGGCCATGATCGACAGCGCACGCAATCGCCTGGGCTACCCGGCGGCACTGACCTCGCTGGTGCTGCCAATGGCGGTATCGCTGTTCCGCATCACCAGCCCGGCGCAGTACATCGCCGTGGCCAGCTTCATCGCCTGGCTGTACGGCATCGACGTGCATGCCTCGCAATATGCGGTGGCGGTGTTGTTGGCCGCGGCGATCAGCATGGGCTCGACCGGCCTGCCCGGCCAGGCCAACTTCATGACCAACAACATGCCGATCACCCAGAGCCTGGGCCTGCCGGTGGAACCGCTGGGCGTGCTGTTGGCGGTGGACACCATTCCCGATGTGTTCTGCACCATCGGCAATGCGACTGGCGGCGTTACCGCCACTGGCATCGTCGCCCGGCACACGGCACAGCATCCGGAGCAGGACCAGACCAGCGACAGCTGATTGCCTGCAACCACTCCCGCCATCGGCGGGAGTGGCCTTCAATCATTCCTGCGGCGGCAGCGCCGGCGTGTCGTAGGCAGCGTCGGCCGCCATGGTGTACAACCCTGCACTGGTATCGCATCCCGCACCCGGAGACCTCCATGCCCCGTACCCTCCTGCTCAGCATGAGCCTGGCCCTGGCCCCCGCCCTGTTCACCAGCGCCTGCGCCGCTGATCCCGACCCGGCCGCCGAAGCCGCGGTGAAGCCCGCGCAATGGCCGTTCACCGCCACCGAAACGGCCCGCTTTGATGAGCCCTGGGCGATGACCTTCCTGCCCGACGGCAGCCTGCTGGTCACCGAGAAGGCCGGCAAGCTGGTCCACTTCGATCCCGCCAGCGGCAAGCGCGGCAACATCAGCGGCGTCCCGACCGTGGCTTACGGCGGCCAGGGTGGCTTTGGTGACGTGCTGGCCCATCCGCAGTTCGCAAGCAATGGGCTGGTCTATTACAGCTACGCCGAAGATGGCGAGGACGATACCCGTGGTGCCGCCGTCGCCCGCGCCAAGCTGGTATTGAACGCCGATGGCAGCGGCACGTTGAGCGATGCGCAGGTGATCTGGCGGCAGACGCCCAAGGTCACCGGCCGCGGCCATTACGGCCATCGCCTGGCCTTCGGCCCGGATGGCAAGTTGTGGATCAGTTCCAGCGAGCGGCAGAAGTTCGACCCGGCGCAGGACATGAAGACCAACCTGGGCAAGATCATCCGCCTCAACGACGATGGCAGCGTGCCGGCCGACAACCCGTTCGTGGCGCAGGGCTCACCGGCGGACCAGGTGTGGTCGCTGGGCCACCGCAGCGTGCTGGGTATTGCCTTCGACGGCAACGGCAAGCTGTGGGAACACGAGATGGGTCCGAAGGGCGGCGACGAGCTGAACCTGATCCAGCGCGGCGGCAATTACGGCTACCCGATCGTCTCCAATGGCGACCATTACGACGGCCGCCCGATTCCCGATCACGACACCCGCCCGGAATTCATCGCCCCGGTGGTGACCTGGCGGCAGGTGATCTCGCCGGCCGGCTTCATCATCTACAACGGCAAGCAGTTCCCGCAGTGGCAGGGCAGCGGCTTCATCGGCGGACTGTCATCCAAGTCGCTGGTGCGCGTCGCCTTTGATGGCGACAAGGCCCGCGAAGCCGAGCGCTTTGACATGGGCAACCGCATCCGCGAAGTGGAGCAAGGCCCGGACGGAGCGCTGTGGCTGCTGGAAGATGGCGCCAACGCAAAGCTGTTGAAGCTGACGCCGAAGGCAGGCTGACGCTTCCGCTTCCTGTAGTGCCGAGCCATGCTCGGCAGGGGCTTTACCGGTAAGGCCCCTTGCCGAGCATGGCTC
>NZ_JASCOR010000101.1 GCF_029959445.1 Stenotrophomonas sp. PS02298 | reverse complement strand
CGATCTGGTCGACCACCGACAATTTGAAGGCCAGCGAGTAATCTCGCTGGCTGCGCCTGATTGTTGATTTCATTGAACATTCCTTCTCCAGAGGGAAAAGGTGTCAACCCAATTCAGGACGGGTCACCCATGAAAGACAAGCCCCGCGAAAGCGGGGCTATTGCTCAACGGGGCCCTGGTCCCACGGGCGTTGTCCGATTTGGGAGTGGCTTCACTGGCGGAAGGCCGCGAGATGCACGCCAAGCATCGGGGGATGGGAAGGTTTGCGGCACTTGGCTGCGGTCGACGGTTGCGGCTCGGGATGCGCCGCTACTGGGAGGCGAGTGGGTAAGTGACTGAGTTGCTTGGCCTTGTGGGCTCGCGGCGAAGCGGCGCAAGAGTATTTTCGCTATATCCAGCGCATGCTGGACATCCACCTCTCGCTCAGCGGCGTCGCGAGTGTTGTTTTGAGGCACCAGAACTTGAAGAAGTTGGCTGGCGATACGTAGTTCGACGTTTGCGGGCATTGGTCAGTCATGTAGTGAAAGGTCTTCACATCGAACCACTCAGTCGGGATTGCGCAAGCGCGCGATGACGCAGTGCGTCACAGTTTTTCTATTTGGATTCTTCGCCTTAGGCGTCAGACGCTGCTGCGATTGACGCCTGAGTCGCCGGGCTCTGTTCCGGTGCGAGCTTGACCAGCCAGTGGCCTCCCGGCGCTTGCGAAGCAACGAGCAGGTCATACGTCTTGACCATGTTAAGCAGGCCGGAGTGCCCATAAGCGTTTGGCGAGAACGAGGGATCGGTTCGCTTTAGATAGTTGCCAAGCGCGCTGACGATGACCCTTCCATCTGTGCTGCCGTCGGCGAGAAGGGCCACTGCATCGACCAAGAAGCGGGGGCGTCGCTTGGGCAATGGCTTGGGGGTCTCGGTCTTTCCTTGCGCCTGTCCTTTCAAGCCCGAGGCCTGCTCCTCCGCTTCGGGTTTCTGCTCCGAAGGCTTCCACTCGAAGAACTGGTCGCAGGCATTGCGCAATGCCTCAGGCGTTTTCTCCTCCCCCACGATGCAGACCGTCGCTCCTCGCTCCCGGAGCTTTCGGCACAGGTAAGCGAAATCCGAGTCGCTCGTGACCAAGCAAAACGTGTCAGCCCGCTGATCGAACATTGCCTCTAAGGCGTCCAAAGCCAGTGCCATGTCAGCGGTGTTTTTCCCTGCCGCATATTGGTATTGGAGGCATGGGGTGAAGGCTTGTCGGACCAAGGTCTCCTGCCAGCGCTTAGCCAGCGTGGCGTGGTTTCCGTAGCCGCGGCGGACGACAACCCGCCCGAACTGAGCGGCCATGAGGAGGGCATGGTCCACGATTTCGGGTGGGACGTTGTCGCAATCGAGAAGGACAGCGACCCGTGTGTCGATCGGATGGATGCTCACGCGTTGCTCCTTGCTTTGCGGCGGTTGGTTGGAAGGCTACCCTCAGGCAACAGGTTCGGATCAACCAGGGGGCGCAAGGCGGAAAGGTTGAGCCCATAGGTCAGGGTCCGAAGGCCGGGTGAATGAGCCCCCAGCCCTTCCAACTTCTCTTTGGCCGTGAAATCGCGGCTGTAGGTGGCGTGGTGCTCGTCGTCCAGCTCGTGACCTACGATCTGAGCCCGCAGCTCGGAAACCACTCCCAAGCCCTGGAGCTCTTGAATCAGGGTTTTCCGAAGGGAGTGGAAGCCCCGCTTCGCAGTGGGCCAGTTCTTGCCCACCTCGGCCAAGTAACGGCTGAAGGCCTTCGACACCCAGTTGCCCTGGCCGTTCTTGGCCTCGGCCTTGGCTCCAGGGAATAAGCGAGTATGGCCCTCGGCCCGCATGCTCTCGACCCACTCGAGGAAGCCCAGCGCCGCCAAGTCGGGGTGGACGGGCACGGTGCGGACGCTTACGTCGGTTTTCACCCGCTGATGTTCGCCTTCGTCGGTGATATGGATGCAAGGCACTCCGCTTTCTTCCGAGATGTTGCTGGCCATCAACTGCCCGACTTCGGAGGCCCGGGCCCCCGTGTAGAGCCCCAACAGGGCCGCCCAGCGAGCGGGCAGGGGCAGGGCCTCGAAGGCCGCCGGCGCAAACAGGGCCTGGACTTGATGGGTGTCATAAGCCTTGAAGCCGAACTTGCGCCGGGCCCGCTTCTCCCGCGTTGAGTAGCTCACATGCCCGGAGGCCGGGTTGTCGCCCTTCGGGTAATGGCCCGAGGCGATCGCCCACTCGAAAAATCCTCCTTTCCCGCCCACATAGCTTTGCTTGTTGGTCAGGGTGGGGGTGGATGCCCCTTCGTCCCTCATGTGCTGATACCACCGGGCCAGGTCGGACCGAGTGAGCGTATGGAGTTTGGCCTTCTCGCCCAGGAAGCGAGTCAGCAGCTCTACCGCCGTTCGTTTGATGGTCCAAGTCTTGGGCAGGGTGCTGCCCTTGATGCTCGCCAGCCACGCCTCCTTGGCCTTGCCCAAGGTGATGGTCTCAATGGCGGGCTTGGTCACCCGGCGCGCCTCCGGCATCGGCGGGACGCCCTGACGAATCAGCTCCCCAAGTTCGCTGGGCCGTGAGGCAGACAGCTCCATGATCTGCTGATAAAGCTTCACGTCCTCCGGAGTGTCGATCTGCCAGTGCTCGGTGACGACACCGTCGGCGGTGCGCGTTCGGTTCAACGTCAGCTGCTGGAGGCTGTCGGAGCTGGTGAGGCGCGCAAGAAGCGTCTCGATGTCCTCGTCCTGGGTTCCCATGCGTCGTTCCCTCAACACGCTGAAGGCCTGAGCATAACGTGCGGCCAGTGTCAGGGCGCGCAGTTGGGCCACGGACAGCTCGAAGGTGCGCAGCGTGCGCTTCAGGATGCGTTTGCCGATGAGGGCCTGAAGGTCCGTAGGAACCCGTTGCCGGAATGACCAGAGCCCAGAGCGGGCTCGAACCAGATGATGGGGGATGCGCATAGGGGCGATGTGTCCCGGATTGCGTCTTTCCCAGCAGTCCATCCAGAAAAGCAAAAACCCCTGCGTAAACAGGGGTTTGCGAGAACTGGCGGAGAGAGGGGGATTCGAACCCCCGAAGCGCGGTTTAGACGCTTACACACTTTCCAGGCGTGCTCCTTCAACCACTCGGACACCTCTCCGGATCCTGCCGTGCTAATGCCTCGGCAGGGGCGTGGATTCTATAGGGACTGGCGGCCGTTCACAAGCACCCCCGGAACGGGGTGCTGGCGGATGGGTCGGGCGTGGCACAATGGGGCTTCAGATGAAGACGGTTGCCTGATGTCCTATCTCGTCCTTGCCCGCAAGTGGCGTCCGAAGCGTTTTGCCGAGTTGGTGGGCCAGGAACACGTGGTCCGCGCGCTCAGCAATGCGCTCGACAGTGGCCGCGTCCACCACGCCTTTCTGTTCACCGGCACCCGGGGTGTCGGCAAGACCACCATTGCCCGCATCTTCGCCAAGTCGCTGAACTGCGAGAACGGCACCAGTGCCGACCCCTGCGGTCAGTGCCGGGCCTGCCTGGACATCGATGCGGGCCGCTACATCGACCTGCTGGAAATCGATGCCGCGTCCAATACCGGCGTCGACGACGTCCGTGAGGTGATTGAGAACGCCCAGTACATGCCCTCGCGTGGGCAGTACAAGGTCTATCTGATCGACGAAGTGCACATGCTCTCCAAGGCGGCGTTCAACGCGCTGCTGAAGACGCTGGAAGAGCCGCCGGAGCACGTGAAGTTCCTGCTGGCCACCACCGATCCGCAGAAGCTGCCGGTCACTGTGCTCAGTCGCTGCCTGCAGTTCAACCTCAAGCGTCTGGATGAGGAGCAGATCCGCGGGCAGATGACCCGGATCATGACCGCCGAGCAGATCGAGTTCGACGACAGCGCGATCGTGCAGCTGGCCCGCGCGGCCGATGGCTCGCTGCGTGATGGCTTGTCGCTGCTGGATCAGTCCATTGCCTATGCCGGCGGCGCGCTGCGCGACGACGTGGTGCGCACCATGCTGGGCACGGTCGATCGCACGCAGGTCAGCGCCATGCTTGATGCCCTGGCCGATGGCGAAGGTGCACGCCTGCTGCAGGTGGTTGCCGGGCTGGCCGAGTTCTCGCCGGACTGGAGTGGCGTGCTGGACGCTTTGGCCGAAGGCCTGCACCGCATCCAGGTGCAGCAGCTGGTGCCGGGCACTGTCGTACCCGGCGAGGGCGTCGACGCGATTGCGTTTGCCCAGCGCCTGCGCCCGGAAGTGGTGCAGCTCTGGTACCAGATGGCCCTTGGTGGCCGTCGCGACCTGCATCTGGCGCCCAGCCCCCGTGCGGGCTTTGAAATGACCGTGCTGCGCATGCTGGCGTTCCGCCCGGCAGGCGCAGTGCCGGCGACGCCGGAAGGCAGCGCATCGGGGACTAGCGCAGGCGTGGGTGGCAACACGCAAGCCGCTGCCGCCGCGTCGGCGCAAACCGCCAAGCCGGTTGAAGTGCAGGCTGTAGTTGCACCGGTTGCGCCTGTGTCAGAACCCAAGCCCGAGCCTGTACCCGAAGCAGCAGCCGTCGTGCCGCAGCAAGTCGCGCCTGCGCCGGAGCCCGCAGCGCCCGCGCCTGAGCCTGTGCAAGCTCCGGTTGCAGCTCAGGCCCCGGTTCAAGCCGCCAAGCCAGTAGCTGCTGACGAAGATCTGCCGCCATGGGCGGTCGAGGCGGCTGAGGCGAATGCGCGCGACGAGGCCATGGCGGCCGAAATGGCCATGCCGGAAGCGCCCGAAGCCATTGAAATGCCGGTTGCAATACCGGTTGAGGTGCCGAAGCCGGCGCCCGTTGCCGCGCCGCAGCCGATCCAGCAGGCCGAGCCGATGCGCCCGACCGGCATCGCCATCGAGCCGGCGGCACCCGCAGAGTCAGTTGCACCGACGCAGGGCGGCCGCAGCTTGAACGACGCAGAACAATGGCTGGACCTTATCGACGACAGCGGCCTGAGCGGCCCGTCGCGCGAGTTGGCCGCCAATGCCGCCTTCGTCAGCTTCCAGCACGGTGTGCTGCGGCTGGCCTTGTTGCCGGGCTTTGAATACCTGCAGTCTGAGCGCGCCTTGAATGCCTTGGCGCAGGCGCTGTCACAGGCCTTGGGTAGCACGCCCAAGATCCTCATTGAGACTGGCAACGCCGAGGCTGAGACCTTGCACCAGCGCGCAGATCGTCAGCGCGGTGAACAGCAATCCGCGGCCGAAGCCGTGTTCATGGCCGACCCCCAGGTGCAGCAGCTGATACAGCAGGGTGCACGGGTCGTGGCCGATTCCATCCGTCCTTTCAAAGAGTAACGAACCATGCGCGGCAATATCGCCCAAATGATGCAGCAGGCCCAGAAAATGCAGGAAAACCTGCAGAAGGCCCAGGAAGAAATCGCCAAGTTGGAAGTCACCGGCAGCGCCGGCGGCGGCATGGTCAGCGTGACCCTGAGTGGTACCAAGGAGTGCCGCAAGGTGCGCATCGATCCGTCGGTGCTGAATGATCCGGAAATGGCTGAAGACCTGATCGCAGCCGCGTTCAACGACGCCGCCAACAAGATCGACGCCGAATCGCAGAGCCGCATGGGCTCGGCCACCGCCGGCATGAAGCTGCCGCCGGGCATGAAGCTGCCGTTCTGATGTGGCCCGCGCCGGCTGGTCCGGCGCATGCACGTCCCCGCGCCGCGAAGCCTCCGGGCTTCGCGCGCTTGTTTTAGCGATACGCCTGCTGTGATGAGACCGTTGCGATGAGCCTGCCGCTGCTGGAACAACTGATCGAAGCCTTCCGGGTACTGCCCGGCGTTGGCCAGAAGACGGCCCAGCGCATGGCCTACCACGTGCTGGAGCGTGCCCGTGACGGTGGCCAGCGCTTGTCGGAAGTGCTGGCCGAGGCCATCGAGAAGATCGGCCACTGCAAGCAATGCCGCGATTTCAGCGAAACCGAGCTATGCCCGGTCTGCGCCAGCAGCAGCCGCGAGCGGCAGATGCTGTGCGTGATCGAATCACCGGCTGATCGGCTGGCGATCGAGCATGCGACCAGCTACCGCGGTGTGTATTACGTGCTGCAGGGGCGCTTGTCGCCTCTGGACGGCATCGGCCCGCGCGAGCTGGGCCTGGATCAGCTGGAAACGCGCTTGGCACAGGGCGAAGTCACCGAGCTGATCATCGCTACCAACTCCACCGTTGAAGGCGAGGCCACCGCGCATTACCTGGCGCAGCTGGCACGCCGCAACAAGGTGCGTCCCAGCCGCTTGGCGCAGGGCCTGCCTTTGGGCGGTGAACTGGAATACGTGGATCGCGGCACCTTGTCGCACGCGTTTGGCAGCCGCAGCGAAGTCGGCGAATAAGCCGCGCCGGGGTTGTAAGCTGTAGGTCGTTTACTGCAGCGAGCCCCCACATGACCGACACCATTTTCGGCAAGATCATCCGCCGCGAAATTCCCGCCGCCATCGTCTACGAAGACGATGAAGTGCTGGGCTTCAAGGACATCGCCCCGCAGGCGCCGGTGCATGTACTTTTCATTCCAAAGAACGAGGTCATCCCGACCCTGGATGACCTGCAGCCGGCGCAGGCGCATCTGATCGGCAAGTTGGCGTTGGCGGCTGCGGCGTATGCACGCCAGGAAGGCTTCGCCGAGAACGGCTACCGCATCGTGATGAACTGCCGCGAAGATGCGGGGCAAACTGTGTTCCACATCCACCTGCATCTGCTGGCAGGTGCGCCCTTGGGGCATTTCGGCGCGTGATTTGATGCAGTTGTGTTGATTGTGGGAGCGGCGTAAGCCGCGAAGCTGACACCAACAAAACAACGGCCGATCCCTTTGGCTCAGCCAAACAGCTGTTGATTGCGGGATGTAGTTCGCGGCGGATGGATATCCCGCTTCGCGGCTTACGCCGCTCCCACAAAAGAGCCAAACAAGAAAAAGAAAACGCCGCCCCTTGGGGCGGCGTTTTCAGTTTGTTACCACCAGCCGCGGTAACCCCAGCCCCAGCCGGGACCCCAACCCGGGCCCCACGGGCCGTACGGGTAGGCGGGTACCACTTCCACTTCGCGCTGTACCGGCCACAGGTAGACCACGTCGGCGGAAAGCTTGGGAAGCGGGTAGTCGTATTCGCCGATCTTGGTGCTCTGGTAGCCATCGATGCGGCCGATGAAGGTCACGTCGCGGCCCGGCTCGAACACCGCCGGATCATAGAAACCGCTGCGGCAGGCAAGGAAGCGGCCATCGCTGGCATCGCTGGACGTGGTGCTCGGGCGGCCGCTGGCGTTGAGCGGGCGGGCCAGCATCTGGAAGCAGGTCTCGCCCTGGCCAGGGATGGTTTCGATGATGCGGCCACCCCAGCGTACCGGCGCGCCGGTCTGCTTCTGCGCCACCGCGTCACGCGGCGAAACGGGGGTGAACTGTCCCTGCAGCGGTTTGGGCGCCGTGGCACAGGCGGCCAGCACCAGGCTGGCGGCGGCAACGAGGAGGATGCGGGTCTTCATGTTCGTACTCCGGGTTTCGGGCGATGCCTGTGCAGGTCCGCCAATAATGAAACGACATCCGATCGGACGCCAGCGTAGCGCGCCTGAGTGAAACGCTGGCTGAGCGTCAGCAGATCGCTGCCAGGCCGGGCACGGTCAACGCGGCTGGCCCAGTCGCTGGCGGTCTCGAACGGCTCACGGCCCAGGCCCAGGCGTTGGTAGCGGCGGCCCATGCGATGCCAGGCGCGCAACAGCGGGTCGCGCTGGCGTTCGCCGCGGGCAAGCAACCAGGCCATAAGGCCCAGGGCAAGGACCGCAAAGCCGGCAAACAGGGCAACCAGCTGCGAGGGGCTCAACTGTTTGATGCCGAAACCGCTGAGCAGGCGCTGCTGACGTTCGGCATCGAAGGACAGCACGGCGGTGTTCCAGCCGCGGCGGAGGAAGTCGCTGTACTGCAGCAGGCTGCTCCAGCGGCCACTCAGGTCCATGCCACGGGTTTCGTTGTCATCGATACGGTCTTCGATGGTGTCGTAGATGCGCTCCGGGGCCACTGCGGCGGTGGGATCAACCCGGACCCAGCCGCGCTGTGGCAGCCAGACTTCGGCCCAGGCATGGGCATCAAGGCGGCGTACCACCCAATAGTTGCCGAAGCGGTTGCGCACGCCGCCGGCATAGCCGGTGACAACCCGTGCTGGAATGCCTGCGCCGCGCATCAGCACCACGAATGCCGCGCTGAAGTGCTCGCAGTAGCCGGCCTTCTGGTCGAACAGGAATTCGTCGACGGAGTGGCGGCCGGGCACTGGCGTGTTCAACGTGTAGGCGAACTCGCGATGGATCCAGTCCACGCTGCGTTGTACCAAGGCCGCATCATCGGTGCCGGCTTGGCTGCGCCATTGTCTGGCCAGGGCCAGGGTGCGCGGATTGAAACCTTCCGGTAGTTGCAAGGCCTGACGTCGCAGGCGTGCCGGTAGCTCGGCCTGGAACGCCTGGGCGGGACTGGAGCGCATGCGCCAGCGGGTCAGTGCGGTAAGTGGTCGTGCTGAGGTCAGGCTGTAATCGGCATCCAGTTGGCTGCCAGCAGGTGCCTGCAGGGGCAGATCCAGTGCGACCAGTTCGCGCTGGTCGGTGGACTCGTATTCGATCTGGTAGTCCCAGCGCAGCGCGGTGTTGCTGACGTGGGGTGGGGGGGCAGCACGCTGGCTTTGCACCCGCGACCAGCGCCGGCCATCGAAGCGCGTCAGTACCGGCCCACGCCAATAGCGTTGGTCCTGCGTCGGTACCGGGCCGAAGAACTCGACCCGCAACGCCGGGCTGTCATCGGCCATCATGTCGCTCAGGCCGCCAGGCTGCATGCTGTCTGACAGGCCGGGGCGTCCCACGACCCGATCGGGTGTGCCCCACAGCGGCGTCGGCAGGCGTGGCACCAGCCAGAATGCCGACAAGGCCAGCGGCAGTGCCAGCAACATCAGCCCGCCAACCGTGCGCAGCTGGGCACGCGGTGGCAGATGGGCAATGCCCACTTCTTCATCGGCCAGGCGTTGCAGCGCGAGCAGGGCGGCTACCACGGCGGCGGCTGACATCAGCAAGGTGCTTGGCCCCTGGTCGAGCAGGAAGGCCGCGAATGGCGCAAACAGGCTGAAGCCAATCAAGCTGCGCGCATCACGCAGCGTGCGCAGCTCGCTGGATTTGATCGCCAGCATCGCCGCAAGCAGGGCGCAGCCATTGTCGCGGCCGGGGTTGGCGCCCATCTGCCAGTAGATGCAGGCCAGCATCACGCCGATCAGCAGCAGGCGCAGCAACAAGGGCATGGCGCGCCGCCATGACCACAGTGCCACCGACAAGGTGGTGATGCCGAACAGCGCCGCCAGCACGCCCGGCAACTGCAGCAGCAAGGGCAGCAGCGAGAGGGCCGTGACCAGATTGATCCAGAGGCGGCTGCTGGCGCTTATCGCGGGCGCGGGCGTCTTCATGCGTTTGGCAACAGCGCCAATGCGCGCAGGCAGAGGTGGCGATGGGCGTCGCCGCTGGCCGGCCCGAATGGGGGCTGCCCGGGCAGGCGCAGTTGATAGCTGCGGCCTTCGCGTTCGGCCTCATCCACCCAGCGCGCCAGGCGCGAGATGCGGCGTTCGTGGGGCAGGGCCAGCAATTGCTGCCAGTCCAATACCAGCTCGGCGCCGTAGGGGCGCTCGTACTCGCGCACCAGCAGTTCGTCGCGTCGCGCCGAGTGCTTCCAGGCGATGCTGCGGCGCGAGTCGCCGCTGCGGTAGGGGCGCATCTGCTGCAGTTCTTCGCCTTGTGGATGCACGCGGGTGCGGGTGGAGGCGCTGCCTGCATCCGGCAGTGGCGGCGCATTGGTTTCCGGCGCGGGATAAACGAGTAGCGCCGTGTCCGGCCAGAACCATGCCCAGGCGCGGACCAGGCCCAGCGGCTGGGTGCTGGTGATCCGGATGCGTGACAGATCCAGCCAGCCGCGTTGCTGGGTGGGTAGCCAGAGGTCGGCTTCGGCCTGGCTGTCCTGCTCCAGGTTGAGGTGGGTCTTGGCCTGTGGGTAATCCAACTGCAGGGCACGGCGCCAGCGGCGGTCGCCGCGCGCAAGCGCCAGCCGCAGGCGGATGGGAGTGCCCGCGGCCACCGGTTCGGCGGAAACGGCTTGCAGGCGCAGGCCTGACAACTGCAGGTGCGCCTGCACGGTGCTGGCCAGCGCGGTTGCGCCCAACACCAGTGCCAACAGCAAGGCGGGGTTGTTGTTGTAGTTCAAGGCGCCGAGCAGCATCACCGCGAGCAAGGCCGCCAGGAACAGACCGAAGCCGGTCGGCAACACGTAGATGCGGCGTCTGTCCAACTGCGTCGGCAGCTGTTCCGGTTGCCGTGGGCGGGCCAGGAACTGCAGGAATTGCAGGCGCTGCCGCAGTGCTGCCAGCACCTCAATCCACCTGCACGCTGTGTAGCAGGGTGCGCGCCAGTGTCGGGCCGGAGGATGCTTCGGCTTCGGCAACCAGACGATGCCCGGCGACCGCGATGAACAACGCCTGCACGTCTTCCGGGATCACATGCTGGCGGCCAAGCAGCAGCGCGTGCGCCTTGGCCGCGCGCAGCAGGGCGATACCGGCGCGAGGCGACAGGCCGACGCGCACGCCCGGGTGTTGGCGGCTGCGGGTGATCAATGCCTGCACGTAGTCAATCAGCGCGTCACTGGCATGCACCTGGCCAACGGCTTCGCGCAGTATGCGGATGTCCTGCTCCGATAGGCAGGGGGTAACCCGCGCAATCAGGTCCCGGCGGTCTTCGCCGGCCAGCAGGGCGCGCTCGGCGTCGGCATTGGGATAGCCCAGGGTCAGGCGCAGCAGGAAGCGGTCCAGCTGCGAGTCTGGCAGCGGGAACGTGCCGGACATGTCCACCGGGTTCTGCGTGGCGATGACGAAGAAAGGATCCGGTAGCCGGTGGGTCACGCCATCCAGCGTCACCTGTTGCTCGGCCATTGCTTCGAGCAGGGCGCTCTGCGTGCGTGGCGGTGCGCGGTTGATTTCATCAGCCAGCAACAGGTTGCAGAACACCGGGCCGGGATGGAACTGGAAGCTGCGGCTGTGCGCTTCGTAGACTGAGATGCCGAGCACATCGGCGGGCAGCAGGTCGGAGGTGAACTGCACGCGCTGGAACTGCAGGCCGAGGCTGGAAGCCATCGCATGGGCCAAGGTGGTCTTGCCGAGCCCGGGCAGGTCCTCGATCAGCAGATGTCCGCCGGACAGTAGCGCGACAAAGGCCATCCGCACTTCCTGCGCCTTACCGAGCAAGAGGGAGTTGACCTGTTGTTGTGCCGCAGATAGGGACTGTAGTGTTACTTCGGTTAGCATTCCGGGCGGCGCCATTGTCATGGTCGTCTCGATACTTGGGCTGAAGGAAGTGTACGTGCCAAACAGGGGTGAGCAACGCGCATACGTAACGTTCCTTGTGCTGTGGGTGCTGGTCACCACAGCCAAGGTGCTGTTGGCCTCGCAATTGACTCTGTTCGTGGACGAGGCGTTCTATTGGCAGGAAGGCCAGCATCTGGCCGCCGCCTATTCGGACCTGCCTGGGCTGACGGCCTGGCTGACGCGGCTCGGCGTTGAGGTTTTCGGTGACCATCGGCTGGGCGTGCGCATGCCCTTCCTCATCATGGGCGCGGTGCTGCCGTGGATGGTCGCTGGCATCTGCACGCGCTGGTTTGGTGTGCGCATGGGCTGGCGCGCGGGCTCACTCGCGCTGCTGATGCCGTTGTCGGCGACGCTGGGCATCCTGGCAGTGCCGGACGTACCGATGGCGATCGCCGCCCTGCTATGCCTGGATGCCGGTGCACGCCTGCTGCGTGGCGTGGGGGCTGGCAGCGCCTTGTTGCTGGCCTGCGGCCTGTTGATTGGCGCGCTCAGTCACTACCGCTTCATCGGTGTGATTGTTGTTGGTTTCATTGCATTGGTGCTGTTGCCGGAGGGCCGCAAGGCCTTGCGTGATCCGCGGGTATGGATTGCGCTGTCGGTGGGTTTGGCGGCATGGGTGCCGCTGATGGCATGGAATCTGGACAACCAGGACGCTGGGCTCAAGTTCCAGGTGATCGAGCGCCATCCGTGGGCGTTCCAGCCTGAAGGGCTGTTGTTCCTGGTGATCCAGCCGCTGTTGGTGACGCCACTGTTGTTCGCGGCGATGGCGGTGGTGGCGGGCAGGGGGCTGCGCAATGTGCAAGGTGGATTCCACCACCTGCAATGGCGCTATTTCGCCTTGGTCGGTGCTACCTCGACCTTGCTGATTTTCGCGTTGGGGTTCTTCACCGATGTGGAGCGGGTCAGCTTCCATTGGCCGCTGCCGGGCTATCTGGCCTTGCTGGTCTGTGTACCTGCGCTGCTCACGCACTGGTCGCGTCCTTGGAGGCGCGTCTTGTGGGTGCTCACCGCGCTGGGCCTGTTGCTGGCGATGAGTTATTACCTGGTTGCTGCATCGCCTGGCTTGCGTGAGCATTTGGCGGGCAGCAAGTACTACCCCCGTAATTTTGCCGGCTGGCAGCAGCTGTCCGAGGGCGTGCGTGAGGAGCTCTCGCAGATGCCGGAAGATACCCAGGTGCTGGCGGGCAGCTTCAAGGTCGGTGCGGAGTTGGGCTTCCGTCTCAACGATCCGTCGATCAAAGTGCTGCCACATGAGCTCAACGATCGGCATGGGCGCACCGCGCAGTTGGCGCTTTGGAAGTTGATCAGCGATGGCAGCCGCTCGACGCCGGTGCTGTTGGTGCTGGCGCCGGGTGACCAGCGTTACCGTGATCTGTTGGAGCGTTACCACAACGTCTGTGAGTTGGTGGGGCCGCTGCCGCCGCCGAAAGTGATCTCGCTCGATCATGGCTTCCAGCGCTTCCTGTTGTTCCGCCTGCCTGCCGAAAAGCAACAGGGACCATGTGTGACACCCGCAATGGCATGGGTGGAAACCCCGTTGGCTGGTCAGACGGTGAGTGGTGCGCTGCAAGTCAGTGGTTGGGCTTTCAAGGATGGCGTGGGATTGTCGCGGGTTGAGCTGCTGCTGGATGGTCGCAGCGTGGGTGACGCCATTTATGGGCGTGACTTCGACGTGCGCCCGTTCTGGAAGATATCCACCGATCCGCAGCATCCGAATACCGGTTTTGATGCAAAGCTGGATACCTCAGGCCTGAAGCCCGGCACGCATTGGCTGGGCCTGCGCCTGCATGGCAATGACGGCAGCGTCGAGACCTGGGCGGAGCAGCCGTTCGAGATCAAATAGCGTCGCTTGCGATCCAGAGCCGCGCGCAACAAAGCCGTAGCCCGGGTAAGCGCAGCGCATCCGGGGCTGTTGGCTGAAAGATTGAAGGAGCGGTAGGTAGTGGTTCCCGGGTGCCCTGCTTACCCGGGCTACGGCAAAGCCGCAGACTAGGGCAGCTGATAGCCCGCCTGCCGCAGCAGTTGTGCGGTCTTTATCAGCGGCAAGCCGATCAAGGCCGTAGGGTCGCTGTTCTCGATGGCGTCAAACAAGGTGATGCCCAGGCCTTCGCATTTGAAGCTGCCGGCGCAGTCCAGGGGCTGTTCGGCGTCGATGTAGCGCTCGATCTCAGCGGCCTGCAGGGGCCTGAGGCGGACCCGGGTGAGATCGATGGCCTGATGCTGGGCAATACCATCGCTCACGCAGACCGCCGTGTGGAACAGCACCTCATGGCCGGACATCGCCGTCAGCTGCGCAATGGCGGCCTCGCGGGTGCTCGGTTTGCCCAAAGGCTGCCCATTCAGCTCGGCGACCTGGTCCGAGCCGATGGCCCAGCTATCGGGGTGCTGGCGGGCAACCGCGGCGGCTTTGGCGGCGGCAAGGCGCTGCGCCTGGGCTGCCGGCGACTCGCCGGGGAGCGCGGCTTCATCCACATCCGGGGCCGCTGAACTGAACGAAATCCTGAGCCGGTTAAGCAATTCAGCGCGATATCGGGACGTGGAGGCGAGAATCAGGGGCTTCATGTGTAAAAATACGCAGCTCGGGACGGCCAGTCTGCTGCGCCGCCGCCGGTCTGACAATGTTTCCGTCGCGATGGATTTGACAGCGGCGCGGCTACTCCTTAACATTCTGCAGCTTATGTCCGCGAACGTACCCGAATTGCTGGATGTTTGGCGGATGGTCATTGCGCGCAGGCGCTTTGATGGCCAGGTGCCTTTGTCCGAATTGACCCGCTTGCAGGGTCTGGTTGCCGATACCGAAGGCCAGTGCACGTATTCACTGGAATTCGATCGAGACAACATCTTGCAGGTGTCGTATGTCGATCTGACCATCGATACCGAGCTGCCCTTGATCTGTCAGCGCACCATGCAGCGTTTCCTGCTGCCGGTGTCGATCAAGCAGCGCTTGGGCTTGATCAAGGACGAAGAAGAAGAATCTGCGCTTCCAGAGGAATACGAAGCGATGCTGGTGCCCGAAGACGGCAGCCTGCGTCCGCTGGACCTGGTGGAAGACGAGTTGGTGTTGGCGGTGCCGGTGGTAGCGCTGGCGCCTGGAAGCGAGGCAGTCGAACGTGACTTCAGCGCGACCGAAGAAGAATTGAGCAAGGCCAATCCCTTTGCGGCATTGGCGGCGCTGAAGAAATAATTGCGGCCGGTAATCGTCGGCGGCTGCGGCGAAAGCGAGTAGTGCTGGACGCTGGCGTCCTGTGCAATTAAACGACGAAGCAAACGAAACCGAGTTTGGAGCAATCCCATGGCTGTGCAGAAATCCCGTGTTACCCCGTCCCGCCGCGGCATGCGTCGTGCCCACGACGCCCTGAGCGCAAAGCAGCTGTCCACCGATCCGACCACCGGTGAAGTGCACCTGCGTCACCACATCACTGCTGACGGTTTCTACCGCGGCAAGAAGGTGATCACGACCAAGTCGACCCTGGTCGTCGAAGAAGATTGATTTGTGACGGCTGCCGCCACCTGAGCGTGGCGGTTGTTGCACCGATTCTTCCGGGGCCGCCTACGGGCGGCTTCGCGCAATAGGAAACAGCATGAGCAAGCGGATCTACTCGAGGATCGCGGGCACTGGTAGTTATTTGCCCGAGAAAGTGTTGACCAACGATGATCTGACCAAGATCGTCGAGACGACCAACGAGTGGATCGAGTCGCGCACGGGTATCCGTGAGCGGCACATCGCTGCCGACGACGAGACCACCAGTGACCTGGGCTACCACGCCGCCACGCGCGCGCTGGAAGCTGCCGGCATTGAGGCCTCGCAGCTGGACATGATCATCGTGGGTACCACCACGCCGGATCTGATCTTCCCGTCTACCGCTTGCTTGATCCAGGCCCGCCTCGGCGCGACCGGCTCGGCGGCGTTTGACGTCAATGCGGCATGTTCGGGCTTCCTTTTCGCCCTGAGCGTGGCTGACAAATTCATTCGCAGCGGTGATGCCAAGCATGTCCTGGTGATCGGTGCGGAGACCCTGACCCGTATCGTTGACTGGACCGACCGCACCACCTGCGTGTTGTTCGGCGATGGCGCGGGCGCCGTCGTGCTCAAGGCCGACGAAGACACCGGCATTCTCAGCACCCATCTGCATGCCGACGGCAGCAAGAAGGAATTGCTGTGGGATCCGGTTGGCGTGTCGGTCGGCTTCGACAAGCCGGGCAAGATCAACATGAAGGGCAACGACGTGTTCAAGTACGCCGTCAAGGCGCTGGACTCGGTTGTTGATGAAGCCCTGCAGGCCAACGGCTTGGACAAGTCCGACCTGGATTGGCTGATCCCGCACCAGGCCAACCTGCGCATCATCGAAGCCACGGCCAAGCGCCTGGAAATGCCGATGGATCAGGTGGTCGTGACCGTCGACAAGCACGGCAACACCTCGTCCGGCTCGGTGCCGCTGGCGCTGGATACCGCGATTCGTTCCGGTCGCGTCGAGCGTGGCCAGTTGCTGTTGCTGGAAGCCTTCGGTGGCGGTTTTACCTGGGGCTCGGCGCTGCTGCGTTACTAAGCGCCTCCGCATACCGATGTAACGCACGGGCAGCCAATGGCTGCCCGTTGTCGTTGGTGCCACCTGTATGCCGGGTTTGGCTCGGCATTGCGCCCCCTCCCTTTGCCGCAGGCAAGGGGAGGGCTGGGGAGGGGGGCTTGCGCTGTAGATCTGCGAGCTTCGCGGCTTACGCCGCTCCCACAGCGCAAAACCAACCCGTAGTGCCGAGCCATGCTCGGCATGAGGCTTTACCGGTAAAGCCCCTGCCGAGCATGGCTC
>NZ_JASCOR010000100.1 GCF_029959445.1 Stenotrophomonas sp. PS02298 | reverse complement strand
CGGCCGGTGCCGCCTCGCTGGCGAACGACTACGAGGCCACGGGCAACAGCCACACGATCACCGTGGTGGCCAGCGACGGCAATGGCGGCACGACCACCATCACCGTCACGCTCAACGAGCTGGACGTGGATGACAGCTCGCCGGTCATCATTGCCGCTCAAGCGGAGGTGTACGAGGAGGGACTGCCGGGTGGCTTCCCGGACGGAAACGACAGTCCGACCACCGCGACCGGTCAGGTCGACATCAACGATCCAGATACCGTAGGCGGTCCGCTGACGGTCACCTTGGCTGGCCCGGCTGGCCTGACCTCCGGTGGCGAGGTGGTGACTTGGAGTGGTACCGGTTCCGTGAGCGATCCGTTGATCGGCACGGCAGGTGGCGAGGAGGTTATCAATGCGACCATCGACAGCGAGGGCAACTACACGGTCACCTTGCTGAAACCGCTTGATCACTCGGGTAGCGAGGACCAGGCCCTGGATATCGGCCTGACGGTAACCGCTGACGATGGCGTCAATCCGCCAGCTACTGGCACCCTGACGGTGACGGTGCACGACGATGCACCTGTTGCCAACCCGGGTTCGGTGGACGTGGTGCTGCCTGAGCAGGACACCAACGTCATGTTGATCCTGGATATCTCAAGCAGCATGACCGCGAGCAGGGTTGCAGGCATGAAGGCTGCAGTAACCGAGCTGCTCGATACCTATGCCGGGCTCGGGAATGTCGCGGTACGGATCGTGGTGTTCGGCACAGCCGCAGGCACCCAGGCCTGGGGGACGTCATGGGGTGACATCGACGCGGCCAAGACTTATGTCAATGGCATCAACGCGAACAGCGCTGGAACCAACTATGACGCTGCCCTGCTCAAGGCGATGGACGCATTCGATGATCCAGGCAAGATCGTTGGAGGCAAGAATGTCTCCTACTTCCTGACGGATGGTGAGCCAAATCAGAACAGCAACTGGGGCATTCCTGGTTCAGCTGGAAACGGCATCAATGATGTGGAAGAGGATGCATGGGTCGACTTCCTGGAAGCCAACAAGATCCTCTCCCAGGTGTTTGGCATGGAGGTTCCGACGGGGCAGCAGGCCAACGCACGCGGCAACATGGACCGCATCGCCTATGACGGTATCAACAACGAGGACACCGATTCCGTCTTCGTGAACGATATCGATGACCTGCCGCCGATCCTGCGGGACTCGGCCATCGATGCTGCGCAGGGTGCGGTCGTGGATATGGACGGCACCCTCGGAGGCAACTCTGGTCTCGGTGCCGATGGCGGCGGTCTGCTCGATATCACTGTCAACGGCCGGACCTACCATGACGACGGAAGCGTGACGGGTGGTGTTGCCAACGGTTTGTTCGATGCGGCGACCAACACCTGGAACATCCTTACCGAAGGTCCAAATGGCTCCGTCAATACCGGAGGCCGGCTGATCGTCAACATGGAGACCGGGGAGTACAGCTACACCCCGCCGATCATCGATTCGGGCACCCGCGTAGAGGACATCGGCTTCACACTGATCGACAACGATGGCGACACGGCGTCGTCGACCTTGACCATCACGGTCCATCCGGTGGGCACCGTCCTGCCGGATAGTGCAGATGGCGTAACGTCATTCGCCTTCCATGCTGACGAAAGCATCACCGGCGTGACGGGCGAACAAGCGCATGCCTTGCCGGCGTTGAGCGATCTGGTCGTGTCGTACGGGAGTGGAAGCCTGGATGCATCACTGCCTGGCGGCGACATGCAGACCTTCTCCGGTCCGCTTACGCCGGTCGCGATGCCATTGCCCCTGGTGCATCCGCTGGATGAGCTGGACCAGCATCATCAAGCGATGGTGTGACGCATCTGGAGCCGGGTTGGCCAGCGGCCCATCCGGCTCCATCGGAATCGATGGCGTGGTACCCGCCCCGCAAGGGCTGGACGTTCCCGCTTTCCTGAAGAATCGAGGTCAAGAAATGAACAAGAAACTCCTGACAAGCATGCTGGCGGTTGCACTGTTGGCTCCGTTTGCGAGCCATGCCCAAAGTCGCAGCAGCGCGGCGGACATCAATCCACACGGGCTGGATTACAGTGACGTGACGATGGAAATCCCCGACTACGACGAACCATTCCAGCGCGACGGACGGCGCGTCCCAACTGCTCAGATCCTGAGCGTGAAGCCGGGGGTCAACGAAGGGCAGGTACGCGAGCTGCTGGGTGCACCGCTGTCCACCGGGAACGGTGAGCGGGGGCCTGAGTGGAACTACAACCTCAAGCTTGACGTGGCCGATGAAGATTTCATCGTGTGCCAGTACAAGGTGGTGTTCGAAGCCGACGGAGCAACTGTGCGCGAGACCTCCTGGCGGCGTTACCAGTGCCGACTGGCGATGGCTGCATTGGCCCCGCAGACGACGCCAGCGACGCCTGAACGGATCGATCTGTCGGGCGATTTCCTGTTCGACTTTGATAAGGACCTGCTCAGTGTCGAGGGCATGCAGGTTCTCGACGGCGTAGCCGCCAAGTTGGTTGGGAACAGCAGCAAGGCCGACATCGTTGGCCATACCGACCGGCTTGGCAGCGCTGCCTACAATCAACGATTGTCCGAGCAGCGTGCGCAGGCGGTAGCTGCGTACCTGGTGGATCGTGGCATCGCCGTCGACAGGATCACCACGTCCGGACGTGGTTTGGCTGAGCAGGTCAAACAGTGTGAAGGGGAGCGTTCCACCCCCGAGCTGCGCGCCTGCCTCAAGCCCAACCGCCGCGTCGCCATCACCATTACGCCGGTCGATTGACCAAGGTTGGAACGGGGGATGGAAGCACGTAGATCCTGCCTTGTTGCGGGCCGCCACAGCGGCCCGCTCTTTTTGTGTTGGATGTGGAATCCGACGGCTGTTGATGGTGGCGCCGGAATCGGGACGTTGCCGGGTGGACGTCGGCATTCGGTGTGTTCCTCAGCCAATCCTCGATTGTAAAAACACGTATCTGAAATGAAGAATCTCTTGATGGATCGACATGCGTTGGCTCGATGGGTGGCAGCCCTGCTTGTCGTCCTGACCAACACCGCAACGGCAGCGGAGCTGGCGCGTTCTGTCACGCCGGGGCAGCAGGACATGGCGGTCCCATCGCCAACGATGGCGCTGGAACTGGGCCAGGCAGTGGAAATGGCCGCGAAGTGGCATCCGAGCATACGCAATGCTGCGGGCTACCTGATGGAGTCGGACGAAGCGATCCAGGTAGCGCGTGCCGGCTACTACCCGCAACTGCGTGCAGGGCTGGGCTCGGACTGGCGCAACCGCGCTCTGTCGGGATACGACAGTCGCAGCGTTCATCAGCTGACCGTATCCGCCTCCCAGATGCTCTACGACTTCGGCAAGGTCTCCAGTGATGTTGATCGTGCGCAAGCTGACCGCGAGGGTTCCCAGGCGAGAGTGCTGCTGGCGATTGATCAGCTTGTGCAGGAAACCGCGCATGCATGGATCGAAGTCAGTCGTTACGAGGCGTTGCTGGAACTTGCCAAGGCACAGCGCTCGGGGGTGGGGTCCATCGCTGATCTGGCACGCGAGCGTCGTGCGAAGGGAGCCAGTCCGTTGTCTGATGAACTGCAGGCACAGGCACGTGAAGAAGCTGCATTCGCCAATCTTCTGGAGGTCACCGCTCAACTGGAACGTTGGCGCCTGCAACTGCGGCAGCTCACCGGTGCGCCACGATTGCCCGTGACGGAAGGCCTGGCGGACACGCAACTCGCAGGTGCCTGCGACATCGTTGGAGGCGATGCCGGGTCGCAGTCAGTGCCGGCGGTGCTGATCGCTCAGGCGCAACTTCGCGCGGCGCAGGCGGATGTGGAGAATGCTCGCGCACAGAGCCGGCCTACGTTGTCCGTGGATGGCGCCGTAAGCCGTGGCCTGAATGCCGACTCACGCATCAACAGGCCCTACGACGCGTCGATTTCACTGAACGTGACGGCACCTCTTTACCAAGGTGGCGGTAACGCCGCGCGGCGGCGGGCATCTGGCCATTCGCTGTCAGCGGCAGAGGCGGCATTGGAGCATGTACGGTTGCAGGCCAGTCAGGAGCTGACAGACGCGCGGTCACGCGCGAAAGGTTATGCCGGCCGCAGAAGCGTGTTGGACGAGCGTACCGGCAGCATCGAACATACGCGCGACCTGTACCGGCAACAGTACCTGGATCTGGGAACACGTTCCTTGCTGGACCTGCTCAATGCCGAGCAGGAGTTCCATGGTGCGAGAGTGGAAAGCGTGAACAACATGCTCGATCTGCAGCGCATGCAGGTGGATTGCCTGGCTGCAGCTGGAGGTCTGCGTCGTGCTTTCCGTCTGGATGGGCACACATTGGCTGGCGTGGAGCTGACCCCATGAGTGGCGCCGCAGGAACCGGGGCGAATGCCCCGCAGGACATGAACGGCTGGGTCGATGCGATCCTGTGCGTGGCGAATCACTACCGCATCGATTGTTCGCCTGAAGCGATTCGTATTGCAGCGGCATGGGATGGTAAAGCTGGTGAGCAGCGGCCGCTGGAGCAGCGTGTGCCGCAGCTGGCACGCCAGGTTGGACTGGCGTTGCGCTGGGTGGCGCCGGAACCCAGCCGCCTGACCCCATGGCGCCTGCCTTTGATGGTGCAGCTGAACGACGGACAGGTCGGTGTTGTGACGGCCATGACCGCGGCGGGGTTCACCCTGGAGCTCGGTGGCGATAGCGGACTGCCCACCACATTGGATGCCGCGACGCTGGATGCGGCGGTGGTCCGCATGGCAGTGGCACGCCCGATGCGCTCGGTGCCGGACAGTCGCGTCGATGAGTACATCAAGCCATTCGAGCCGGGCTGGTTGCGCCAACTGGTATTGGCCGACATGCGGCCATACTGGCACATCCTTCTGGCATCGCTGGTCACCAACGTTCTCGGTATCGCCAGCATCCTGTTCTCGATGCAGGTGTATGACCGGGTTGTACCGGCCCAGTCGATGCCCACGCTGTACGTGCTGTTCGGCGGAGTGCTGCTTTCCATGGTGTTCGCTTACGTGTTGCGGCAGGCACGTACGCGGATCACCGATGTATTGGGCAAGCGCGCTGATCTGCGTGTATCGGACAAGGTGTTTGGTCACGCACTTCGCGTGCGTAACGCCGCGCGGCCAAAATCGACGGGTACGTTCATATCCCAGCTTCGCGAGCTGGAGTCCGTGCGCGACATGCTGACCTCCACGACCATCGCTGCCGTGGCCGACGTACCATTCTTCCTGCTTTTCTGCGTGATGTTCTGGTACGTCGCCGGTAGCCTGGTGTGGATTCCGGTGTTGGCAGCCGTGTTCATGGTATTGCCTGGAATCCTGTTGCAGAAGCGTCTGCGTGCATTGGCGCAGGAGGGCATGCGCGAGTCGGCGCTGCGCAATGCGATGTTGGTCGAGGCCGTGCAGGGGATAGAAGACATCAAGCTGCTGCAGGCAGAGTCCAGGTTCCAGACGCACTGGAACCACTACAACGAGATCAATGCCGATACCGGCATGAAGCTGCGCGACCTGACAAGCACACTGAGCAACTGGTCCCAGATCGTCCAGACCGGTGTGTTCACCGTCGTGGTGTTCGTCGGAGCGCCGATGGTGATGGAGGGCGACATCACTACGGGTGTGCTGGTGGCCGCCTCGATGCTGTCCAGCCGCATGTTGGGGCCGCTTGCCAGCCTGACCCAGATCCTCAGCCGCTGGCAGCAGGCGCGCATTGCGAAGGACGCGTTGGACAACCTGCTGCGGATGCCGGTGGATACCCCGGACCACGGCAAGCGCATCCATCGTGCGTCGCTGGCTGGCAGTTACGTTTTCACCAATGCGGTATTCAGTCATGACGGCCAGCAGCCGGCACTGAAGATTGTGGGGCTCACCGTCCAGCCCGGCGAACGGATCGCGATCCTTGGTCGCAATGGTGCTGGCAAATCGACGTTGCTGCGGGCGCTTTCCGGAATGATGGAGCCCCAGTCCGGCCACGTACTGCTGGACGATACGCCGCTCTCACACATTGATCCTGCGGATGTCCGAAGGGATGTTGGTTTCCTCTCACAGGAGTCCCGTCTGTTCCATGGAACGTTGCGCGAGAACCTGATGATGGGGGCGCCAACAGCGACCGATGAGGAACTGATGATGGCGCTGCGCGCTGGCGGCGCGTGGTCGTACGTCCGCGCCCTGGCCGATGGCCTGGACCACATGGTGCTGGAAGGTGGCCCGGGCCTGTCCGGTGGCCAGCGCCAGAGCCTGATGCTGGCACGGTTGCTGGTGCGAAATCCGAACGTTCTGTTGCTGGATGAGCCAAGCGCGTCGCTGGATGAGGCGGCCGAACAGGGGGTCATCCAGACACTGGCCGGATTGCCTGAAACCACGACGATGGTCATTGCCACGCATCGCATGGCGATGCTGCAACTGGTGGAACGCGTGTTGGTGGTCGACAACGGCCAGGTGCTGCTGGATGGCCCTCGCGATGAGGTCATCGAGAAGCTGCGCGGCAAGGCTGTGGGAACTTCCAGAGCCCCGCGAGCCAAACCGGCGTACAAGCTCTCGGTGGGGAACGTCAGGATGAGGACCCAGAATGACCAGGTTGCCCAAGGTGGCGAAAGCGCGGATGGCAGCGACGCATCGGTGGAGGGGAAGCCATGAGCGCATGGAAGGCCGATGAGGTGTCAGGTAGCGACGAGGTCCACGCTACGGGTTCCTCCAGGGTGGTGCTATGGATCAGCGGTCTCCTGTTGCTGTTTCTGGTCTGGGCGTGGTGGTTTGAGATCGACGAAGTCTCAAGCGGTACGGGCAAGGTGATACCGATTTCGCGCGAACAGATGATCCAATCACTGGAAGGCGGCATCTTGGCTGAGTTGAACGTGGCCGAGGGTGACATCGTCGAGAAAGACCAGGTGCTGGCGCAGCTGGATCCCACCCGCGGCGAATCCAGTGTCGAGGAGACAGCGGCGAAGTATCGTGCTGCATTGGCGAGTTCGGTCCGTTTGCAGGCGGAGGTGGAGGGTGCGACGGTATTGCACTTTCCTGAAGAGCTGGTCTCCGCACACTCGGAGCTGATTGCCAGCGAAGGCGCACTGTTCAGGTCAAGGCGTGCCAGCCTGGCCGAGTCGCTTGGTGGGCTGCAACGTTCGCTGGATCTGGTAAGCCGCGAGCTGCACATCACCGAGTCGTTGCTGGCAACGGGTGCAGCCAGCAGTGTGGAGCTGCTGCGCCTGCAGCGGCAGAGTTCAGAGCTGCGCTTGAAGATTGCAGAGGTGCGCTCGGAGTACATGGTGCGCAGCCGCGAGGAGCTGGCGAAGGCGAATGCAGAGGTTGAGTCGTTGTCCTCGGTGGTCCGCGGACGCGCGGATTCGTTGACGCGGCTGACGCTGCGTTCTCCGGTACGCGGCGTGGTGAAGGATGTCGAGGTAACTACCATTGGCGGCGTGGTGCCGCCAAATGGACAGGCGATGGTGATCGTGCCATTGGGTGATCAATTGTTGGTTGAAACCAAGGTCTCGCCGCGCGACATTGCTTTCATTCATCCCGGCCAGGAGGCCTTGGTGAAGATCACTGCCTATGACTATGCCATCTACGGCGGGCTCTCCGGCAAGGTCGTCACCATCTCGCCAGATACCATCCGCGACGAGGTCAAGCCCGAGGTCGTCTACTACCGGGTGTTCATCCGGACGGACAGCGATGCGCTGCGAAACAAAGCAGGGAAAGAGTTTCCGATCGTGCCGGGCATGATAGCCACGGCCGATATCCGCACCGGTAGCAAGACCATATGGCAATACCTTGTAAAGCCGCTGAATCGTGCTGGCGAGGCGCTGCGTGAGCGTTGAGCGCGCAACCATGCCTGAGAACGACACGGTGGGTTCGTGAGTGGTGCACCCCGGGGCGTCCATGCATCCATCTGGGTGCCTGGGCGGCAACGAGCTGTTGCAGCCAACCATGTGCGGATAGCTGTATCAACTTATCGGTCATCCTTGAATGCCATCTGAAAAGCTGTGCCGTTTGGCTGAACTCATTGACGGTTCCGAGCGGGACGTCCCGCTGTTGTCTTCCTGCCAGCGGCATGACCGGCTTACCGCCATATTGCGATTCACCATGCGTCTTGGGGCATTGGCGAGGCCCGTGTTGAATTCGAGATGTATCGCCTTCTGCCACGTGCCTGCAGTGCGGCGTTGTCGTCCACGAATTCGGGCACTATCGCCGTGTAGGTGGCCAGGATTGGCGGGATGATGCAAGGCTTGTGCCGCCCGCTGAGCATGTTGTCGAGTAGACCGATCTGCCCCCTCGGAGGAACGGCGGGCGCCAGGCGTCGGCCGGTTGTTACATTTTCGAAGTGGGAATGTGCGAGCTGATGATGAATACGATTGCGTCAAGAGGGCAGAAAGGTGGATGACAAGGTCACGACGTCACTGACGAGGCGGTTGGCCAAGGGATTGGGCTCATGGCGTCAAGTGTTGCAGTGGTTGCGGAGCGTGCCGATTGCCGACGCGGTCGATCGCAGGAATGCGCCAATGCTTCAGCTTATTTCATTTCTGCTGGCGGCATTGCCTACGGGAGCTTGGTGCTATCGGGCTTTTCTGGTGGATATCCCATGGAGGTCGGGTGAGTTCGCCAACATGGCGCTGTCCTTGTCGGTGAGCTTCATTTCCGCAATGAGCTTCGTGCTCGTCCGCAAGGGAAGATTCAAGGTCGCCTCATATGCATTGTTGTGTGTTTTCGCCGCGACGATCATTCCTGCGTACTTGATCTCGGGCTTTGGCGCACAGCGCTTTGAACAACCGGTATTGGCAATCTGGATGGCGATTGCTGCGTTGGTTGTGGGGCGTGCAGCGCTATGGACGATGTTCTTCAGTATTGCGGCCGCATTCGCACTGGGTATAGGCGTCGATATCGGGAAGCAGGGCAGCGCGGCCGAGTTGGCCGGCGATGCGGCCTTCAGTACCGCGATGTTCCTGATGATCTCGGTGGTGCTCGATCGGACTTCAGTCGCTCTCCGCGAGAGCCTGCAGGAGGCAAAGGCGCGCGGTGATGCGTTGGTTGTTTCCAATCAGCGGCTGACCGAGGAGATGGCAGAGCGAGAGCGCACCTTCACTCAGCTGGTTCAAGCGCAGAAAATGGAGGCCGTCGGACGGCTTGCCAGTGGTGTTGCGCATGACTTCGGGAATGTTCTGGCAGTTGCCAGTGGCTACGTGCACATCGGACTGCATTCCGGGAATGAAGCGAAGATGCAGGAATCCCTGATGGGTGTGGATCTGGCGGTGAAGCGTGCAACATTGCTGAATCGCCGGCTGCTGTCGTTGGTCCGGCAGGAGGAAGGGGCGGAAGAGTGGTTCGATCCCGGAGAGGCGTTGAAGGCGCTGTTGCCGATGATTCGGCAATTGATGGGAGCAGGGGTGAAGGTAGAAGTCGCAGTGGATGAGGGGCTGCCGGCGGTGTTGTTCGACCGGCTGCAGTTCGATCTCATGATCCTGAATGTCGCCGCCAATGCAGATCATGCGATGCCTGATGGTGGGGAATTCTTCCTTCGAGCGTACATGGACGACAATCGGTTGGTGTTGGGATTGGCAGACTCTGGAGAAGGCATGGAAGGCGAGGTGCTGGCACAGGCATTCGATCCGTTCTTCACCACCAAGCCGCGTGGAGAAGGGAGCGGCCTTGGTCTTTCTGTCGTTCGTGATCTTGTCGAGCGGGCTGGTGGCAGCGTGAATGCAGAAAGCCGGTTGGGCATCGGGACAACGATTTTCATCCGTTTTCCCGACTACCTGATGGAACCGAGCCAGGCCTGACATCGCTGCAACAGGGATGTCGAGATTCGAGCGGGCGATGCATTCGCCGTGATCGCGAATGAATGGTATTGCGAATCATTCGCAATTAACTTAACGTATCGCCCGCCGGCATCGCGCCGGTCCCTCCATGAGACCCGTCGATGAACCTCCGTCCTTTGGCCAGCCTGTTGCTGGCCGCTGCGGTACTGCCTGCCCAGGCGCATACCCCGTACCTCGCTCCGGCTACCTTCAAGGTGCAGCCGACCAGCACGGTTACCCTGGATGCCAGCTTCGCCGAGCATTTCTTCGTGCCCGAAGTCGTGTTCGACAACAGCGAGTTCGTCGTTACCGATCCTGATGGCCTGCAGCATGCGCCCGATGTGGTGCAGCGGCTGAAGACCCGTGCCGTGGTAGAACAGACCCTGCCGGGCAAGAAGGGCACGTACCGTTTCTCTACCGGCAACCGCCTGGGCGCCGTGTTTCGCACCTGGGAAGTGGATGGCCGCAAGGAAAGCAGCCGTGATCCGGCCAAGCCACTGCCGGCCGGTGCCACCGTGCTCTCGCATTACCAGAGCCTGTCGCGCTCGGAGGTCTACCTGACGGCCGGTGCGCCGACCCGTCAGGCCTTGGCGCCCTACGGCAAGGGCCTGGAACTGGTGCCGGTGACCCACCCATCGGACCTGTATGTCGGTGAGCAGTTCGTCTTCGAGGTGCATTACGACGGCAAGCCGTTACCGGCACAGAAGGTGGAAATCCACGCCGCACGCGGTGATGACGAGATCCAGCCGGCTCCGGTCGAGCTGAGCACCGACGCTGCCGGCAAGGCCTCGTTCGCCCTGCAGCAAGCGGGCACCTACCTGGCCCTGATCCGTTACCGCGGGCCGGCGCCGGCCGGGGCTGCAGCGCCGGAGTACGGCAACAACTACACGCTCAGCTTCCGCGTGCTCGAACCCTAAGCCGCTTTCCAACAGGGATATCCCCGATGAAAACTTCTTTTGCTGTTGCCACGATGCTGGCAGCGGTGCTGGCCCCGCTTGCCTCGGCGCAGGCCGCCGCGCCGCCCGCGGTATCGCCGACGGTTACCGCCTTCCTGGCCCAGTTCGATCCGGACAAGACCGGCGCAGTGAGCTGGGAAGCTTTCGAGCAGTTCCGTCGGCAGCGTTATGACGCCACCGATGCGAACAATGACAGGCACGTCGATCGCCAGGAGTACGTGGACGAATACCTGCAGCGCTTCGATGTGCGGCTGGCCGACGCGCGTGCCGGCCACCTGCGCCAGACCGATACCCGCTTCAAGGCGCTGGACCGCGACAAGAACGGCAGCATCAGCCGGGCCGAGTTCGATGCCGCCGGTGAGCGCACCTGGGCCGGTTACGAGAAGAGCCAGGAAGCCACCCGGGAAACCGCCGCCAGCGACAACCGTGATCCGCTGAAGATGCCGACCTCGCATACCGCCAACGGCATGATCGAGCTATACGACCGCAATGGTGATGGGCTGGTGGAGCGCGCCGAGTTCGACGCGGCCCGTGCCGCGACCTTCGCCGCTGCCGATACCAATGGCGATGGCGTGCTGGATCTGGCCGAATACACCGCCGAGTTTGAAGGCCGCCTGGACGCCCAGCGCAGCAAGGTCCGCGATGCGGCGAGCCGCCAGGCCGGCGTGCGTTTCGATTCGCTGGATACCGACAAGGATGGTCGCATGACCTTTGCCGAGTACCAGGTGTCCGGCAAGCGCCTGTTCGACCGCGCTGACAGCAATCGCGACGGCATCGTTGACGCACGCGATCCCGAGCCGGTCGCCGGCGCCCATTCGGCCAACGGCAACCGTTGAGCCCCGCGTACCGGTCGCTGCCTGCGACCGGTCACTCCAGTTTCTGCAATGACACGGCGCCGGTGTGGCGCCGGTGCCCCCCAGCCGGCATGGTCCACGTGATCGAGCAGCCAGGAACGGCGTAGTCCCCGCCATTACCTTTCTGTGGAGATCTCTGATGAATGCAGCTGTATCCGTGCTTGCGCTGGCCGTGCTGGCCAGCCTGTCCGGCGTCGCCCGTGCCGAGGCGCCGGACGCCGCGAACCTGGACACCGTCCGGGTTGAGGCCGAACGGGCCAAGAAGAGCAAGTCGCGCAACCAGAACGTGACCGTTCTAAGCGCCGCCGATCTCGATGCCGAGATGGCCAACAACATGGAAGAGGCGATCCGCTACATCCCGGGCGTAAGCGTGGTCGACATGGGCCGCTTCGGTGACAACGGTTTCAACATCCGTGGCCTGGAAAGCGACCGCGTGGCGATCACCGTCGATGGCCTGAGCCTGGCCGAATCGGTGGAGACGGCGCGCTCCTACGAGTTCTTCCGCAGCGGCCGCGGCGATGTGGACATCGATACGCTGAAGAGCCTGCAGGTGGTCAAGGGCGCCGATTCGATCACCTCCGGCAGCGGCGCGCTCGGCGGCGCGGTGGTGTTCACCACCAAGGACCCGGCGGACTACCTCAAGCCGGAAGGCAACGACACCCATGTCGGGGTGAAGTTCGGCTACAGCGGCTCCAACGACGAGACCATGGGCACGCTGAGCTTCGCCAACCGCACCGGCATCGTCGAGTCGATGCTGGTCTATACCCGCCGCGAAGGCCATGAAAGCGAAAGCTGGTACGACAGTACGGTGGACCGGATCGGTCTCGGTCGACGCACGCCGGATCCGGTCGACAGCACACGCGACAACCTGCTCGGCAAGGTGGATCTTCAGTTGTCGGACGCGCACACGCTGGGCTTCATGTACGAGCGCGGCCGCGCCCACAACGAAGTCGACAATCTTTCCCGCGTCTACGCACCGGGCTACCTGGAGCGCAAGGGCGACGATCGCAATGACCGCGACCGTTATGGCGTGAGCTGGCAGTGGCGTGCAGGCAATACCCTGTTCGACACCCTTGATGCACAGCTGGATCGCCAGGTCACCGACAGCCGTGGCGTTACCCGCATTCTGGCCGGCAGTGGTTGCCCGGGTGGTGGCGCTCCCTGCAAGCGCAGCGAAGACCGCGCCACCGAGCAGACCCTGGACCGCGCAGCGCTGGACTTCAGCAAGGTGGTGGAAGGCCCGGTGCGGCATGACATCGGCTACGGCCTGGCCTGGCAGCAGCGCGACATCGATTACACCGCGGTGGATACCCGTTGGAATGCGGCCGGTGACATTGCCAGCGTGGAGCATGACCCGCGCCAGGTGCCCAAGACCGATGCCCGCTCCTGGAACCTGTACGTGCGCGACAGCCTGAGCCTGTTCGACGAACGCCTGCTGCTCAGCGGCGGCCTGCGCTATGACCGCTACGACTATTCGCCACAGGTGGACAGCACGTTCGTCGACAAGACCGGCAGCGTGCGTGACCTGCGCTTCTCGGCGCCGAGCTGGCAGGTGGGGGCGGAGTTCCGCTTCCTGCCCGACCATGCGCTGTGGGCGCAGCTGGGCCGCGGCTTCCGTGCACCAAGCGTGGCGGATCTGTACTCGCCGACGAGTGCCAGTGCCGCGTTCGATGCAGTGAGTGGTGCACCGATCCAGCTCGACACCTCCATGTCCAACCCGGACTTGGACGCGGAGAAGAGCCTGAACATAGAGCTGGGCTACCGTTGGACCACCGACCGCGCGCAGTTGGGGTTCTCGGTGTTCCGCGACCAGTACGACAACTTCATCGAAACGGTGACCACGGCGGTGCCGTATGCCAATGGCTACCGCACTACGGCAACCGGTCCGGTGCAGTACAGCTACAACAGCACGATGCCGATCAATGCGGGCAAGGTGACGGTGAAGGGCGCCGAGCTGGAAGGGCGTTGGCAGATTGCCGACGCGTGGTCGTCGCGGATAGCGGCGGCGTACAGCAAAGGCGAGAAGCACAATGGTGATCCGCTGGAGAGCATCGTGCCGGCCAGCGCGGTGCTGGGTGTGCGCTATGCACCTTCGCCGTCGTGGAACGTCAGCGCCAACCTGACCCACGCCTGGGGCAAGAGCGCCAGCGATGCCTACACCACATCGGCCAATGGCACGCAGGTGGTGCCGGCATGGACGGGCAAGGCCGATGGCTACACGGTGCTGGATCTTACCGGCACCTGGAACATCACCTCGCAGTTGCGACTGACCGCAGGCCTCTACAACCTGACCGATCGCGAGTACTACCTGTGGCAGCGCGTGCGGGTGATCAACAAGGGCACCAATACGCTGTACGGCTACGTCAACGATGACGGTATCGGGCGCTACAGCGAGCCGGGCCGGAACGCCCGCGTCACGGTGGCGTATTCGTTCTGAGTCACGGGGGCTGTCACCAGCCCCTTTTCCCTGGAACAACAGCGTGGAGCGAAGGCTCCGCGCTGTTGTTCTTTTGGGGGCCGGTGTGGGTCTGCATGCAGGCGACAACGCGCCCAGATGTTTTGCCCATCGCGCCCGGAACACCGGCTAAGCTCAGCAATCCGCACCGGAGGCTGCTGGCAATGCCGATTCGCACAGATCCAGGTCGTCGTCGCTTCATCACCCAATCCGCAAGCCTGGGCGTGCTCGCCGCGTTGCCTTCGGCGCAAGCGCTGGCTGGCCCGTGCAAGGGTACCGCCAGCGGTAGCTGGATTCCGGACGATATCTTCCTCGCCGAGTTGCCGCGGATCATGCAGGCCTTCGCGGTTCCGGGCGTTGGCATCGCCGTGGTTGACGAGGGTGCTGTGGCATGGAGTCGTGGCTTTGGCCTTGCCAACGCGCAGACACGCACGCCTGTGGATGCGCGCACGGTGTTCGAGGATGCGTCGCTCAGCAAACCGATGTTTGCCTACCTGGTGATGCAGCTGGTGGAGCAGGGACGCATCGACCTTGATGTTCCCTTGGTGGGTTACCGTCGACCGGACTACCTCGGCGATCATCCGTGGATTGCGCTGATCACCGCGCGCGATGTGCTGCGGCATACGACGGGTCTGCCCGATTGGCGCAAGTCGCCGGCGACGGAGAAGCTGGTGCCTATGGTCAAGCCTGGTACGCGCATCAACTATTCCGGTGAGGCCTTCGTGTGGCTGCAGCTGGTGGTTGAAGCAATTACCGGCCAGAGTTTGGATGAGTCGATGCAGGCGCATCTGTTTGGTCCGGCTGGCATGAAGGACAGCAGCTATACGTGGAACGCGGATCTGGCGGCACGCTCGGTTTATGGTCATCCCGCGCACGACCGGGTCGATGGCGGAGTGCCACGGCAAGTCCTTCGCGACCAATGGAGCGTCGCCCAGCAGGTTGCGGATCGCTGGGGTAAGCCGCTGTCTGGGTGGAAATACGAAGATGCCGAACGTGCGATGCCGGAAGTCCTGAAGCTGGCGCCGCCGGCCCTGGTGATGTGGCCTGGCGATATCCTCGCCAATGCAGCAGCAAGCCTGCGCACGACGGTGCAGGACTATGCGACCTTCCTCAGTCTGATGATGGCGGGCCGGCAACGCGCGTCGTGGGAGATCAGCGAGGCGGCGCGGCAAGCCATGCTCACGCCGCAGATCAGCTTGCCCGGCCGTTGGACCGAGAAAGGACTGGGTTGGAATACCGAGCAGACCCGTGATGGCCCGGTGTTCTACCACTCCGGCAGCAACAGCGGCATCTTCAAGAATTTCGCCATTGGTGACGCGCAGCGCAGGCGAGGCATCGTGGTGCTGACCAACGGCGGCAGTGGCTCGTTCGTGCATCAGCGGGTGGTGCGCGCGACGACGGGGTATGACCTGCTTTCGTACGATCTTTGACCACGTTCCCGCGGCCTCATCGAGTGCAAAAGCGCTCTCGGAAAGGAACCTGGCTACTGGTGATGAAGGCACTCCAATTCAGTGCGGGATGCGTTGGTCCAGGGTCATTCACGTAGCGCCTCACTCACCATCAGCTTGAAACCCAACCTTCTTGTGGCTGCCATCGCAGAAGGGCTTGTTGTTTGAACGACCACAGCGGCATAGCCAGGTTTCGCTGAGACGGTCGATGGTGCGGCCGGTGCCGCTGACCACTTCGAGATTGCCAATGACGTGCAGCGGGCCGTTCCTGGTGGGGTTCACCTGCAGCGTGCCATCGCGGTGTGGCAGTGCTTCGGATTTCCTCTCCGCCGGTTCACCAGTGGCGATGAACCCACACTCGACATGGCGGTGATCGCAGAAGGGTTTGTTATGCGATTCGCCGCAGCGGCATAGCGTAGCGCGCATGCCTTCGTCCTTGCCGGCGATCAGTAAAGGTGCGGTAAAGGCGAGGGGGCCGTTCTCGCGGATGTGCACCAGGTTCACTACCGGTGCCGGTTCGCTATGCGTGCCGTCGTTGTATTCGTAGCGGATGGCGCCGGAGGGACAGTTGCGCGCGATCAGTGCCACTTCTTCGGGGGCGACCGCATCGGGGTGTATCCATTCGCCGACCACGTTGGGCACGAATACATCCGGATGGCTGAGCACGCAGTTGCGCGAGTGGATGCAACGCTCGCCGTCGAAATGGATGGTGACGGTTCTGCCGCGTACGGTTTCGGTTGCCATGGGCTGCCTCCGCTTCGGAATGCGCAGTGTCGCGCAGGCGAGGTGAAGGCTGGCGTATACAGCTTGATTTCTTTTGTAGGAGCGGCGTAAGCCGCGAAGCTGGTGCCAATGAGACAGCCATTGGACTGGGGGGCATGAAGGGGTACGAGCTTCGCGGGGTTCGCCGGGCCGACAAAAGCCGGGTTCTTGGGCCCCGGGGGTTTAA